>JAGTJW010000002.1:600000-900000 GCA_023657425.1 Ideonella sp. WA131b
CGTCGCCGTGGGCAACACGCGCCGGCGCCTGAGCTTCTTCGTGATGGTGCTGTGCTACAGCCGGCGCATGTACCTGGAGTTCACCGTGTCGCAGGAGATGGAGTTCTTCCTGGCCTGCCACGAGAACGCCTTCGCCGCCTTCGGTTCAGTGCCCGCGCGGCTGATGGTCGACAACCTGAAGTCCGCCGTGCTCAAGCGCCTGGTCGGTGAGGCGCCGGTGTTCAACCCCAAGTACCTCGACTTCTCGCGCCATTGGGGCTTCCAGATCACCCCCTGCAACGTGGCTTCGGGTTGGGAGAAGGGACGCGTGGAGAACGGCGTGGGTTACGTGAAGAAGAACTTCCTGGCCGGCCAGGAGTTCATCGACTTCAGCGCCGTGCAGCCCGCCGCGCAGCTGTGGGTGGACACGGTGGCCGACGTGCGCGTGCACGGCGCCACCCAGCGCCGACCCGTGGACATGTTCGAGGAAGAGCGCGCCCGCCTCAAGCGGCTCAACCCCGTCGGGTTCGACCTCGCACGCGTGCGCACGGCAAGCGTCAACAAGCAGTTCCGCGTCGCGCTGGACTCCAACACCTACTCCGTGCCCTCGCGCCATGTGGGTCAACGCCTGACCCTGAAGGCCTGGGCCGACCGCTTGTGCATCTATGCCCACGACCAACTCGTCGCGCTCCACGCGCGAAGCATGCAGCGCAACAAGGACTTCGAGCTTGCCGAGCACGCCCAGCAACTCGCCCAGCAGCGCAAGAGCGCCCGCGAGCAACGCCTGCTGGTGCAGTTCCTGGCCCTGTCGCCGCGCGCCCAAGCCTACCGCGAGGGCCTGGAGGCCCGGCGTGTGAACGCCCGGGTGCACCTGCGCCAGATCCTCGCCCTGGCCGAGATGCACGGCCGCGAGGCCGTCGAGCGCGCCATCGACGACGGTCTGGAGCTGCAGGCCTTCAGCGCCGAGTACATCGCCCACATCCTGGCCGCGCGCCGGCGCATCGGGGCCGAGCCCGCCGCCCTGCAGCTCACCCGCAGTGCCGACCTGCTCGACATCGAGATCCCCGCGCCCGACCTGTCCATCTACGACCGTGAGTGAAGGAGCGACAACCATGCGAGCACGCCACGCCCACCCCGATGCCCTGTCCGCGCAGGCCAAGCTCACCGCGCTGAACCTGCCGTTCATGCGCGAGAACTACCAGCCACTGGCCAAGGCCGCCGCCGACAAGCAGTGGTCGCACTTGGCCTACTTCGCCGAGCTGCTCAACGGCGAGGCCGCCCAGCGCGAGGACCGACGCGTGCAGCGCTGCATCCGCCAGGCCCGCTTCCCCGTGCTCAAGACCATCGACAAGTTCGACTGGAACTGGCCCACCAAGATCAACCGGCCGCAGATACAGAACCTGTTCCACCTGGACTTCGTGGCCCGGCACGCCAACGTGGTGTTCATCTCCGGCGTCGGCCTGGGCAAGAGCCACTTGATGACGGCCCTGGGCTATGCAGCGTGCCAGCGCGGGCACTCGGTGCTGTTCACCGGCGCCATCGACATCATCAACACGCTGGCCACCGCGCAGGCCGCCGGCGGCCTCAAGCGGGCGCTGGCAGCCTACGTCAAGCCCGAGGTGCTGTGCATCGACGAGCTGGGCTACCTGCCCATCGACAAGTTCGGCGCCGACTGCCTGTTCCAGATCATCAGCCACCGCTACGAGCGCGGCACCACGCTGTTGACAACGAATCGCCCGTACAAGCAATGGGCCGGGATCTTCAACAACGACGCGACCCTGGCCTCGGCACTCCTGGACAGGCTGCTGCACCACGTCGAGACCGTCGTGATCGAAGGCAAGAGCTACCGCGGCCAGTCACACGCCGAGATCTGAAGCACGCCGGCATCCACTGCGTGCCGCGTCAGCGCCGGCATCACGCCACTCCCTCCGCGATCCCCTCAGCATTTCGAAACCGGCCAGAACTCAACACGTTCGCACCGGCGCCCACAGCCAGCCGCGGGTGCTCGATCACGATGGCGTCGGGCATGCGCTTCTTGCGTTCCCACTTGCGCACCACGAGCTGCACGCCGCGTGCATCGGACAGGATGGGCACCAGCAGCGCCTGCGGGTGGTCACGGGCCAGATCGGGCAGGTCCAGCGGCAGGCCGGCGCCCACCACCACTGCATCGATGCCGCACTCGAGGGCGCGGCTCACCGAGGGGCCGTATTCGCTGACGGCGCGCATGACGTTGATGGCGAGCAGACCGTGGCCACCCGCCAGCACGCGGGCGGCGGGGATCTCGCGCTCCAGGGCCTCGAGGTTGGCCTCGTTGATTGCCACCTTGGCGGCCGCCGTAGCCGCCGCACCGGGGGCCAGCTCGCGAGTGCGCTCCATCAGGTCGGGGTGATGCCGGCGCAGGTCGACCGAGGAGATCGTGCCAACGGCCCCCAGCGCGGCCACGCTGCCGGCCAGGCGGTGCGCCGAGATGCCCACGCCCATGCCACCTTGCACGATGGGCAGGAGCGCGCGCCCGCGCAACCGCAGCGGTTCCAGGTGGTGTCGGCAGGCCTGGTCGAGCAGGTCGCTGGCGGCGTCTGGGCGCTGCTCACAGACACTCATGACGTGGCTCCGGCACGGCGGCCGCGATCGCGCGGGGGACCGAACAGCTCGTGGCGCGAAGCGCGTGCCGAACCGCACGCCGGATCGCCCGATGTCACGCAGGAGTCAATAAACATGCACAGAGTGTGCATCTATATTGCCGCGCCTTGCAACTCAGATCCTTCACCGGGTGGGTACGGCTGTGGTCAGGTTGAAACGGACTGGGCTCTCACGCTCTCGCTTGATCGTCGTCAAGCCCGACCGCTTCGCATGGGTTCACCATCCACCAGCGGACCCCTTCCCGCTACAGCCGTCAGCCACGTGGCCGCTGTGCGCCGCTTCGCACTTTCGGACGACTCATTGGCGCTGGCCAAGCGTGTTCGATCAGGCGCTGTGCCAAGCGCAGGCACAGCGGGGCTACACGCAGGCGATCTGGGCCTTGCCACGGCGGATGGCCACGGGCCGTCTCAAGGCCCCGCGCCTGCCAGGCTGTGCAGGACACCGAGCGGATGGTGGGTCCACGCCACCGACACCATGAAGCCTTACACGGCCAACGCCGCTACGAAACTGAGGCGCTGAGCTGCCGGAGTCGGCGCGCGCTTGAGGGCCAGCGAGCCGAGCAGGATGTAGACCACCAGCAACATCAGCTTCGTGGCCAGCCACGGGCTGTGCACCGGGTTGATGGCCAGCGTCATCCACAGGGTGACACCCGCGCCCAGCAGCAAGGTGTCGATGCCATAGCTGAGCCAGCGCCACGGCTTGCGCATCGCCCAGTTCTGCCCCGCCAGTACGGCCACACCACTTACGGCGAACAGCAGGCCGCTCGCGGCGACGAGCGTGATGTGGAGGTGTTTGATTTCCGGGCAGCACGACAGAGCGTTCATGGCGACGCCACCGCACTGCAGCCAGCTAGCCGAGCTGCACAGTCTCGCCAGAGCGGTCGAAGGGCACCAGGCGCGACAGCTCGCCCGACTTGACGGCTTGGACCATGCGTTCGAGTGCGGCGTCGATCTGGCTCTCGCTGGGGGGCCGCCCTGCCCGGCCAGCCAGGGCGGCGGCAAACACCAGCGCCCAGTCAGCGCCCAGGGTTGCGCCTTCCTGGACCAGCGCGTCGAAGTCGGCAAGGTCGTCCGGGTCCTTGGCCACGCACATCAAGGGCGCGAGTTCGCCGCCCTCGCCGGCCTCGAAACGCGCCCGCTGCTCGGCCGTGGGGTTATCGGGCAGGCTCGCGCCTGCAAAGACCAGAAGAAGCCGCTGGGGCTCGGCTTGTGCCAGGGCGCCGGCAATCAGGTCGTTGAAGTGAGTGATATTCATGGATGCAGTCAGGCAAATGCAGCTCGTTGCGGGGGTCGACGTGCGGGTCGGAGGGATCGACGTGGTGTCACGGCCGTGCCAGGCAGATCGTCAGCAGCGCGGTAACGTCTGACAGGGCCTGCAGCGAGTGCGGCTCGCCGGCATGCAGGTGGACAAGATCGCCGGGCGTAAGCCTGCTGGTGAGCCCGTGCACGTTGAATTCGATCACCCCTTCGATGCACAGCACAGTGATTTCGCCGGCTACCTGGTGCTCGCGCATCACCTTGCCGCGAGGCATGACCAGGCGAACCAGCTCAAGCTGCGCGGATTTGAAGAAGGCAGAAGTGACGTGTTCGTGCAGTGCGGCCCCAAGCGGCCGGATATCGATCACATCCCCAGAGACTGCGTGCGGCTGCGACATGGTGTGCCTTTCAGAGTCGCGTGGAATCTTCCCCGGCGACGTCTTCAGGCAGATGTGCCACATAGGGACCGGTACCTGCATTCTCCGCCTCTGCCGCCGGCACGAAGCCGCCGCGCTGCACGTCGAAGACATGGACTTCGCCATCCTCGATGACGTAATGCCAGCCGTGCAGGGCCAGCGTGCCGGCTTCGACACGTTCGCGCACCATCGGGTAGTCCATCAGCCGCTCCAGCTGCAGCACCACCGCACGTTGCTCGGTGCGCCGCAGCACATCGGGGCCCGGCTCGGCCACGGGCAAGGCGGCTTCGCGGCCCAGTTCCAGCCACTGCGAGAGGTGCTTGGCCGCCGGTGAGACATCGCCATACAAGGCCCGGATTGCGCCGCAGTGGCTGTGACCGCAGACCACGATGCGTTTGACTGACAGGTTGAGGACGGCGAACTCGATGGCCGCCGCCGTGCCATGGAAACCCTGGCTCTGGTCGTGCGGTGGCACGAAGGCGCCGACGTTGCGCACCAGGAACAACTCACCCGGACCGGCGCCGGTCAGCAGGTAAGGCACCAGGCGCGAATCGCTGCAGCCGATGAACAGTGTCATCGGGTGCTGACCATCGTCGACCAGCAGCCGGAAGTGCGAGCGGTGCTGCGGGAACGCGTCCGTCTGGAAGCGCTGAAGGCGCTGCAGCAGTTCGTCGGGCATGGGTTTGAGGGCTGAAGCCGAGCTACTGGACCAGAGGCGATTCAGCCGCCTCCAGGTCCACGCCCGTCAGCGTGGCCGCGCCGGCCAGAAGTTGCAGGTACTGACGCAACGCGGTGGCAAAGGCCTGCTGCCGAAGCCCCTGGGCCACGGCCGACTTCACCGCTTCGAACGCGGGGTCCAGGCCCGGTTCGCGCGCCAGCACCTCCACCACATGCAGCCCGAAGCGGCTGTGCACGAGGCGTGGCAGCACGCCGACCTCGGGCTTGCCGAAGATCTCGCGAGCGAACTCGGGCGCGCAGTCGTCGGTGGTCAGCCAGCCCAAGGCACCGCCATCCGCACCACTGGGACAGTTGGACGTGGAAGCCGCCGCTACGGCGAAGCGGTCCTGGCCTCCGGGCGACGCGCAGCGCACATCCAACAGGCAGGCCTCGGCACGTTGGCGCAGTGCATTGACATCCACGCCCGGTGTGACGGCAAACAGCACGTGGCGCAGCTGCACACGTTCACCCACTGCGTAGCGGCCACGCTGGGCCGCGTGGTGACGGCGCAAGGCCTCATCCGACGGTTCGGGCATGTGCAGTTCCCGGTCCAGCAGGGCCTCGATGGCGGTGCTGGCGGCCTCGGTCATGGCGCCACCCAGGGGCAGCGGATCGTCGGCAGCCAGCAGGCCCGCCTCAATGGCGGCTTGCCGCAGCAACTCGGCACAGGCACGCTGCCTGAGTGTCTCGGTCGTCAGCGCTTCGTTGGGGTACGACAGCACGACGCCATTGACCTGGGGAAGAACAGGAGTGGACGTGTTCATGGTCTGAGCTTTCGGCGATTGGGAGCAGCAGGGTCAGCTGCCGCGACGGGGCAGGGTCTGATTGGCCGGCACGTTCAAGCGGCGGGCGCGCACCATCTGGTACGGCCGTACCAGATAGGCCAGCGTGCCGAAGCCGCTCCACACATGCACCAAGCGACTGAAGGGGAACAGCAGGAAGATGGTCATGCCGAGCAGCATGTGCGCCTGGAAGTGCCATTCGATGCCAGCCACCAATGCCGCATTGGGCTGCATCAGCACGATGCCCTGCAGGTACTCGGCCAGGCGCAGCATCGTGGTCGGCTCCGTCACATGGTGCAGCGAGGAGGGCAGTGTCGACAAGCCGATGACCAGTTGCACCCACAGGATGACCAGGATGGCCAGGTCGGTGCGGTGGCTGGTCAGCCGGATGCGGTCGTCGAAGATGCGGCGGTGCAGCAGCAGACTCAGCCCGACGAAGCAGACAAGGCCGGCCACGCCACCAGCGACCACCGCGATCAACTGCTTCTGAGAAGCGGCGACGAAGATCTCATAAAGCCAGTGCGGCGTGAGCTGCCCGAACAGGTGGCCGAAGAACAGGAACAGGATGCCGCCATGGAACAGGTTGCTGCCCCAGCGCAGCTGCCCCTTGCGCAGCAGCTGCGAGCTGTCGCTCTTCCAAGTGTACTGGTCGCGGTCGAACCGGGCCAGGCTGCCCATGAAGAACACCGCCAGGCACAGGTACGGGTAGACGTTGAACGCGAAGTTGTGGAGGGTGTTCATGCGGACGCTCCCGGCGTGAGGGGGGTGGCAGTGCGCACGGGCGTGCGCACGATCTGGATCGGTTGCGGCTGCCCGGGCCGCGCCTGGCCCTGGGTGGAACAGCCGTCGAAGGCCATGGGCTCTGCCCAGCTCTCGTCCAGCTCAGGCTCGGGCGGCACGGCCACGGCCTGCGCCTTCTCACCGGCCAGGTCGAGCAGCGCGGCCAGCACGCAGGCATGCGCTGCCTCACGACGCAACAGCGCACTGAAGATCACCTGCAGGATGTGCGAGATCTCGCCCAGGAAAGCCTTGGCCTGCGCCGGGGGCTGTGTCGATGCGTACTGCAGCACCACGGTCAGGTGGTCAGGCAGTTCGCCCGGCGCCAGAAAGAGACCCGCAGCTTCGTAGGTCTGGCAAAGGTCCACCATGGCCGGGCCACGGTCGCGGCTGTCGCCGTGCACGTGCTCGAACAGGTGCAGCGCGGTGCCACGGCCGCGGTCGAAGAGTTCGACGTGATCGGCCTCAAGGTCCAGCGGGCGGCGGCGGGACAGGCGTGTGATCAGGGCGTCCAGTTCGGCCAGGCGCGGGCCGCTGAGCGCGCGCTCATCGTGCAGCGCCGCCTTCAGTTCGGGCAGGTGCGCGCGCAACTCGGCGTCGGGATAGCTCAGCAGGTGGGCCAGCATACGCAGCGTCTTGGTGGCGGTCGTCGGTGAGGTGTTGAAGAAGCTCATCTCAAACTCCTGCCGTGATGGGAATGGTGCGCTTCTTCTCGCTGCCGAACAGGCTGGTCTCGGTGGTGCCCTCGCTGCACCCATTGCCGAAGCTGAAGCCGCAACCGCCGCGCACGTTGAAGGCGTTCTCGGCGTACTCGCGGTGCGTGGTCGGAATGACGAAGCGGTCTTCGTAGTTGGCGATCGCCATCACGCGGTACATCTCTTCCACCTCGTTCACGCTCATCTTCACCTGGTCGATGGCGGCGTGATTGGCCGTGCCGTCCACGTGCTTGGTGCGTTGGTAGGCACGCATGGCCAGCATGCGTTCCAGTGCACGAACCACCGGCGCGGTGTCACCGGCTGTCAGCAGGTTGGCCAGGTACTTGACCGGAATGCGTAGCTGGTTGACGTCCGGGATCTCGCCGTTGGTGCCCACGTGGCCGGCATTCGCCGCTGCGGTGATGGGGCTGAGCGGCGGCACGTACCAGACCATCGGCAGCGTGCGGTACTCGGGATGCAGAGGCAGCGCGACCTTCCATTCCACCGCCATCTTGTAGACGGGGCTGTTGCGTGCCGCGTCCATCCAGTTGTCGGGGATGCCATCGAGCCGGGCCTGCGCAATCACCTTCGGGTCATGCGGGTCCAGGAAGATGTCGAGCTGGGCCTGGTACAGGTCCTTGTCGTGCTCGACGCTGGCCGCCTCTTGAATGCGGTCGGCGTCGTACAGCAGCACGCCCAGGTAGCGGATGCGGCCCACGCAGGTCTCGCTGCAGACCGTGGGCTGCCCGGCTTCGATGCGCGGGTAGCAGAAGATGCACTTCTCGGCCTTGCCGCTTTTCCAGTTGTAGTAAATCTTTTTGTAAGGGCAGCCGCTGACGCACATGCGCCAGCCGCGGCACTTGTCCTGGTCGATGAGGACGATGCCGTCTTCCTCGCGCTTGTAGATGCTGCCCGACGGGCAGGAGGCCACGCACGCCGGGTTCAGGCAGTGCTCGCACAGCCTGGGCAGGTACATCATGAAGGTGTTCTCGAACTGCCCGTAGATATCCTTCTGGATGTCGTCGAAGTTCTTGTCCTTCGAACGCTTCGAGAACTCACCGCCCAGGATCTCTTCCCAGTTCGGGCCCCAGACGATCTTCTCCATGCGCTTGCCCGTGATCAGGCTGCGTGGCCGCGCGGTGGGCGCATGCTGCATCTCTGGCGCCGACTGCAGGTGGTCGTAGTCGAAGGTGAAGGGCTCGTAGTAGTCGTCGATCTGCGGCAGATTGGGGTTGGCGAAGATCTTCATCAGCAACTGCCACTTGCCGCCCTGGCGCGGAACGATGGAACCGTCGGCCTTGCGCACCCAGCCTCCGTTCCACTTGTCCTGGTTCTCCCACTCCTTGGGGTATCCGATGCCAGGCTTGGTCTCGACGTTGTTGAACCAGGCGTACTCGACGCCGGGGCGGCTGGTCCACACGTTCTTACAGGTCACGCTGCAGGTGTGGCAGCCGATGCACTTGTCCAGATTCAGGACCATGCCGACTTGTGCGCGGATCTTCATGCGGCCTCCCGCAGAACTTGTTCGAGGAAGGCAGCCCCCTCGGGGGGCAGCGAGCGCCAGCGAGCGTGGGGGTTCATGCGGACTCTCCTTGTGCTTGAACGATCTCGGCGCGTTCGTCGCCCAGCGGGGTGTCGAGCCAGTCGACCTTGGCCATCTTGCGGACCACCACGAACTCGTCGCGGTTGGTGCCGATGGTTCCGTAGTAGTTGAAGCCGTAGCTGAACTGCGCGTAACCGCCGATCATGTGGGTGGGCTTCAGCACGATGCGCGTCACGCTGTTGTGGATACCACCGCGCACGCCGGTGATCTGCGAACCGGGTGTGTTGATGATCTTTTCCTGCGCGTGGTACATCAGCAGCATGCCGGGGTTCACGCGCTGGCTCACCACCGCCCGCGCCGCGATGGCGCCGTTGATGTTGAAGACCTCGACCCAGTCGTTGTCTTCAATACCGCTGCGCTTGGCGTCGTCTTCGCTCAGCCACACCACCGGGCCGCCGCGGTTCAGCGTCAGCATCATCAGGTTGTCGCTGTAGGTGCTGTGGATGCCCCACTTCTGGTGCGGCGTGATGAAGTTGAGCAGGATCTCCTTGTTCCCGTTCGGCTTGATGTTGTGGATGCCGGCCGTGGTCTTCAGGTCCACCGGCGGGCGGTAACTGCTGAACCCCTCGCCGAAGGCGATCACCCACGGGTGATCTAGGTAAAACTGCTGGCGGCCGGTCAACGTGCGCCAGGGGATGTACTCGTGCACGTTGGTGTAGCCGGCGTTGTACGAAACGGTCTCGCTCTCGATGCCGCTCCATGTGGGGCTGCTGATGATCTTGCGCGGCTGAGCCTGCACGTCGCGGTAGCGGATCTTTTCGTCCTCGCGGTACAGCGCCAGGTGGGTGTGGTCGCGCCCGGTCTGCTTGCCCAGAGCCTGCCAGGCCTTCACCGCCACGTGGCCGTTGGTCTCCGGCGCCAGCTGCAGGATGACCTCGCAGGCGTCGATGTCGGTCACGATCTTCGGCATGCCCTTCGTCACGCCCTCGGTCAGCGTCTTGCCGTTCAGCTGGCCGAGCTGTTCGACTTCGGTGCCGGTCTTCCAGCCGATGCCCTTGCCGCCGTTGCCCAGCTTGTCCATCAAGGGGCCTAGTGCAGTAAAGCGCTTGAACACGTTCGGGTAGTCGCGCTCGACGACCATGATCTGCGGCGCGGTCTTGCCGGGGATCAGCTCGCACTGGCCCTTCTTCCATTCCTTCACCTCGAAGGGCTGGGCCAGTTCGCCGGCGGTGTCGTGCATGATGGGTGTGAGCACGACCTCCTTTTCCACACCCAGGTGGCCGACGCAGACTTCGCTGAAGGTCTTGGCGAAGCCCTTGTAGATCTCCCAGTCGCTGCGGCTCTGCCACACCGGGTCCACGGCCGCGCTCAGCGGGTGGATGAACGGGTGCATGTCGCTGGTGTTGAGGTCGTTCTTCTCGTACCAGCTGGCGGTAGGCAGCACGATGTCGGAATAAAGGCAGGTGGTGCTCATGCGGAAGTCGAGCGTGACCACCAGGTCAAGCTTGCCGACCGGGCCTTCCTCGTGCCACTTCACCTCGCTGGGCTTGGCGTCGTCCTTGCCCAGGTCCTTGCCCTGGATGCCGTTCTCGGTGCCCAGCAGGTGCTTGCAGAAGTACTCGTGGCCCTTACCCGACGAGCCCAGCAGGTTGCTGCGCCAGACGAAGAGCACCCGTGGCCAGTTCTGCGGCGCGTCGGGGTCTTCACAGCTCATCTGCAACGTGCCGTCCTTCAGAGCCTTGACGACATAGTCCTTGGCGTCCATGCCGGCAGCGCTGGCGTCCGCCACCACCTGCATCGGGTTGGTCTTGAGCTGCGGCGCGCTGGGCAGCCAGCCCATGCGCTCGGCGCGCACGTTGTAGTCGATCATGCTGCCCGCATACAGCGCCTTGTCGGCCAGTGGCGAGACAATCTCTTCCATGCCCAGCTTCTCGTAGCGCCACTGGTCGGTGTGGGCGTAGAAGAAGCTAGTGCTGTTCATCTGCCGCGGCGGGCGGATCCAGTCCAGCGCGAAGGCCAGCGCCGTCCATCCGGTTTGCGGGCGCAGCTTCTCCTGGCCCACGTAGTGCGCCCAGCCGCCGCCGCTCTGGCCGATGCAGCCACACATCATCAAGAGGTTGATGACGCCGCGGTAGTTCATGTCGGCGTGGTACCAGTGGTTCATCGCCGCACCGATGATCACCATGCTCTTGCCGTGCGTCTTGTGCGCGTTCTCGGCGAACTGGCGGGCCACCGTGATGATCTGGTCGCGCGGTGTGCCGGTGATGCTCTCGGCCCAGGCGGGTGTGTAGGCGGCGTCGTCGTCATAGGACTTGGCACCAGAACCCAGTCCGCGGTCGATGCCGTACTGCGCCACCTGCAGATCGAAAACCGTAGCCACCAAGGCCTCGCGATGCTCACCCTCCTTGCCCAGGCGAAGGCGCACGGCCGGCACCCTGACGAAGTTCACTTCCCCGTTCTGGGTGTTCGACTTGAAGTGCGGCGTGCTCACGCCGCCGAAGTACGGCAGGCCGATGTCGACGACCTCATGCACCTGCTCGCCATCTTCGATCACCGACAGCTTCAGCTTCACCTCGGTGCCGTGGCGCGCCTCCTTGTTCTCGAGGTTCCATTTGCCCTGGTCGACGCCGCCTTCGGGCGTCCAGCGAAAGCCGATGCTGCCGTTGGGCAGCACGGCGCGGCCATTCGTGTCGAAGGCCACCGTCTTCCACTCGGGGTTGTTGTCCTGGCCCAGCTTGCCGTTGAAGTCGGAGGCGCGCAGGTAGCGGTCAGGCACCAGGGTCTTCGTGCCGTCGGGTAGCGTGTGCTCCTTGAGCATCACCAGAAGCGGCAGATCGGTGTAGCGGCGCGCGTAATCGTCGAAGTACGGGCTGCGCTCCTTGAAATAGAACTCGTTGAGCGCGACGTGGCCCATGGCCATGGCCAGCGCCGCGTCGGTGCCCTGTTTGGGATGCAGCCAGATGTCGGCCAGCTTGGCCACCTCGCTGTAGTCGGGCGTGATGGCCACCGTCTTCGCGCCCTTGTAGCGCACCTCGGTGAAGAAGTGTGCGTCGGGCGTGCGGGTCTGCGGCACGTTGCTGCCCCAGGCCATGATGTAGGTGCTGTTGTACCAATCGGCACTTTCGGGCACGTCGGTCTGCTCACCCCAAACCTGCGGGCTGGCCGGCGGCAGGTCGCAGTACCAGTCGTAGAAGCTCATGCAGACGCCACCGATCAGGCTCAGGTAGCGGCTGCCGGCGGCGTAACTGACCATGCTCATCGCCGGGATCGGCGAAAAGCCGATCACGCGGTCGGGGCCATGCTTCTTGATCGTGTAGACGTTGCTGGCCGCGATGATCTGGTTGACCTCGTCCCAGCTGCTGCGCACGAAGCCGCCCATGCCGCGCACCTTCTGGTAGTCGCGGCGCGCCGCGTCGTCTTCGACGATCGTGGCCCAGGCGTCCACCGGTGTCTTCGCCGTCTTCATCGCCGCGCGCCAGCGCTCCAGCAGGCGGCCGCGCACCATCGGGTACTTCACGCGGTTAGCGCTGTACAGGTACCAGCTGTAGCTGGCGCCGCGGGCACACCCGCGCGGCTCGTGGTTGGGCATGTCCCAGCGCGTGCGTGGGTAGTCGGTCTGCTGCGTCTCCCAGGTGACGATGCCGCCCTTGACGTAGATCTTCCAGCTGCAGCTGCCGGTGCAGTTCACGCCGTGCGTGCTGCGCACGATCTTGTCGTGCGCCCAGCGGTTGCGATAGGCATCTTCCCAGGTGCGGTCTTCACCGGTGGTCAGCCCGTGGTCGCCAGAGAAGGTCTCCTTGGGCTGCGAGAAGTGCGTGAGGCGGTCCAGAAAGTGGCTCATGTTGTCGTCCTTGGAAGATGTCGTCTGCTGGTGCGGACTAGCAGGGGTATGGAGCGTTGCGGCGGCTGTAGGCCCACCAGGTCAGCGCGATGCAGGAGAGGTAAAACACGATGAACATCGCCAGCGCAGCCGATGCGCTGCCCGTCATCGCCAGCGAAGAGCCCACGCTCTTGGGGATGAAGAAGCCGCCGTAGGCGCCGATGGCGCTCGCAAAGCCGAGGGCTGCGGCCGCTTCGACCGCGCCTTCCTTGGCCGCGAGCGCCTGGTCCGATGGCAGACCCCCGGCACGCTGCACCCGTTCGGCCACGAAGAGGCTGGAGATCATTCGAAACGTGCTGCCGTTGCCGATGCCCGATGCGGCGAACAACACGCCGAAGGCCGCCAGGAAGCCAGGGAAGTTGCCGCCCTGCACTGGCTGACCGGTGGTGTCCGTCGCGGGCAGGCAAAACAGCGCAGCTGCAGCGGCGAGAGCCATCGCCACGAAGATCCAGAAGGTCACCCGCGCGCCGCCCCAGTGGTCGGCCATCCAGCCTCCCAACGGGCGCAGTACGGCGCCGATCAACGGACCCAACCACACCAGGTGCAACGCATCGGCCCGTTGAAACTGGCTCTGCGCCAGCATCGGCAAGCTGGCAGAGAAGCCAATGAAGCTGCCGAAGGTGCCCAGGTACAGCCAGCACATCAGCCAGTTGTGCCTGCGCGTGAAGATCACCGCCTGCTCGGCCATGCCGGCGCGGGTGTCGGCCAGGTCGTCCATGCCGAACCAGGCCGCTGCGGTGCTGGCCAGGATCAGCGGCACCCAGATAAAGCCCGCGTTCTGGAGCCACATCGGCCCCTGAGCTGTCTGCTGCGCAGGCCCTGCAAACAGGCCGAACACCCCTGCGCTGATGGCCAGTGGCACCAGCAGCTGAACCAGCGCGACCCCCAGGTGCCCCAGCCCGGCGTTCAGGCCCAGCGCATAACCTTGGCGGGCACTCGGGAAGAAGAAGCTGATGTTGGCCATCGAACTGGCGAAGTTGCCGCCGCCCAGGCCACACAGCAGAGCCAGCACGACCATCCACTCGAAAGGCGTGTTCGGATCCTGCACTGCCAGGCCGATGCCGACCGCGGGCAGCAGCAGACTGGCCGTGGCCAGCGTGGTGAATCGCCGCCCGCCGATCATCGGCACCGCAAACGCATAGAAGATGCGCAGCGTGGCGCCACACAAGGCGGGCAACGCCGTCAGCCAGAACAGCTGGTTGGTGCTGTAGCGGAATCCTGCTGCCGGCAGGTACACCACCACCACCGACCACAGCATCCACACCGCAAACGCCAGGGTCAGCGCAGGGACCGACACCCACAGGTTGCGCCGGGCCACCACGCGGCCGGAACGGTCCCAGAAACCGCGGTCCTCGGGGTTCCAGTGGCGGATGATCGACATGCTGGACATGGCGTGAAAGTGGCCGATGCGTGCGGTCGTTGCCTGGCTTCAGGGGTTCTTCACGTAGGCATTGCCACGCAGATAGAACCACCAGTTCAGTAGCAGGCAGACGGCATAGAAGATCGCGAAGCCGTACATCGCGTATTGCGGCGTGCCGGCCTTGATCTGCGCGCCGATGACCACCGGTGCGATGAAGGCGCCGTAGGCCGCGATGGCCGACGTCCAGCCCAGCACCGGGCCGGCCTGCGTGCGATCGAAGATGACGCCGATGGTGCGGAAGGTGCTGCCGTTGCCGATGCCGCTGGCCAGAAACAGCAGCATGAACAAGCCCAGGAACATCGGGAAGTACTGCTCGGGCGTGGCCGAACCGTAGGCCTGCATCATCACGTAGCCCACGGCGACAGAAGCCCCGGCCATCACCACCGAGATGATCTGGGTGACGATGGAGCCGCCCACCTTGTCGGAGATCCAGCCACCGACGGGGCGGATGGCCGCGCCGATAAAGGGGCCCATCCAGGCATAGGTCAGCGCCGACGGCGCGTTCGGGTTCTTGAGCGCGTGCTGCATCACGCCGTTGGCATCAGGGATGTGCTGGAAGCCGAAGATCACCGTGATGGCCAGCGGCAGCGCCATCGAGAAGCCGATGAACGAGCCGAAGGTGACGATGTACAGCGCCGTGAGCGACCAGGTGTGCTTGTTGCTGAAGATCGCGAACTGTTTCTTCACGCCCTCCTTCATCTCGCCGAAGGCGGCCAGCTTCATCACCAGCAGCGCCAGGATGACATCGAGCGGAATGGCGACCCACATGCTCAGCACGCCCAGGCCGGTGGGCTTGGGCAGGTACAGCCACAGCATGAAGATCGCGGGCACGAAGGCCAGCGTGTACAGGTAGGTGATCTTGGCGAAGGCCACCAGCGGCGAGCCCGTGGCGGGCGACACCGTCTTCAGGTTGTTCATACCCCACCAGCACAGCACGGACAAGGGCACGAGCGACAGCACCCATGCGAAGCCGGCGTTCTGCACCCAGGTGGGCGTGCCGGCGGCGATCTTGCCGAAGATCCAGCCGCTGTCCTTCACCAGCACCATCGGCTCGCCACCGAAGGCGCCGAACAGGCCCACCGTCATCACCAGCGGGATGACGATCTGCATCGTCGTCACGCCGAAGTTGCCGAGGCCGGCATTCAGGCCTAGTGCCGTGCCCTGCAGCCGCTTCGGGAAGAAGGTGCTGATGTTCGACATAGAACTGGCGAAGTTGCCGCCGCCTACGCCCGACCACAGCGCCATCAGTTGGAAGGCCCACAACGGCCAGTCCTTGTGCTGCAGCACGATGCCGGTGCCGATGGCCGGGGCCAGCAGCATCGCGGTGGTCAGGAAGACGGTGTTGCGCCCGCCGGCCAGGCGGATGAGGAAGGACGCCGGGATCCGCATCGTGGCGCCCGAGATACCGGCGATGGCCGTCAGCGTGAACAACTCGGCCTGGGTGAAAGGAAAGCCCAGGTTGAGCATCTGCACGGTGATGATTCCCCACATGCCCCAGACCGCGAAGCCGCACAGCAGCGCGGGTACCGAGATCCAGAGGTTGCGGTAGGCGACCTTCTTGCCCGTAACATTCCAGAAGGTGTCGTCTTCCGGACGCCAGTCGGCGATGTCGGGGCCGGGAGCCTGGTTGGGGGCGGACTTGGCACCCGCCGTCGTGGTGGCATTCATGGCATCTTCTCCTTGTGCTTTCAGCGCGCGAAGCTGCGCGACAAGGGCGACGCCGGTGCGTTCGTGCCCATCATTTCGGTCTTGCGCACTTCGGTCCAGTACATCCAGATCAGAGAGACCCAGACCACGCCGTACATCAACATGAAGGCGCTGGAGCGGATGCCGGTGAGGTCCATCAGCGCCCCGAACATGATCGGCAGCACGAAGCCGCCCAGTCCGCCGGCCAGACCGACGATGCCGCTGACGGTGCCGATGTTGTCGGGGTAGTCGTTGCCGATGTACTTGAAGACGCTGGCCTTGCCGAAGGCCCAGGCGATGCCCAGGATGAACATCAGCGCGGTGAAGAGGTAAACGTTCAGGCCGACGTGAAACGTGCGGGGGCCGTTGACGGTCACCACCGTGAAGTCGGTTTGTGGGTAGCTCAGCAGGAACAGGCATATCCAGCTGACCCACAGCACCCACCAGGTGACCTGGTGAGCGCCATACTTGTCGGACAAGATGCCGCCGAAGGCGCGCAGCACGCCACCCGGCAGCGAGAAGCAGGCTGCCAGCAGCGCGGCGGTCTGGATCGACAGGCCGAACTCGCCCACGTAGTACTGCACCATCCACAGCGCAAGCGCTACGTAGCCGCCGAAGACGATGCTGTAGTACTGGCAGTACTTCAGCACCTTGGGGTCCTTCAGCATCTTCAACTGGTCGCTGAACTTCACGTTCGACGGCACAAGGTGCTTGGGATCGCTGCTGCTGCCGAACCAGAACAGGATGACCGTGCCCAGCATCACCGCGGCATACACCTGCGGCACCAGCGTCCAGCCGCCGATGGCCAGCAGCACCGGCGCGGCGAACTTATTGACCGCCGAGCCGGAGTTGCCCGCGCCGTAGACGCCCATCGCCATGCCTTGGCGACTCCTGGGGAACCAGCGCGCCACGTAGGGTGTGCCGACCGAGAACGAACCCCCGGCAAGGCCCACGAACAGTCCGATGACCAGGAAGTGCCAGTAGTCGGTGGCGTAGCTCATCAGCCAGATCGCGGGCACGGTGGCCGCCATCAGCAGCGTCATCACGATGCGGCCGCCGTAGCGGTCGGTCCAAATGCCCAGGGGCACACGGATCAGCGAGCCGGTGAGCACCGGCGTCGCGGTCAGCAGGCCGAACTCGGTCGCATTGAGCCCCAGCGTCTTCTTCAGCGGAATGCCGATGACGCCGAACATCATCCACACCATGAAGCACACGGTGAAGGCGATGGTGCTGACGATGAGCACAGACCACGCCTGGCGTGGGATGGGAGGTGTGGTGGTGGCCATGGATCGGACTCGTCTTGGGTTTGACGAGACTGTCCGCCCGCAGCGCCGCCGCGAACATCCGCACGGTGGCTATACGGGGTGCGGCAGAAGAACGATGAGCCGCGGAGTGCACATAGTTCTGAAGAACTACGCCAACACCTGATCCTCAACCCCGAGGCCGTTCTGTTCGCCAACCCGGTGGCCGTGGCGGCGTGCGCCGCCGACTGCGTTGCCGCGACCGCGGGCTTCGGCATCGCCGAGATGTTCTGGTGCGCCGGCTGCCAGGGTGGCATCTACCCCCTCAATGGCCACGTGCCGCACCACATGGGCGGCGTGCGAACAGCCGCCCTGCTCGCCCAGCGCCTGACCGCCAAGATGCACCGCGAGCTGCTGGCCTGGGGCTGGCATGGCCGGCCGGGCCTGTGCGGACCCTACTTCCTGCCGGCCATGGACAAGACCGCCTACAAGACGCAGCTGACCTACCCGGTGGCCAACACCGCCAAGGACGGCGGCCGCTGCTGCCAGCCCTTCGGCCGCAGCACCATCGTCTGGGGCGCCGGCAAGGAGTACCCGGTGCGCGGCGAAGACTTCGCGTTCATGCTGTTTCGGAAGAGGAACTGCTGTGTGGGCTACTGATCGGGCGTCGTTCCCCGGCCGGGCGCTTGGCGGGGCGCTTGGCGCCGGGATAGCAGCGCTGCACTTTGCCGGCACCGCGCTGGCGGCACCGGCAACGCCACCAACCGTCACCGAAGCCGACATCGAGCGCGCGCGCCAGCAGCATCGCATGCCGACCGAGGCAGAGCTGGCGCGGGTGCCGGTTCCGAGCGCACCGCGCATCGAGAACCTGCCGCAGCCGGTGACCCGCGTGCCCATCGATCTTGAGGCGATCTCCAAGGGGTTCGACTTGCAGACCGGCGCGCCGGCAGCGGGCATGAGTCCGGGCAAGGCAGGGCCGAAGGTGCTGATCTTCGTGAGCTTTGCGATGCCGGAGGCGACGCTCCTGAGGCTCGTGGATCAGGCAGCCCGGGCGGGCGCCACGCTCGTGCTGCGAGGGCTGGTCAACGGATCGATCCGCGACACGGTGACCCGCATACAGGCACTGATCGGCAGCCGCCGCGTAGCCGTGCAGATCGATCCGGAAGCGTTTGATCGCTATGGGATCACCAGGACTCCCACCTTCGTCCTGGCGGTGAACGGCACCGCAAATGAGGCCTGCGCCTCCCGCGCGTGTGGATCGTCGCAGCAGTTCGCGAAGGTCGCAGGCGATGTGACGTTGAAGTATGCGATTCGGCACCTGAATGGGGGCTTGCAACGGACGGCTGTGCCAAAGCGATAGGTGACGCCCCCGCGCTGCATTCCGTTCCTCACCAGCGGACCGCTTGAGACTGACCAAAGTCCTTCGCGCTCTGTAGCCAAGGACCGCTACACATCCAAGTTGCCACTGACCGCCGACTCGCCTCGAGCGCCGAGCGACGATTGCCTATCGCATCAAGTGCTTGGAGGCGCAGCGCTTGACGCGCGCAGCCGCTCCCGCGCTTGTCGTCGAGCACTCTCTGGTAAGGACAGGCATGCGGCAGCGCGCTCATCGCCGATCAACTGCACCACCCAATCCATGTGCACGTTAAGCACGCGCATGCGTGCACAGATCAATGCATTGTGTACAGCCTCGGCGACCGCAGCCACGCCAATGGCGTGCTCGAACTCAGCACTCGCGAGCAGATCGGCTGTGCAGCCCAACGGTATGGCGGCATGGCGTTCGGCCGCGAGACGCCTTGCCTTTCGCTCGTCGATCAGGGCACACGCGCCCGCTTCCACCGCATAGGCAATCGTTGCCGCCTCGCCGTCGTCGAGGGTCTCACCGGCAGAGCCGACCACTAGGGCTTCAAAGTAGAGCAATCCTTGAGGCCCGAGCTTTACCACCTCGAGAACGTTCGCATTGATCAACGCAGCTAGCTTGATCGCGTCCTGTCGGCCTTTGCGCAGGCCGTTCTCGACCTCATCAACCACAACATCGACAACCGCGACGCGGTGCGGCAGTGCCCTGACTATCTGCTCCGCGCACCCCGTCGCGTTCAAGTTGATGATGACGCTTGCATCCGCAATCAGCAGTGCGGGAGGTTCAGGTAAGGAGGGTCGGCGCGCCATCGGCCTCATCCTCCTGCAGGTCGATGTCTTGCAGCACTTCGCGCAGCTCAATGCGATCAAGGTTAAGTAGACGCGCCAACTGCCCTTCGCTAAGTAGTTCTCGGCGATACGCTTCGGCAGCCAGCAGGTTGAGGCGGATCGTCGTCGGCTTGTCGGCCTCCTGCTTGTGGCGATCCGGCGTGCGCAGGTCGCCCAGCACTTGGACGGCTTGCTCGTCGGTGATGCCGCCGTTGTCAGCGAACCAGTCCCAGGTGCCCTTCCTGGTCAGGCCCAGTTCCTCAAGCCGCCGCACCATGGCTTCACGCGAAACACCGAAGAAGTGCGCCATGACGATGATGTGGCGGCGCGTTAGGTGCGTGGAACCTGCCGTCACTTCCTGGAACTTCTGCCGGACCGCACCAGCGGGCGTCAGGAAGGAGCGCCCGAATGCATTGGCGTAGCGTTCCTCGCGCGTGTTCTCGGGCTCGTCTGCATGCAGGACCTCCGGCTGATGCCGGACAGATATGAAGTGCCCCAGCTCGTGCCCGCCGGTCTGGTTGCGGCGATCGCGCGGATGATTCGCATTGAGGAGGATGCAGGCACCCAGCGTATCGTCGTACACGAACACACCGGAGACCGACCCTTCGAAGCGCCGTGCATACACCCGTATGCCAAGCTCCATTTCCAGCAGGGTCACGATGTCGGCAATGGGTGCAAAGCCAAGGCCCAGACGCTGGCGTAGCTCTAACGCATCCTGTTCGGCCTGCGCCCGCACATCGCCCGGCAGAATGGGGCGCTCCGGCGGATAGTTGCGCGCGCGCTTGACGCCCAGCAGGTTCTCCAGTTCGACTTCCGCGCGCGCGAGGCTGGCGAGCAGTTCGGTGGCCACCGCAGCGGAAGTGTCCTTCGCGTCAAACAACTTCCGGAAGCGCGGGATCAGGTCTACATGGACCGACTCGCGACGCAGGATCGCGTTCACCGATACGCGGTAGAGCCTGGCGAGCTCCTGCAACTCGTCGATCCGCAGACGCCGCTGTCCTTGCTCGATCGCAACGAGCGTCGTCCGCGCGACTGAGATCGCGTCGGCCGCCTGTTTCTGCGTGATGTTCGCGGCCTCGCGGGCAAGGCGCAGCCGCTCACCGACTTCGGCAGGCGCGGTCTGGCTCAAAAAGGAATCGCTCATGACCGTGCCACCCAGTTCGCGACGAACGAGTCAGGCCCGAGGGAATCAAGAAAATCCATCCATTCACTTTCATGTTGATTCAGTAGGCGGTTCATCGAGGCAAGGACAGTGTCTTGCGGGACTCCACGAGATCGACTGAGCTGCGCGACGGTCAGGTCAATCGTTCCCTTGTTCATGGGCGACTTCTGAAGCGTTGCCAGATGGTCAAGATGCAGCGCACCCGCGATGGCGTACTCGCGTTGAGCCTTCGTGATGTGCTCAAAGGCGGCACTCGCACCGCCTTCGAAGGTCGGCGCCGAGAGGTCTTCCCAGACGTAGGTTTCCTTTGCTTCGGCAAGACCGGCGGCGTGAACGCTGAGCCGACGCAGCATGCAGGCCGCACAGATGCCGCACTGGCGTTTTTGTCTGGCAACCGACGAATGCCGGTTCTGCTGCCAGCATGACCACGTCTTGTTCCACGAAGCGCCGTCGGCGCACTCCTTGGCAAAGGCCGCGAGCGTTTCTCCCTTGGTGTTCCAGAGCCGGGGAAAGTCGAAGCGGACGCGGTGCCCGAACAAGGCATGGAGGAAAGTCTCCATCCTGTCCGTGAAGAGCGGGTAGGAGCGGTAGTCCTCGTAACCCTTTCCCACCGCGACCAGCACAGGCCCGATAGACCCCTGACCGCTCTCCGTCACGATGATGCGCTCGGCCTTGATCATGTAGGCGGCAATGCCACTGATCGTCGCGAATTTGAAGCCGCGCGAGCGCGCGCTCGATTCGACGAATTCGCCCGCCTTCGGCTTGACCCGGTAGGGAATGGAGGTGAATGGCTGCTTCTTCCCAGACGGCTCCACAACAGGCAGAAACTCTTTCCTGCCAAGCCGCACGCGCATCAGTCCATCACCCAGCTCACGATGCATCAGCCCCGCGACCGCCCGCGAATCGAGACCCTCACTGAATGGGATAACAGCGCGGGCATTGCCGGGCATCTCGAATGCAAACTGCTGGGGCACATAAGCTGGTGACTTGCGCGGAGTGAACGAGATTTCCCAGCAGTCCCCAGTCAGAAAGTCGAG
The DNA here is from genome assembly GCA_023657425.1 of Ideonella sp. WA131b. Classification (NCBI taxonomy): domain Bacteria; kingdom Pseudomonadati; phylum Pseudomonadota; class Betaproteobacteria; order Burkholderiales; family Sphaerotilaceae; genus Ideonella; species Ideonella sp. WA131b. The sequence goes on from JAGTJW010000002.1 coordinate 621,419, forward strand.
CGCATCCTTGAGGCTGTCGCTCACCGGTGGCGTTTTCCAGCAGTCCGGATCGTGGACAGGGATGCGCAATTCGATGTTGCGACCCCAGTGCTGCGTCTGCCGCCGCTGAATGCGGTCGCAGAACTCAACCGCCGCAGCGACGACCAGTGCGTCGAAGATGACTGGCTCCCACTGCGCGAGGCAGTAGCTCTCCAGATGGCACGTCGAGAACGCCAGATCAGCACCGATCTCACAGGGTCGGCAGCCCCGTCTTGCGCGGACCCCGGCCTCGACAACATCTACGCGCAAGGAGGGAGCGGAAGGCTCGTGATCTTCGCGCTTCATAACAATGCCACTCCTTCGTCGATATCCGCGTGCTTGCGCACGCTGCTGCGCCGCGCGCGCGGTTCCAGCCCGGCGCATTGCCGGGCCAGGGCGTCGAGGTCAGCGGTGCCGACGGCTTGCCCGATGCGCTCACGCACCTGCCGCGTCAGGCGCGCCGAAGCCTCGCGGCAGTAGTGCTCCTCGATCTGCCGGGTTGCTCGGGCGTTGTAGGTGTCGAGCGTCCGTCTCGCTGCTTCAGCAAGGCCCGTCTCTCCCGTCAGTCCTTCGCTGAGGACACATGAAGCGTGGGCGCCGAACGTGCGTCCCAGGCCGTAGCCCGCGTTGTCACTCACGACGGCATCGATCCGGGCAAGCCGCATGTCGGAGAACAGCCCCGGTTCCCGCTCTAGAAACACTTCCCGGATGCCCTTGACGATGGCAGCAGGAACCTCGTTGCGCCAGGTGGTCGAGAGCGCATGTTTGGCCGCCGCGCAAGTGTCCGCGCGGTCGAAGTTCGCGTTCTCCGCGAACTTCGCCAGTCGCTTCCATCCCCGCGACATGGGCAGGCTTCGATACGGGCCATCGCTCATGGACATCTCCAATGTCAGCAATGTTGACGAATATTCCTGACAATGTCAACTCCTTGAGTTCGCGGCGGCTGGAGCTGCCACCTTGGCCTAGCTTGCTGTCGGTGCAGACCCGCCGCTCGCCGACGGGGTAGCCCAGCCTCGAAACCCCGCCCTCCCGCCCTCCGTTTCCCCGAGACGCCGCCAGGACCACGCCTGACGATGGGGCGTGCCTCCCCCCACCCCGCCCGGCCCCAATAGCCACCACCCTGTCCCCTCGCCATCCACGGCGAGCCGCGCGTCGCCATTCCGCCGCTTCGTCGCCTGCGTCACCGCCGTCTGCTTCCTGGCGACGCAGACCGCCGCCGTCGCCGGCCCGCACGAGGAAGGTGTCGCCGCAGGCCAGTCCGCGAACCCGGTCGCGCGCGGCAGCGTCACCACCCCCGGCGCCACCGCCGTGGTACCGGGCTACACGACCACGCCGCCCGAGCGCAGCCACTACCGCCAGCCCAACCTGTCGTCGCAGGGCAGCGCGCGGCTGGCCGCCTGTTCGCTGACCCCCACCGATCCGCTCTGCCAGGCGCAGCGCGGCGCCGTCTCCTCGGCCAACACGCCGCGCCCGACGATCGGCGCCTATGACCCCGCCGTTGCTGCCGCGCGCGCGATCGGCCGCACGCCTTCGGTCGAGCTGGGCAGCCTGGCCGCCTACTACAGCGGTTGCACCACCACGGCCACCGCTGTGCCCGCCGGCATGCAGCCGCGCAGTTGCCTGCGCTACCTCGGCGTCGGCAACTACAGCTGCAGCCGCAGCTTGACCGTCAGCACGACAAGGACCACGAGTTGCAACCCGGGCGACTGGTTCGCCCATGCTGCCTCCGGCCGCACCGGTCTGGCCGTGCAGTGCCTGCCCGACCGCGCCGTCACGGCACAGCACTTCCGCGTCACCCAGGACGGCAACCCGCTCAGCTTCTTCGACGTGGACATGACGACGCCGGTCGTCTTCCCGCAGATCGTCTCGGTCCTCGACACCACCTACTCGATGATCGACGGGCTGCCCATCCGGACGGCCGTCTGGGTGGCTGACAAGAGCTGCAGCGGATCGACCTGCAGCCTGACTGCGATGGTGGCCCCGGAGCGCGCCGAGGTCTGCACGGGTGGCGGCGACTCCGGCTACAGCTGCACCAGCGTCGAGCCCTTCCTCAAGGTCTACGCCGCTTGCCGCGCAGGCACGCAGAGCGGCGACAACATCCAGGACACCGTCTGCCAGGGCGACAGCGGCTGCACCACCACCGTCTTGGACGGCAGCAAGTGCTACGCACCTGCGCCCGGCTGGACGCCCTACGCCGGCATCGACATCACGGGCACGGTGGGCGGCACCTACTGGAACATCGACACCGACCGGGCCGTGATCGGCTGGACGCCGAACCCCGCATTCGGCCCGATCCCGACGATGCGGCTGTCCTACACGAGGCCGGCCACCACGGTCACCGAAGCCGACCGCTGGGATGACCAGTGCCCGAGCCTGGACGCCGGTGGCCGCTGCACCACCCCCACGCCAGCCGTCTGCACCGATGGCCCGGCGACCAAGGTCGTCGATGGCGTGGCCGTCACCCGCAGCTGCTGGGAGTACACCAGCACGATGTCCTGCAGCGGCGGCGCGTCGGCCGACCAGTGCGCACCCCTGGTGGCGGCAGGCTGCACCCCGCAGTCGTCGACCTGCCGGCAGGCCCATGCCGTCACCGGCGTGTGCGAGGTGTTCGAGGACGGTTACAGCTGCCCCGTGCCGGCAGAGACTGTCACGACCAGCAGCAACTGCCCCACCAACGTCTTCTGCCTGGGCGGCAACTGCTTCGACATCGGCGCGCCGAACGACCCGGACTTCGCGCGCAGCATGTCGATGCTCGAGGCCGGGCGCGAAGCCGGCATCTACCTGGATGCAGACCGCATGCAGGTCTTCAAGGGCGAGGAGAACCGCTGCCGCGACCGCCTGTTGAAGAACTGCTGCTACGCCGACGGGGCGGGCGCGGGCATGACCAACCAGAGCATCTTCGGCGGCGGCTCGCGCCTGGTCTTTGATGTGCTGATGAACTCGCAGAACCAGCAGTTCATCTACCAGGGCATCTCGGCCCTGCTGATGGGCGGTGGCTTCAGCGGCACGTACACGACCTACGGCGTGACGGTGGCCGTCAACGGAGCCGCCCTGCCCGCAGGCTCGGTGGCCGTGTACGCCGGCGAAAGCATCGTGGTGGCCTTCGACCCCTGGACGCTAGCCATCGCGGTGATCATCTACATCGTCCTTTCGATGATGTCGTGCAACGAGCACGAGGGAAAGCTGGCGATGAAGGAAGGCGCCAGGCTGTGCCACACGATCGGCACCTGGTGCTCATCCTGCTTCCGGGTCCTGGGCGTGTGCGTGTCCTGCGTCGAGCGCACCACCTCGAAGTGCTGCTTCAACTCGATGCTGGCGCGCATCGTCAATGAACAGGGCCGCGCGCAGATCGGCAAGGGCTGGGGCGGTGCGCAGAACGCCGACTGTTCGGGTTTCACGGTGGCCCAGTTGCAGACGCTCAACTTCGCGGCAATGGACTTGTCGGAGTTCTATGCGTCGCTGGTGCCGACACTGCCGAACGTTGGCGCGCTGCAGGCCGGCAGCGCCAGCCGCATTCCCACCTGCTACTACGGCCAGGGGAAGTGCCAATGACCACCCCCGCCGTCCTGGCCGGCGTCGCCTGGGCCTTGATCGCCGCGGCTGCTGCGGCCCAGGAACGGCTGCCGGTCCGCGATGCCAGGCAGCTGATGCTGGCGGCCCTGGACGCACCCGACGGCAAGGCCCACGGCGTCCTCGTCGGCGAGGTGGCCGACGCGATCTCGCAGCGGTTCAAGGCAACGACGCCGATCCACATCGACGTGCGCACCGAGAAGCGCTATGCCCAGCCCGGCTGCAGCCGTCTGAGCGTGCGCTTCTGGCAGGACGGCGTGCAGCTGCCGAACTACGGCGCCGGCGGTGTGCAGGCGCCCCGGCGGCAGACGATCGACTTCGGCATCAACTACTGCCGCGATGGCCAGCCACCGCAGTCACTGTCGTGAGGAGGCGCCCATGAGGTTGCGCCGGCCGGCATCCCATCCCGTCGGGCTCGTCCTATCGCTCGTCCTCTTGCTCGTCATCGGGCTTGGCACCGTGTCGATGGTCTACGCCCAGTCACAGGATTCCGGGCGAGCGTACTGGTCCGACAACTGGCGTGGCTGGCACTTTTACGAAGAGCCGGAGATCCCGCCGCCTGAACCGCCCGCCTCCACGCCGCGGCCGGTGGTGCCAGCATCAGGCGCCTCCGCTGCGGCCCGTCGCACGCCTGCCAAGCCCCCCGAGATCGTCGAGTTCGAGCGTCTGCAGAAGGCCCTCGAGGAGCGTCGCCACATCGCCATCATGCGGCCGACCGAAGCCAACGTGCGCCGCTACATGGAGCTGGAGGCCCGGGTGGTGTCGCGCGCATCGACCTTTGCCGACGTGGCGCAGCGCATCGCCTGGGCCAGCCCGGAACTCGACCCCACGCTCCAAGGGCGCCCGGTGAACGCCAAGGCCCTGGACGTGTTCGACCAGTTGCAGACGGCCCAGCGCAGCCAGTCCATCAGCGCACTCGGCCGCGACCACGTCCTGTTCTTCTTCTTCCGCAGCGACTGCCCCTACTGCCATGCCTTCGCGCCGACGCTCGAGGCCTTCCAGACGAGGCACGGCATCAAGGTGGTCGCGATCAGCGTCGATGGCGGCACGATCCCAGGCTTCGCCGATGCCCGGCGCGACAACGGCATCGCCACCACGCTGCGTGTGAGCCAGGTGCCCGCCGTCTACCTCGCCCAGCCCTACACCGGAAAGATCACCCCGATCGGCTTCGGCGTGCTATCCGAAGCGCAGTTGGTGGAGCGCATCTCGATCGTCGCCGCCACGCCCGACAGCGCCACCTCGCCGACCTTGGGCGGCGCTCGGAACCTGCAGGCGCAGGCCCGCATGGTCGATCCGCGCTGATGCAAAAGCTGCCGCCCCACTCGGCGACTTGAATCCAGAGGAGTCCGCAATGAAGCGCAACACCGTCGACCGTTCCCTGCCCCGCAAAGTGACGGCCGCCCTGTGCTGTGGCGCCCTCGGCCTGGGGCCTGCGTCACTGCGGGCCGGCGACCTGAACACCGAGGTGAACAACATGTTCAACAGCCTGGGCAGCATCGGCAACTACACCGCGCCGGGGGCGTTTCGTGGGCAGACCTTCAACACCTACACCGGCGGCAACCTGTTCATGCGCGCGCCGAACAAGGTTTACCAGCTCGCAGCCGTCCAGTTCCCCAGCGCGCGGGCCGGCTGCGGCGGCATCGACGTGTTCGGCGGTTCCTTCTCGCACATCTCGGCGGCCGAGTTCAAGAACATGCTGCGCAACATCACCGCGGCGCTGCCGGGCATCGCGTTCCAGCTGGCGCTGGAGTCGGTCTCGCCGCTGCTGGGTGGGCTGACCAAGTGGGCCAAGGGCCTGGAGACCTGGATCAACAACGCGCGCATCAATTCCTGCGAGACCGCAAAGGCCATCGTCAGCACGGCCGCCGAAGCCGCGGGTTTCAGTTCGCAGGAGGCCTGTTCCGATCTGGCCATCGAGATGGGCCTGGAGACCGATCGGGATGCCGCGCGCCGCCGCTGTGCGACCGACCGACCCAGCATCCTGGCATCGGCCCGATCGTCGGGCGATGCCAACATCCGCAACAAGGCGCCCTTCGTCGGCAACCTGACCTGGAAGGCGCTGCAGCGCACCGGCACCTTTCTCGACGACCCGGAGCGCGAGCTCATCATGAGCATCGTCGGCACGGTGATCTTCTACCCCGAGGACGCTGCGCGTGACCCCGAACCCATCGCGCCGACGATCACCTCGATCAGCCAGTTGCTGTACGGCCAGGCGGCGGGCACCGGCACCAACGTCACACAGCATCTGCTCCGGTGCAACAACTTCACCGACTGCGACGTGGTGACGCTCAACACCAGCTACACCCACACGCCCTTCACCGCCCGGGTCGAGACCATGATGCGCTCGATCGCGGACAAGATCGCCACGCGCACGGCGATCCCGAACAACTCGGCCGAGGTCGGCTTCGTCAACCAGACCACCGAGCCGGTCTACAAGATGCTCTCGATCGGAGCGACGATCCCCGGCTCGGGGCTGTCCGACAGCCTGATCGCGCAGTACCGCGACGTGATCGCGGCCGACTACGCCTACGTCTTCCTGGAGCGGAACCTTCGCGTGGGCATGGCAGCCCTCGACAAGGACTACACCCTGCAGCAGACCCAGCGCGATCGCGCCAACCTGGTGAGGCAACGGGCCCAGGCCATGCTGCTGCAGTTGTCGCAGGAGAAGAACCTTCTGTACCAGAAGGTCGGCTCGTTCCGCGCGGTGTCCAGCCACCTTGAACAGCTCGAGCGGCAACTGCGGTCCAGCATGCCCCAGCACGTGATGGACATGCTCGGGCAGCAGGCGGCCTTCCAGGCCCGCTGATACCGAGCCAGGCAGGACCGTCGCCTTCCGGCACCGCGCCAGCAATCCGGAGGTCGGCCCTTCCCCAGGAGCACCCAATGTGGGAGATCTACGCCTACCAGAACGCCGACAGCCTGTTCGGCATCTTCAACGCCGCGGCAGCCATCCATGGCTCCAGCGACTACATGGCGGCGGTTGCCGCCGTGGCTTTCTGCGGTTTCATTGCGGCGCTGGTGGCCTACGCCTTCGCGCCAGAGAAGCTGCAGGGCTGGAAGTGGCTGGCCACGGTACTGCTGGTGTTCTCGGTGCTCATCATGCCGCGGGTGACCGTGGGCGTCGTCGACAAGACCGGGGGCTCCGCCGTGAAGGTGGTGGCCAACGTTCCGTTCGGCGTGGCCTTCCTCGGCAGCGTGACCAGCACGGTCGGGCACACGCTCACGGGCTTGTTCGAGACCGCCTTCCAGGTCATCCCGGGGGTCGGCGCCCTGCCGAGCGAACTGAGCTACGAGAAGAACGGCCTGATGTTCGGCAACCGCCTCATCCGGGAGACAGGCAGCGTGGCCTTCCAGGACCCGAACCTCCGCACCGACCTGGTCAACTTCATCCACAACTGCACGATGTACGACCTGATCGACGGCACGGTCGATCCGGGCACGTTCTCGAGTTCTGACGACGTGTGGGCGTTGATGGCGTCGCCCAACCCGGCCCGTTTCACGACACTGACCAGCGCCAGCGCGATCACCGTCGACACCTGCCCGAACGCCTACACGAACCTCAATGGCCGGCTGCCGGCCCAGCTGACACGCATCCAGGGCAAGTTGGCGTTCCAGCTGAACCCGACGCTGCCGACCGCGGCCGCCAATGCCGCCATAGCCGGGCAGATCCAGCAGGCCTACCTGAAGAACAGCATCGCCACCGCCGCCGCGACGGCGGCCGACCTCATCCGCCAGAACGCGGTGCTGAATGCGATCAACGACACCAGCAAGATCGTCGGGCAGAAGGTGAACGACCCGGCCGCCATGGTGCTGGCCGTCGGGCGGGCGCAGTCGGTGGCGCAGCAGAACGCCAGCTGGCTGAACGCCGGCAAGGTCGCCGAGCAGGCGTTGCCAGTGTTCCGCAACGTCATTGAGGCCATCACCTACGCACTGTTCCCGCTGCTCGTCCTGCTGATGCTGCTGACCAGCGGGCGCGAGACGATGCTGGCTTTCAAGGGCTACGCTGCGGTGCTGATCTGGATCCAGCTTTGGCCGCCGCTCTACGCGGTGCTCAACTACATGGCGTCGATCTACGCCGCCTACGATCTGGCGGCAGCGGCCGACCTGGGCAGCGGCGCCAAGGCGCTGTCGCTGCAGACGGCCTCGACGATCTACTCCCGGGCGATCTCCGGCGAGGCCGTGGTCGGCTACCTGGCCATCAGCATCCCGCTCATTGCCTGGGCAGCGCTCAAACGGATGGAGACCTTCGGCACCGCGCTGGTCGGCGGCCTCTCGGGCCTGCAGTCGATGGTGGCCGGCGCCACGGCAGGTGCCGCCGCTGGCAACCTGAGCATGGGCAATGTCTCGATGGACCAGATCCGGCTCGCGCCGAACCGGACCTCCGCCTTCATGAGCAACTGGCAGAACGACATCAGCGGCAACACGTTCTCGTCGAACATGCTGACCGGCAAGACGGCCGTGAGCCTGCTGCGCAACCAGGGCTATGCGTCTCGGGTCGTATCGATGCGCGTGAGCGAGCAGGACGTGCAGGACGCCAGCCGCCAGGTCGACGCAGCCCGCAGCGAGGCGGTCGCCGCCAGCACCGAACGTTCGGCGGTGCTGTCCGAGGCGTTCACAAAGGGCTTGGCAAAGCTGAAGTCATCGCGGAGCAGCGCGGGGGCGACGTCCAGCAGCTTCGAGCAGTTGGGGCAGACGCTGAACCGGCTGGACCAGATCACGCGGAGCGTCGCCGACAGCACTGGCATGTCTCAGTCGCAAGTTGCAAACATAGCCTTCGGCGCAGCCGCACACCTGGGACTGACCACCGCAGTCGCTGGCGGAAAGCTCAATGCCACAGCAGACAAGAGCTACTTGTCGGGCCTGACAGCGCAGGAGCAGAAGGTGCTCGGCAGCATGACCAGCGAGCAACTCAGCGAGTTCAAGCAGTTCGGCGATCGGGTGTCCAGAGATTCGAGCTTCTCGACTGCGGTTGCGGCCGACGCACGTGAAGCCACGGAGATCGCGTCACGCATCAGTTCATCTGCCACCCGGACCACCCGTGCTGAAGCTGCGCTGGCGCAAAGAACCAGCTACTCCGAACGGCTGGCCACTGCGCTTGAGAGGGGCGAAGTCATCTCCATTGACCTGGCCCAGGATCCACATAACCTCGCCATGTTCACCCGCTACGCTGAGCAGTACGGAGGCACCAGTGCGGCGGCGCAAGCGCTCTTTGAAGCCGAACTCGCACGTCGAGCCCTCGGGCCGAATCGAACATTCACGGATGGGACTGGCGTGCCAGTGACGTTCGGGTCGCTCCCTACCGAGCATCTTCGCCAGTCGGCAATCGTGGACTCGACGGTCGATGTACCCGGCATGCGCAAAGACTCTGATGCCGCCGTCAGGAGAATTCGCGGGAATCCCTCTCCACCAACTGCACCCGCCGAGTCGCCGGAGCTGCGCCGAGATCAAATGCAAACTGAGGCGACGGCGCTTCGGCAACGCGCCGGAGCGCAGGCAGATCAGCTAGGTCGAAACATCGAAGCCGACCGAGCCGAAGACGGCACCCTCGTGCCGCGTAGATCCTTGCTGAAGCAGTCCGCCAAGCAAGTGGGCAAAGATGCTGCTACCACGGCCGAGAGCGCAGCCGATGCCGTCAAGGACATCCTGAAGCGGAAGTAGTCAGGAGAGCCGATCGGGATCGAACATGTGCTTGTCCGGATCGCCATCGGAAGGCTTCATGAAGGGCGGATGACCTCGGTCTCGCCAATAGTTGGCCGACAACGATCTTGGGGAAGTTGATCCTGACGTGTCGAGAAGCTCGTCAGACAACTGACCGCGCTCAGAACCCTTGCGCCGACGAGCCAGCAAGGCCGCCACCGGCAGCGCGAAGAGAACTCCCACGAACGCCATCGTGACCCTCGTAGAGGTGTCATCGCCCGCCGCGGCGATCACGCCAATCATCGCGCCGAGAGCGATAACTGCGGCAAACAGGACCAGTCGCATGGGTGCCACCAAAGCTGTAGGCAATCAAAGTGTCGGACATTTCTTGGAGTGGCGCGGATACAAACGGTTCGTCGCTGCCATCGAGTACGGGACTCTTGGGCTATGGCTTCGGCCGCGAAGCCCGCCCCTTACACGATGCGCCAGCTGCCGAATGCGCTATGAACCCTATGCGGCTTGCGCTGAACGCTCTGCTGAGTGCCTCCGTCTGAGTTCGTCCAAGTAGTCCGCCCAGGCCTTCATCATGTCGCGCCGCTGCTCGATGAACTCTGCCCTGTCGTAGGCAGCGCCCAGCGGGCCGGACTTCCCATGTGCCAACTGGGCCTCGATCACGTCCGGCGCCACGTTGAGCCGCTCCACCATCACGGTACGGGCCATCGCCCGGAATCCATGGGGAGTCATCGTCTCGTTGTCGAAGCCTAGCCGGCGCAGGGCAACGCGGACCGTGTTCTCGCTCATCGGCCGCTTGGCACTGATCAGGGACGGAAACACGTATCGCCCTCGGCCGGTCAGCGGCATCAGGTCCTTCAGAGCGTCTACAGCCTGGGTGGCGAGCGGAACCAGATGCGGCCTTCCGTTGATCTTCTCCAGCTTCGTCCGCTTCATCTTGGCGGAGGGAATCGCCCACATCTTTGCCTCGAGATCCAGCTCGGCCCACTCCATCTGCCGGATGTTCCCTGGCCGCTGGAAGAGCAGCGCCGACAGAAGCAGTGCCGCCCGGGTAACGGGGTGACCGTGGTAGCCGTCGATCGCGCGCATCAAGTCGCCGACCTGATCCGGTTTGACGATCGCCGAGACGTGTCTGGTCAGCACCGGCTTCAGTGCGCCGCGCAGATCCGAAGCGGGGCTGCGCTCACAACGTCCGGTGGCAACGCCGTATCGAAACACCTGCCCGCAGGCTTCCAGCAGAGAGTGAGGCAGTTCGCGCGTGCCACGTGCCTCGACGCGCCGCAGCGTCTGCAGCAGCATCGGTGCGCCGATCTGGGAGAGCGGAAGCTTGCCCAGCCAGGGGAAGATGTCCTTCTCGAGGCGCTCCATCCAGCGCTTGGCGTAGTGATCGCTCCAGCCGACCTTCTTGGTCGCGTGGAACTCACGCGCGGTCACCTCGAAGCTGGCGTTGGCGTCGAACCGGGAACTGAGGCGCTCCACCTGCCGCGTGAGCACCGGATCTGCGCCGGACTGATGTTGCTTGCGCGCATCATCACGTGCGACCCTGGCCTCCTTCAGACCCAGATCTGGATAGGCCCCGAGGGCAAGGCGCTTCTCCTTCCCGTCGAAGCGGTACTTCCAGAACCAGCGCTTGGACCCAGAGGGCGAGACCTCCAGGTACAGACCGCCGGAATCGGCCAGGCGCACGCGGGGCCTACCCGCGTCGCAACTCGCGTTCTTGCACTGCTTGTCGGTGAGCATGGGGGAACAAAACGTCAAATGGCTGCGAACACGCCATTTGTTCCCCCAGATGTTCCCCCAACTTCGCTGCGCTGCCGTGGGACGACAGGAGCCTTCCTGACTCAAGCGACTGTCTAAGTCGTTGATTTAGCGGGAAGTTCGGTCCGGCATGGGACCGAGTGAAACGCTGGGATGGGGTGGCTGATGGGACTCGAACCCACGACGACCAGAATCACAATCTGGGACTCTACCAACTGAGCTACAGCCACCGTCGAAGCGCGAGAGTATAGAGGCAGGGCCTCAGCGGCCACTGCCTTCGGTGTCGGTCTGCATGCGCACACCGGGCTCGATGCGCGCCTTGAAGCGCGAGCGCAAAGACGCCAGGTAGGCGTCGGACTCGGCCGCCCCCCAGGCCTGCGCGTAACGTTCGCGCAGCATCGCGTCGGCACCCGCGGCGGGCTCGCGCGGCAGCACCTGGGTGACGCGCAGCACCAGGTAACCGGCGGCCTGGAGGTCGACGCCGACGATGGCCGGCAGCGTGCGCGCATCGGCACCCATCACGGCGTCCAGCACCGAGTCCGGCGCGCCTTGCGTGTCCACGCGCGAGAGCACCGCGGTCGGCCCCGGCAGCGACTCGGCCGGGTTCTGGCGCAAGGCCTGCACGCGGGCCTCGCCGGCCTGACGCGCCAGCACCCGGCTGCGCTCGGTGATCAGACTCTCTCGCACGAGCGCCTTGACCTCGGCCAGCGGGCGCACCCTGGCCGGGCTGTGGCTGACGATGCGCGCCGCCACCAGCTGGTTGCTGCCGGTCTCCACCGCATCGGTGTTGCGTTTGCCCTCGATGGACTCGGTCGAGAACACCGCGTCCAGCAGCTTGGGCGACGCCAGAAGCCCGCTCGCGCCCGGTGCGGGCGTTCGGGTGACGGTGGCCGTCTGCTTCGGCAGCTTCAGCTTGTCGGCCGCCGGCTGCAGCGAGTCGGACTGCTCGTAGACGATGTCGGTGAAGGCCTGAGAGACCTTGGCCCACTCGGCGCGGGCCAGCTGCAGCCGCAGCTCGGCCTCGATCTCCGCCCGCACGCTGGCGAAGGGCTTGCTCTGGCCGCCGCGCACGGCCGTGACGGTGAGGAAGTGGTAACCGAAGTCGGTCTCGAAGACCTCGCTGATCTCGCCCGGCTTGAGTCGGAACGCCGCGTCCTCGAAGGGCTTGACCATGGCACCGCGGCCAAAGAAGTCGAGATCGCCGCCCTGCGCGGCCGAGCCTTCGTCCTGCGAGTGGCGGCGCGCGATCTCGGCAAAACGCTTCGGTTCCTTGCGCGCTTCCGCCAGCAGTTCCTCGGCACGGGCCCGGGCCTTGGCCTTGTCGGCCTTCGAGGCCGAGGCATCGGCCTTGATGAGCACGTGGCTGGCACGGCGCTCCTCGGGCGTGCCGAATCGAGCGGGGTTGTCAGCGTAGAACTTGCGCAGCTCCTCCTCGCCCACGGTCTGGCGGGCAGCCAGGGTCGCCAGGTCCAGCACCAGGTACTCGATCTGCGCCTGCTCCGCCGCCCGGAAATCGGCCTGGCGCGCGTTGTAGTGGGCCTCGATCTCGGCATCGCTCGGGTTCACCTGCGCGCGGAAAGCCGCCGGCGCGAAACGCTGCACCTGCACCTCGCGGCGCTGCAGCAGCGGGTTGAGCGTGGCATCGGCGATGGCCGGCGTGGCCAGGGCGGTGCGCGCGGTGCCGAGCACCACCTGCTGGGCCGCGAGGTCGCCACGCAGCTGCAGCGCGAACATCTCCGAGCTGAGGCCCTGCGCGGCCAGCTGCTCACGGCTGACGCTGCCGTCGGGATTGCGGATGCCGGCGAACTGCGGATCGGTCGCAAACAAGCGGCGCAGGCGGTCGTCGGACGGCGCCAGGTGCATCGCCCGGCCGGCCGCGTCCAGCACACGCTCGCGCACCAGGCCCTCCAGCGTCGCCGCGCGTGCGGCGTCGGTGTCCAGGCCTGTGGCGTTCGGGTTCTCGCGCCGCTGGCGGTCAACGGCACGCTGGTGGGCACGCTCCCACTCGGCGCGGGTGATCGAGCGGCCGTCGACCCGGGCGACGCTGGCGTTGCTGCCATCGCGGAACTGCGTGTAGCCCTCGACGCCGAAGAACACGAACGACGGGATGATCAGCAGCAGCAACGCACCCAACACGATTCGGGTGTTGTTGCGGACGAAATCGAACATGAAGTGGAACCTCGGGCCAACGGATGTGGCCATGCGCGTCGACGGGACTGCAGGATGCGGCCGCTCGCAGGCTGGCCGCCACCCCGCTCATGCTTGAGCGGGCGCGGATTCTACGCAGCAGCGCTCCCTAACCCGCTTCGGGCCGGGAGGGTGTGGTGGTGGGTGCTGACGGGTTCGAACCGCCGACCTACGCCTTGTAAGGGCGCCGCTCTACCGACTGAGCTAAGCACCCGGTGGCCTTGGCGGCCTGCGCGCGCCGGGCCCGCGCCGGGGGCGGGCCTCAGAGCGCGTCGCGAAGGCCCTTGCCGGGGCGGAACTTCGGGACCTTGGCCGCCTTGATCTTGATCGCCGCGCCGGTGCGCGGGTTGCGCCCGGTGCGTGCGGCGCGCTTGGGCGCCGTGAAAGTGCCGAAGCCGGTGATGGTGACGCTCTCCCCCTTCTTGAGCGTCTTCTTCACGGCGCCGATCAGGGCCTCCAGTGACCGCGACGCCGCGGCCTTGGAGATGTCGGCTTGCGTGGCGATGTGTTCGATCAGTTCACTCTTGTTCACGTCGCGGGTCCCCTGTAGGCGGCATGTCTGGTGGCGGGCGCGACGTCCCTCGTCGCAGCGCAGCGTCACGGGCCGCGGGCATTACAGCGCCCGCGTCGAATGGGTGTCAAGCAGGGCCGGGATTCTAGGTGCAAAGGGCGTCGCTCAGCCGCCGGCCACGGCCTGGGCGATGGCCTGCCCGACGTCGGCGGTGCCGGCGTGGCCGCCGAGGTCGGGCGTGCGCGGGGCCTGCGGGTCGGCCAGCGTGGCCTCGATGGCGTGCAACACCGCGTCATGGGCGTCGCGGTGTCCCAGGAACTCGAGCATCAGCGCCGCGCTCCAGATCTGGCCGATCGGGTTGGCGATGCCCTGCCCGGCGATGTCGGGTGCCGAGCCGTGCACGGGCTCGAACAGGCTCGGCCACTGCCGCGTGGGGTTGAGGTTGGCCGAGGGCGCGATGCCTATCGTGCCGGTGCAGGCCGGGCCGAGGTCGGACAGGATGTCGCCGAAGAGGTTGCTCGCCACGACCACGTCGAACTGCTGCGGCCGCTGCACGAAGTGCGCGGTGAGGATGTCGATGTGGAACTGGTCGACAGCCACCTGCGGGTACTGCGCGGCCATCGCCTTCACGCGCTCGTCCCAGTACGGCATGGTGATGGCGATGCCGTTGCTCTTGGTCGCGCTGGTGAGCTTGCTGCGCGGGCGCGAGGCGGCCAGCTCGAAGGCGAACCTCAGCACCCGGTCCACGCCATGGCGCGACATGACCGTCTCCTGGATCACCACCTCGCGCTCGGTGCCCTCGAACATGCGGCCCCCGACGCTGCTGTACTCGCCTTCGGTGTTCTCGCGCACGATCCACATGTCGATGGCGCCGGGCGCCAGCGGCCGGCCGGCACGGTCGACCAGCGGCGAGTGGATGCCGGGCATCAGCCGTGCCGGGCGCAGGTTGACGTACTGGTCGAACTCGCGCCGCATCTTCAGCAGGCTGCCCCACAGCGAGACGTGGTCGGGCACGGTGGCCGGCCAGCCCACGGCGCCGTAGAAGATGGCGTCGAAGCCGGCGAGCTGCTCTTTCCAGTCGGCCGGCATCATCTGGCCGTGCTTCGCGAAGTAGTCGCAGTTGGCAAAGCCAAAGTGCTCGACCTGCAGCGCGATGCCGAACCGGCGGGCCGCAACATCGAGCACGCGCAGGCCCTCGGGCATGACCTCGTTGCCGATGCCGTCGCCGGCAAGCACGGCGATGCGGTGGGGGCGGGTTTGCATGGTTCAGCTCTCCAGCGATTGAAAAAAGTCGAGGCCGTCGGCGATCAGCGCCTCAGGCTGCTCTTCGGCGATGTAGTGGCCGCAGGGCATGGCGCGGGCGTCCAGCCGGGCGGGGTCGGCCAGGGCCCTGCGCCACAGCGCGCGCACGTCGAAACAGGCCCCCACGGCACCGTGTTCGGCCCAGCGCACGGCCAGCCTCGGGGTGAGCAGCTGGCCCTGCTCGAGGCTGGCGCGGTCATGTTCCAGGTCGATGCCGGCGGCGGCGCGGTAGTCGTCGCATATCGCCTGCGCGCTGCCCGGCCGTCGGATGCCGGCGGCGTAGTCGGTCCAGGCCGCGGCGTCGAAGGCGGCCAGGCCGGCGTGGCGGCGGCCCATCACGTCGCGCAGGTAGGCCACCGGATCGGCCTCGATCAGGCGCTCGGGCAAAGGCGGTGGCTGGATCAGGAAGAACCAGTGCCAGTAGGCGCGCGCGAAGGCGTCGCTGGCGTGCCCGTACATCGCCAGGGTGGGGGCGACGTCCAGCAGCATCAGGCGCTGCACCGCCTGCGGCTGGTCCAGGGCCAGGCGGTGCGCCGTGCGTGCGCCGCGGTCGTGGGCCAGCACGCCGTAACGGGCGTGGCCCAGGGACTGCATCAGCGCATGCAGCTCCGCCGCCTGCACGCGCCGCGCGTAGGCCGCGGGCGCGCTGCCACCATCGGCCGCGGCCACGCGGGCGCTGCGGCCGTAACCGCGCAGGTCTGGGATCACGAGCGTGAAGCGCGCGGCCAGCGCCGGTGCCACGCGGTGCCACATCGCGTGCGTCTGCGGATGGCCGTGCAGCAAGAGCAGCGCCGGGCCGCGCCCGCCGCGGCGCAGGAACAGCGGCACACCGGCAGGCGCGCGCGTGTCGGCGGCGAACCCGGGGAACAGGCCGGATGCCATGTTCAGCGGGCTGGCGAACGCACCACCAGCGCCACGCCGGCTGCGCTCAGCACCAGACCCAGCAGCACGCCGGGCCCCAGCGACTCACCGAACAGCAGCCAGGCCAGCACCGCCGTGCAAGGCGGCACCAGGTACATCAGGCTCGTCACCTGGGTGGCCGCGCCGCGCTGGATGAGCAGATACAGCAGCGAGCTGCCACCCAAGGTCAGCACCAGCACGCTCCAGGCCATCGCGCCGGCCAGCTCCGGGTGCCAGCGCCAGCCCCCCAGCGGCGAGTAGGCCTCGATCAGCGCCAGCGGCAGCGTCGCCGCCAGCGCCGCCAGCAGCTGCACGCAGTTGGCGCTGCGCACGTCGCAGGGCTGCACCCAGCGCTTCTGGTAGAGCGTGCCGGCGGTGATGGACAGCAGCGCCAACACCGCACAGCCCACGCTGGCCGACCCGGCTTCGCCGACGCCGAGCTTGTGCCACACCACCAGCAGCAGGCCCGCCAGACCCAGCCCCAGACCGGCCCACTGGCGCGCGCTCACGCGCTGGGCGGCGCCCGAGGCGACGCCGCTGAGCCACATCGCGGTGAGCAGCGGCTGCAGACCCACGATCAGCGCCGCCAACCCCGCCCCCAGGCCCAGCTTCACCGCCAGCCACACGCCGCCCAGGTAGCCGGCGTGCAGCAGCACCCCGGTCACGGCCAGGTGCAGCCACTGCGCGCGGCCCTGCGGCCAGGCCACGCGCGCCAGCGCGATCCAGGCCACGAAGCACAGCGCACTCAGCCCGTAGCGTGTGGCCAAGAAGCCCAGCGGCGGGGCGTGCGGCATGCCGTAGCGCGCAACCACGAAGCCGGTGCTCCAGATGAGCACGAACACCGCCGGCATCGCGCGCAGCAGCGCCTCTTGCCCGGCAGCGGGGCCAGCTGCGGCGCTCAGAGCAGCCTCACCGGGCGCGGGCGCGGATCTCGGGGATCGCCTTGCGCAGGTAGTACACCATCGACCACACCGTGAGCACCGTGGCCAGCCAGATCAGCCCCGTGCCCCACAGCCGCGTGTCGATGACGCCGAACAGGCCGCCGTCGTACAGCAGGAAGGGGATGGCCACCATCTGCACGGTGGTCTTGAGCTTGCCGAGCATGTGCACGGCCACACTGCGCGTGGCGCCGATCTGCGCCATCCACTCGCGCAGCGCGCTGATGGCGATCTCGCGTCCGATGATGATCAAGGCCACGATGCTGGTGACGCGGTCGAGCTCCAGCAGCACCAGCAGCGCCGCGCAGATCAGGAACTTGTCGGCCACCGGATCGAGGAAGGCGCCGAAGGCCGAGGTCTGGTTGAGGCGGCGCGCGAGGTAGCCGTCGAGCCAGTCGGTGAGCGCGAACAGGACGAACAGCGAGGTCGCGACCAGGTTCTTCGTCGCCATGGGCCACGACAGCCAGTACACGCCGATGATCAGCGGGATGGCCGCGATGCGGGCCCAGGTGAGCAGCGTGGGAACGGTGAAGAACATGGGTGGCGATGGACGGCAGGCTCAAGTGCACGGGCGATGTTGGAGAAGGCAGTTCGTCGAATCAATGCAGTGCACGGTAGATCTCCTCTGCCAGTTCGGCACCGATGCCTTCGACACTCGCCAGTTCGTCCACCGCCGCCGCCGCCACCCCGCGCAACCCGCCGAAGCGCTGCAGCAGCCGGGCGCGCTTGCGCGGCCCGATCCCCGGAATGTCTTCGAGCCGGCTGCCGCCGGTGCGGACGCGGGCCCTCTTGGCCCGCATGCCGGTGATCGCAAACCGGTGGGCCTCATCGCGGATCTGCGCCACCAGCATGAGGGCAGCCGAATCATGCCCGAGTTGCACCTTGGGCCGACCGTCGGCGAAGACGAGCTCCTCCAGGCCCACCTTGCGGCCCTCGCCCTTTTCGACGCCCACGATGAGGCCGATGTCCAGGCCCAGCGACTCGAAGACCTCGCGCGCCATGCTGACCTGGCCACGCCCGCCGTCCACCAGCACCAGGTCGGGCAGGCGGGCCTGCGGGGCGCGGGTGGGCTGTTTGCCCGCCACTTCGGCCTCGGCTGGGACGGCCTCGCCCCCTTCGCGCGCCTGCTCGGCCAGCCGTGCATAGCGCCTCGTCAACACCCGCCGCATGGCAGCGTAGTCGTCGCCGCCGGTGATGCCATCGATGTTGAAGCGGCGGTACTGCGCGCTCTGCATGGCGTGGCCTTCATAGACCACGCAACTGGCCTGCGTGGCCTCCCCGGCCGTGTGGCTGATGTCGAAGCACTCGATGCGCAGCGTGGCGGGCTCTTCGACGTCGAGGTCCAGCGCCTCGACGAGCGCGCGCGTGCGCGCCCGCGCCGAACCTTCCTCGGCCAGCAGGCGCGCCAGTGCGAGCTCGGCCCCCTTGGCCGCCATCTCCAGCCACACACGGCGCTGCTCGCGCGGCTGGTGCGTGGCACGCACGCGTGTGCCATTGCCCTCGGCCAGGGCCTCGACCAGAGTCTTGTCGACCGCGTGGCTCGTCACCAGCAGCGGCGGCACCGGCTGGCCGGTGTAGTGCTGCGCGATGAAGGCCTCGAGCACGGCGCTTTCCACGCTGCGCTCGGGCGTGCCGAGGTCGCGTTCCCCGTCCTCGCGCGCGATCTCGGCCGCAGCCAGGGCGGCGCCCTCCTGCACGTGCGTCGGGAAGTGCGCGCGGTCGCCCAGATGGCGGCTGCCGCGCACCATGGCCAGATTGACGCAGGCGCGGCCACCCGCCACCTTGACGGCAACGATGTCGACGTCGCGGTCGCTGGCGTTCAGGCTGCTCGCGTCCACCGCCTGCTGCTGCAGCACCCGCGAGAGGCTGCCGATGCGGTCGCGGCAGGCGGCGGCGCGCTCGAACTCCAGCGCCTCGGCGAATCCCATCATCTGCGCCTGCAGATCTTCGATGACCTCCTGCGTCTGGCCAAGCAGGAAGCGCTCGGCATCACGCACGTCGCGCGCGTAGTCCTCGGCGCTGATCTGGCCCACGCAAGGGCCACTGCAGCGCTGGATCTGGTACAGCAGGCAGGGCCGGCTGCGGTTGGCATAGACCGTGTCCTCGCAGGTGCGCAGCCGGAAGGCTTTCTGCATGAGCTGGATCGTCTGCTTCACGGCCCAGGCATTGGGGTAGGGTCCGAAGTAGCGGTGCCGGCGGTCCACCGCGCCGCGGAAGTAGGTCATGCGCGGGAACGGGTGCGTAACGAGCTTCAGGTAGGGGTAGCTCTTGTCGTCGCGGAACAGGATGTTGAAGCGCGGCTGCAGCGTCTTGATGAGGTTGTTCTCGAGCAGCAGCGCCTCGGCCTCGGTGCGCACCACGGTGGTTTCGAGCCGCGCGATGCGGGCCACCATCTGGCCGATGCGGGTGCCGTCGTGGTCGCGTTGCAGGTAGCTCGAGACGCGCTTGCGCAAGTGGCGCGCCTTGCCCACGTAGAGCAGGCCGCCCTGGGCGTCGAACCAGCGGTAGACACCGGGCAGACCGGGCAGCGCGGCCACCTCGGCCAGCAGCCGGGAGCGCTCGGCGCCAGGGCCTGCGGGCGGGTCCTCGCCGCGCGGCTCGTCCTGCGGGGGATCTTGCAACTCGTCGCCTGGTGCCGTCATCGCGATCGATTGTCCACGGCTTCGATAATCCGCCCGTGCCGGACCAGCCCTTACGACCGCGCCCGCAGCCGCTGCGCTGGAGCATCTATTGCCGCGTCATCGACAACCTCGGGGACGTCGGCGTCTGTTGGCGGCTGGCGGCCGACCTCGCCGCGCGTGGTGAGCAGGTGCGCCTGGTGATCGACGAAGCCGCGCCCTTGGCCTGGATGGCGCCGCAGGGCGCGCCGGGCGTGCTCTTGGTTCCCTGGGCCGAAGCCGAGACGGTGCCGGGCGAGCCCGGCGACGTGGTGATCGAGGCCTTCGGCTGCGACCCGCCCCCCGCGGCCGTGCAGGCGATGGCGGCGCGGCAGTCGCCGCCTGTGTGGATCAACCTCGAGTACCTGAGCGCGGAGGACTGGGTCGAACGCGCGCACCGCCTGCCCTCGCCGCAGCCGAATGGCCTGAAGAAGTGGTTTCTGTTTCCGGGCTTTTCGCCGCGAACCGGCGGCTTGCTGCGCGAGCCGGGCCTGCTGGCGCGGCGCGCGGCCTTCGACGGCCGTGCCTGGCTGGCCGAACGCGGCTGGGCCGCGCAGCCGGGCGAGCGGGTGGTGCTGCTGTTCAGCTACGCCAACCCGCTGCTGCCGTCGCTGTGCCAGGCCCTGGCCCACGCGCCGACTCTGCTGCTCGTGCCGCCCGGCCCCGCCCAGACGACGCTGTCCGGTGTGTCCCTCCCCGCGGGCCTGCGCATGCTGTCCCTGCCCTACGTGAGCCAGCCCGACTTCGACCACCTGCTGTGGAGCGCCGACCTGGCCTTCGTGCGCGGCGAGGATTCCCTGGTGCGTGCGCTGTGGGCCGGTGCGCCCTTCGTCTGGCAGGCTTACCCGCAGCACGACGGCGTGCACCACGCCAAGGTCGATGCCTTGTTGGCGCGGATGGCGCTGCCGGCGGCCGTGCAAGCGCTGTGGCATGCCTGGAACGGCCGCGAGGGGACGGCCTGGCCGGGCTTGCCTGCGCCGGGCGACACCGTGTCGTGGCAGCGGGCTGCGGCCGCCTTTCGGGCGCAGCAGTCGACGCTGCCCGACCTGGCCACCTCACTGCAGGCCTTCGTGCACGAGGCCGGGCGCGGCGGCGCGTCACGGGCCGGATGACCCTGCCCTGCTAGAATTGAGGGCTTTTTCGCCCGCCGCCAGCCCATGGAGCCATGGGCATCGGCGCGGACACCCCCGACACCCCCGACACCCGCCGCAGGCGCCCGAGCCTGCGCCAACCCGTTCGTCGAACCATGAAACTCGCTCAGGAAATCCGCGCCGGCAACGTGATCATGCAGGGCAAGGACCCGATGGTGGTGCTCAAGACCGAATACAGCCGCGGCGGTCGCGGCGCCGCGACCGTGCGCATGAAGATGAAGAGCCTGCTCAGCGGCTTCGGCGCCGAGACCGTGTTCAAGGCCGACGACAAGATGGACCAGATCATCCTCGACAAGAAGGAGTGCACCTACTCCTACTTCGCCGACCCGATGTACGTGTTCATGGACACCGAGTACAACCAGTTCGAGGTCGAGGCCGACAACATGGGCGATGCCATCCACTACCTGGAAGACGGCATGCAGGTCGAAGTGACCTTCTACGACGGCAAGGCCATCAGCGTGGAAATGCCCACCACCGTGGTGCGCGAGATCACCACAGACCCCGCCGTCAAGGGCGACACCTCCGGCAAGGTGCTCAAGCCGGCCAAGCTGGTGGGCACGGGTTTCGAGATCAGCGTGCCGATCTTCGTGGAGAACGGCGACAAGGTGGAGATCGACACCCGCACGCACGAGTACCGCAAGCGCGTCTGACGCGGCTCCGGCCGCCGGCCACCGAGGGCGCCCATGGGCGCCCTTTGTCTTGGGCCTGCCGCTCCCAGCCGCCGTATGCTGCGCGACGCAGCTTGCACCCCATGCACCCCTTTCGTGAACGCCTTCGACTTCGACGCCGCCGTCCAGGCGCCCTTCCGCATGCAGCCGGGGCTGCGCCGTCTGCGGGCCGGCGCGCAGCAACTCACGCCGCTGGCGCCCGGCTCGCGCCACCAGCGCGAGAAACTGGCGGTGCTGTCGGCCTTCTGGCCGCAGGCCCTGGTGACCGCACGCGGCTTCGATGCGCAGCCGGCACTCGACGCGCTGGCCGCGCACGCCGCCGCCGAGCACCCCGCGGCCTGGAGCGTCGACGCCACTGGTCGCTGGCATGCCCAGGGCCTGGCCACGGCCGTCCAGGCCGACGGCACGGTCGAGGAGCTGCAGGCTGGCCGCTTCGGCCTGGGTGACGAGATCGCGCGCTGCCTGCGCCCGCTGCCCGCCCCTTGGCGGCGGGCGGGCTTGCTGGCGCTGGCCTTCGCCGAAGACTTTGCCGTGGTGAACGCCGCCGACGGCACCATCCCGTGGATGGCCGTCTGCCTGCCCAGCCACTGGGCTCCGCTCGAGAAGGTGGGCCGGTCGTTCGCCGAGGTCCACGCACCGGTGGCCGACAACACGCTGCTGCTGCAGGCCAGCGCCGCGCTGATGCGGCTGGTGGGCAGCGGGGAGAGATGGGAACGTTTCGTCTGGAATGTGAGCGACGACCCACACTTGAATGCCCACCCGGCGCACCAGGCGCCCGATGGCTGGGCGCAGACCGACGTGGGCCACGCCTGGTTCCGCAGCGAACGCCAGACCTTCATCC
This sequence comes from Ideonella sp. WA131b, assembly GCA_023657425.1. Classification (NCBI taxonomy): domain Bacteria; kingdom Pseudomonadati; phylum Pseudomonadota; class Betaproteobacteria; order Burkholderiales; family Sphaerotilaceae; genus Ideonella; species Ideonella sp. WA131b. The sequence goes on from JAGTJW010000002.1 coordinate 643,569, forward strand.
CGCTGCCCGGCGCGGCGCAGGCGGTGTTCACCATCCTCGTGGATGTGCAGCCGCTGGCCGCCGTGCTGCACGACGCGCCGCGGACGCAGGCCCTGCACGACGCGATCGCATCGATGAGCCCGGCGGTGCTGGCCTACCGCGGCCTGACGACGGTGCGCGAGCCGCTGCTGCTGTGGCTGCGCGCGCACGCCCAGGCCCGGGCCTCGGCCGCATGAACAAGGGCCCGCTGCGGCCGGCGCGCATCGTCTTCCCGGCCGACGGCGGGCCACCCGAGGCGCCGGACTTCGGCGATCGTTATCACGCGCGCGTTGGCGCGCTGGCGCAGGCGCAGCACGTGTTCCTGGCCGGCAACGGGCTGCCCGGGCGCTGGGCCGGGCGCGAGCACTTCACGGTGCTCGAAACCGGCTTCGGCCTGGGCCACAACCTGCTGGCGCTGTGGGACGCCTGGCGCGCCGATGCCTCGCGGCCGGCGCAGCTGCACCTGGTGTCGCTGGAACTGCACCCGCCCGCCGCAGCCGACCTGGCGCGGGCCCATGCCGCGTCGCCGCTGCCCGAGCTGGCCGCGGCGCTCGTGGCGGCCTGGCCGCCGCTGGCGCGGGGGCTGCACGTGCTGGAGTTCGAGGGCGGCCGGCTGCGCCTGACGCTGGGCTTCGGCGATGCCACGGCGCTGCTGCCGCTGTTGCGCCTGCAAGCCGACGCGCTGCTGCTCGACGGCTTTGCGCCCGACCGCAACCCGGCGCTGTGGAGCCCGCCGCTGTTCAAGGCGCTGGCGCGGCTGGCGGCCCCGGGCTGCACCGCCGCCACCTGGAGCGTGGCGCGGGCGGTGCACGAGTCCTTGCGGGCCGCCGGCTTCGAGGTGGCGCGCGCGCCGGGCATCGGCGGCAAGCGCGAAATCACGACCGCGAGGTTTCGTCCCCGCGTGCCGCCGCGTGGGCCGGTGCCGCTGGCGGTGCGGTCCGCGCATCCGCTCTCGGCGGTGGTGGTGGGCGCCGGCCTGGCCGGTGCGGCCTGTGCCCGCGCGCTGGCCCAGGCCGGCGTGCCCGTGACGGTGCTCGACGCCGCACCCGAGCCGGCGGCCGGCGCCAGCGGCAACCCGGCCGGGCTGGTGCACGCCATCGTCAACGGCGAAGACGGGCCCTACGCGCGCCTGTTCCGGGCCGCAGCGCTGCGCGCGGCGCAGGTCTACGGCGACGCGCTCGCGGCGGGCAGCGTGACCGGCGCGCTGGATGGCCTGCTGCGCCTGGTCTCGTCCGGGCAGACGGCCGCGTCGATGCACGCGCTGCTTCAGCAGCTGGGGTTGCCGGCCGAGGTGGCCGAGGCGCTGGATGCCGAGGCCGCCAGCGCGCGCGCCGGCCTGGCGCTGCACACGCCCGCCTGGCACCACCCGCGCGGCGGCTGGGTGGCGCCGGCCGAGTGGGTGCGCGTGGTGATGGCGAGGCCAGGGATCGAGTTCCGAGGCGGCGTCGCGGTGCACGCGCTGCAGCGCGCCGAAGACGGCGGCTGGCAGCTGCTGGGTCCCGGCGGCACACCGCTCGCACGCGCGCCGCTGGTGGTGCTGGCCAACGGCGAGGCCGCCGCCACGCTGGCACCGCCGTTGCCGCGGCCGTGGCCGCTGCAGCGCGTGCGTGGCCAGGTGAGCTGGTGGATCAACGACACCGCCCCGCCCCTGGCCTGCGCGCTGGCCGGAGACGGCTACGCCATCGCATCACCCGGCCGACTGCTGTGTGGAGCCACCCAGCAGCGCCCCGGCGAGCCCGGCCACGACGACGCCGCGCCACGCCAGGCCGACCACCGCTACAACCTGGAGCGGTTCGCGCGGCTGACCGGCCTGCCCACGCCCGAGCCGGGCTCCTGCCGGGGCCGTGTGGGCTGGCGGGTGAGCAGCGACGACCGCCTGCCGATCGCCGGCGCCCTGCCGCTGCCAGCTGCCGGCCTGCCTGCGTCGCGCCTGACCCAGCCGCGGGCGTGGCCGCGCCAGCCGGGCCTCTTCGTGCTGACGGCATTGGGCTCGCGCGGTCTCACGCTGGCGCCGCTGCTGGGTGAGTTGGTGGCAGCGCAGGCGCTGGGCCTGCCGTGGCCGCTGGAGCAGGACCTGGCCGACGCCGTCGACCCGGTGCGCTGGGCGGTGCGGGCCCTGCGCCACGGCCCCGCCCCCCGCGGGGGTTGAGGTGCCTGGCGAAGCCAGTTCGCCTTCAGAGCGCCCCCAGGGCCAGGCTGCGCCCGGCCCGCCCCCCGCGGGGGTTGAGGTGCCCGGCGAAGCCGGATCACCTCAAGAACCCTTGACCGGCAGGGTCGGCGTTCAGGCCGGCGGCTTGACCTCGGGGGCCGCGGCGACCGGGGCGTCGTCGGCCTCGTCCGCGTCGTCATCGGGCGCCGGCGGCAGACCGCCGGCCTTGCGCAGCGCCTTCTCGCGGTCCTTCTCTTCCTTCTTCTTCTTCTTGGCCAGCTCGCGCTGGCGCTTCTCGAACGAGTAGTTGGGCTTGGCCAAAGGCACTCCTTGCTGGGGGCCGGTGCGGCAACGGGTGCCGCCGCCCCCGCATTAGAACACCAGGGTCTGCACGCCCTGCTGGGTGCCGAGCAGGCACACCTGCGCGCGGTGGCGTGCGAACAGGCCCACTGTCACCACACCCGGCCACTGGTTGATCTCGGTCTCCATCGCCAGCGGGTCGGTGATGGCCAGCCCGTGCACGTCGAGGATCGGGTGGCCGTTGTCGGTGAGCACACCGGCACGGGGCACCGCACGGCCGCCGATGGCGGCGAAGCGGCGCACCAGTTGCGGCAACGCCATCGCCACCACCTCCACCGGCAGCGGGTAGCGGCCCAGCACCTGCACCCGCTTGCTGCCATCGGCGATGCACACAAAGCGCTCGGCCAGATCAGCGACGATCTTCTCGCGCGTGAGCGCCGCGCCGCCACCCTTGATCATGTGGCCACGGCCGTCGATCTCGTCGGCGCCGTCCACGTACACGCCCAGCCGCTCCACCGCGCCCGCCTCGACGACCGTGATGCCGTGGCGCCGCAGCCGCTGGGTGCTGCGCTCCGAGCTCGACACCGCGCCCGGCAGCTGCAGCGCCCCGGCGGCGATGCGCGCGGCCAGCGCGTCGATGAACAGGTCCACCGTGCTGCCGGTGCCGACGCCGAGCACCTGGCCCGGGGGCACGTAGGCCAGGGCTGCGTCGGCGACCAGCGCCTTGAGTTGATCTTGCGTGGGGGTGGGCGTCGTCATGGCGCGGATTATCCCGGTGGCACAGCCCCGACAATCGCGCCCCATGCCCCTCGTGCCCTACGCGCTGACGCGCCCCTTCCTCTTCGGCCTCGACCCCGAGGCCGCCCACGACCTGACGCTGGGCGCCATCGCGCGGGCGCAGAACTCGCCCGCGCAGTGCCTGTGGGCCGCGGCACGGGTGGACGACCCCGTCACCGTGGCCGGACTGCGGTTTCCCAACCGCATCGGCCTGGCCGCAGGGCTGGACAAGAACGGCCGCTGCATCGACGGCCTGGGCGCGATGGGCTTCGGCTTCATCGAGGTCGGCACGGTCACGCCCAAGGGCCAGCCGGGCAACCCCAAGCCGCGCATGTTCCGGCTGCCCGAGCGGCAGGCGCTGATCAACCGGCTGGGCTTCAACAACGAGGGCCTGGAGGTCTTCGTGGCCAACGTGCAGCGCGCGCGCAGCTTCCGCGCCGGCGGCGGCGTGCTGGGCCTGAACATCGGCAAGAACGCGGCCACGCCGATCGGGCGCGCGGTCGACGACTACCTGCTGGGCCTGGCCGGCGTCTACCCGCACGCCGACTACGTGACGGTGAACATCTCGAGCCCCAACACGCAGAACCTGCGCGCGCTGCAGAGCGACGCCGCGCTCGATGCGCTGCTGTCGCTGCTGATGGAGCGTCGCGCCGAGCTGGCACGCGCGCAGGGTCGCAAGGTGCCCCTCTTGGTGAAGATCGCCCCCGACCTCGAGGCCGCGCAGGTGGACGTGATCGCCGCCACGCTGCGCAAGAACGGCGTCGACGGCGTGATCGCCACCAACACCACGGTGGCGCGCGACGCCGTGCAGGGCCTGCGCCATGCGGACGAGACCGGCGGCCTGAGCGGCGCGCCGGTCCTGGAGCCCAGCAACCGCGTGATCCGGCTGCTGCGCAGCGCGCTTGGGGCCACCTTCCCGATCATCGGCGTGGGCGGCGTGATGGGCGGTGCCGACGCGCGCAGCAAGCTCGAGGCGGGCGCGGACCTGGTGCAGATCTATACCGGACTCATCTACCGCGGGCCCGAGATCGTGGGCGAGGCGGCGCGCGCGGTGCAGGGCTGGCGGCGCGGCTGAACCTGCGGCTGGCGCCGACGTTCAGCGCCAGGTGTTCAGTGCAACATCGCCGTCAGGGCCTCGGCCGCCCACTGGCGCAGGCCACCCACCACGCCGGGCTGCGGCGGGCCCTCGCCGCAGGCGCGCACGGCCACGGTCTCGGTGTCCTCGCCCTCGGCATCGACGTGCGTGGCGCCGGCCGGCTGCACCAGGGCCACGCCGGCTGCACGCAGCGCCGGCAAGGCCAGGTGCAAAGCGTTGCAGCGCACGGGCGGCGCCAGTGTGGCATGCAGCGGCCGGCCGGCCAGCGCCTGCAGCGCGGCCTGCAGGGGCGCTGCGCCGACGGGGTCGAAAAGGATCGCGCCGGCCACGCGCGCCGGCTCATGAGCTGCCAGCGCGGCACCGACCTGCGCCGCGAACAAGCCCCCGGCCGAGTGCCCGGCCACGACGGCGCGTGCCGGCGCCGCGCGGCCATCGGGCGAGCGAGCCGCGGGCGACAGCCACCAGACCGCCAGCGCCCGGGCCAGCACCGGCGCGCTCCCGGCCAGCCCGGCATCGCCTTCGACGCCGCGGTCGGTGTTCACGCACAGCGTAGCCACCCCCCGCGCCGCCAGCGCCGCGGCCGTTCCGCGCAGGTTGGCGCAGCGGCGCGCAAAGCCATGCTGCACCAGCACCCAGGCGCGCGTCTCGGCAGCCGGCAGGTGCCACTCGACGTCGAACACGCCGCCGGCCAGCGCGAGGCGGTCGAAGGCGCGGCTCACGCCTGCGGGCGGGGGCACTGGCGGCAGCGCGGTGCACCCCGCCAGGACGAGCACTCCTGCGGCCCACACCCCCGCTGTGCCACGCTGAAGCAGGGGGGCGTGAACCCGCAGCCGATTCTTCTTGAGGCGTTCGGGGCGTTCCGCTGCCCCAGTTCCTGACTCAGTCACCGCGCACATCGCCTTCGCGCCGCGGGTCGGCGGCAGCGCGCCAGCCGCCCGGCGTGCGCTGAAGCACGTGCAGCCCGCTGGACAGCGGCAGCGTCTGCACCGTGTGGCCACGCATGCGCAACGCGGCCAGCACAGGCTCGGGCCAACGGCCGGCCTCCAGCATGGTCACAGGCCCGTTGAGGCTGGCCAGCATCGGCTCGGCCAGCGCGTCGCCCAGCTCGACGCCGCGCACCAAGGTCGCATCGATCACGCGCACCACCGCCGGAATGATGAAGGGCCCCAGCGCCGAGCCCAACACCAGCACCGGCTCGCCGGGCAGCGGGCCGCGGCGGCGGTCGAACACGACGGTTGGGCTCATGCTGCTGCGTGGCCGCTTCCCGGGCTGCACACGGTTGGCCACGGGTCGGCCCTGTGCGTCCTGCGGCGCGAAGGCGAAGTCGGTGAGCTGGTTGTTGAGCAGAAAGCCGCCTGGCAGCCCGGTGCCGCCGTCGCTGACGATCTGCGCGCCGAACTGCGCCTCGATGGAAGCGGTGAGCGCGACGACACCGCCGTCGGCATCGGCCACGCTCAGGTGCGTGGTGCCCAACGGCTCGGGCTGCGCCATCGATCCCACCAGCACGCTACCCGCAGGCTGGCCAGGCTCGGCGCTGCCCAGGCTGTGCGGCCCCACCCTGGAGGCGCGTGCGTGCAGGTAGGCCGGCTGCAGCAGGTTCAGCCAGTCGCCGCCCGGGGCGGCCACGAAGGCCGGGTCCGCCAGGTAGGCCGCACGGTCGGCGAAGGCCAGGCGCGAGACCTCGGCCCAGCGGTGGGCGCGCTCGGGCTCGTCGGCCGGCGGGCCGAGCAAGCGCTCCACCGCCTGCGCGAGCGCCAGCATCTGCGCCACCGCAAGGCCGCCCGACGAAGGCGGCGGGAAGCCACAGACAACCCAGTGCTCGCGCCAGTCCATGCACAGCGGCTCGCGCTCGACGGCGCGGTAGGCGGCGAGATCGACCTCGGCCAGCCGGCCCGGCCGCTGCGGGTGGCCTTGCACGCGCTGCGCGATGTCGGCGGCGATGGCGCCGCGCTGCATCGCCGCGGGGCCTTCGGCCGCGATGCGCCGCAGCACCGCCGCCAGCGCCGGGTTGGCCACGCGCTCGCCCACCGCGCGCGGCGTGCCGTCGGCGCGGAAGAACAGCGCCGCGGCGCGCGGGTCGTCGCGCAGTGTCGGCGTGTCGCTCAACTGGCGGTGCAGGCGCGGGCCGATGGGCGCGCCGGCCTCGGCCAGCGCGATGGCCGGCTGCAGCAGCCGCGCCCAGGGCAGACGCCCGCCTTGCGCGTGCGCCGCCGCCCACGCCGCGACGGCGCCAGGCACGCCCACCGCCAGGCCGCTGCGCTGGGCCTCGCGCAGTGCCAGCGGCCGGCCGTCGGGGCCGGTGAAGCCGTGTTCGGTGGCGGCGGCCGGCGCTGTCTCGCGCCCGTCCCAGGCGCGCAGACGTCGGCCGTCCCAGTGCAGCAGCAGCGCCCCACCGCCGATGCCGCTGGCCTGTGGTTCCACCACCCCCAGCACAAAGGCAGTGGCGATGGCCGCGTCCAGGGCGTTGCCACCCTCGCGCAGCAGCGCCAGGCCGGCCTCGGCTGCCAGAGGGTGCGCGGCAGCCACGGCATGCCGTGCGTAGCTGCGCGCGGGCCGGGCATCGAAACCGCTGGCGCCTTCGGGCACAACGGCTGCGGTTGCCGGTGGCGGTGCTCGAGGCGCAGGCAAGCTGCTGCAAGCCCCCAGGCACGCACCCGCCGCCGCGGCCAAGGCAGCGCGGCGCCACATCACCCCAAAGGGCCGGCCACGAGCCGTCGATGCGGGCTCGCGCAAGCTTCTCAATGCAGCGGCACGCCCGTCTTGGCCTGCAGCTCGTCGCGCGTGACGCCGGGGGCCATCTCCACGAGCTTCAGTCCATCAGGGGTCACATCCAACACCGCCAGGTCGGTGATGATGCGGTCGACCACGCCCACCCCGGTGAGCGGCAGCGTGCACTGCGGCAGGATCTTCAGTTCGAAGCCCGAGCCATCCTTCTTGCGGGCCACGTGCTCCATCAGCACGACGACGTTCTTCACGCCGGCCACCAGGTCCATGGCGCCGCCCATGCCCTTGACCATTTTTCCCGGGATCATCCAGTTGGCGAGGTCGCCCTGGGCCGACACCTGCATGGCGCCGAGGATGGACAGGTTGATCTTGCCGCCACGGATCATCGCGAAGCTGTCGTGGCTGCCAAAGATGCTGCTGCCGGGCAGCGTGGTGACGGTCTGCTTGCCGGCGTTGATGAGGTCGGCGTCGACCTCGCTCTCGTCAGGGAAGGCGCCGATGCCCAGCATGCCGTTTTCGCTTTGCAGCCACACCTCCATCTCGGCCGGCACGAAGTTGGCCACCAGCGTCGGCAAGCCGATGCCAAGGTTGACGTAGTAGCCGTCCTGCAGTTCGCGGGCCGCGCGTGCGGCCATCTCGTCGTGGGTCCAGGGCATGGTCGTGTCCTCAGCCTTTGGGGTTCTGCTTGGTCGTGCGCTTCTCGATGCGCTTCTCGGGCGCGGCGTTCAGCACGAGGCGGTGCACGTAGATGCCGGGCAGGTGGATCGAGTCGGGGTCGAGGCTGCCGGTCTCAACGATCTCCTCGACCTCGACGACGCTCACCTTGCCGGCCATGATGACCGCCGGGTTGAAGTTGCGCGCCGTGCGGCGGAAGACGAGGTTGCCGGACTTGTCGGCCTTCCAGGCCTTGCCCAGGCTCACGTCGGGCACGAGCGCGCGCTCCATCACGTAGAGCTCGCCGTCGAACTCGCGCGTTTCCTTGCCCTCGGCCACGAGGGTACCCACGCCCGTCTTGGTGAAGAAGGCCGGAATGCCCGCGCCGCCGGCGCGCAGCTTCTCGGCCAGCGTGCCCTGCGGCGTGAACTCCAGCTGCAGCTCGCCGGTCAGGTACTGGCGCTCGAACTCCTTGTTCTCGCCCACGTAGCTGGCGATCATCTTCGTGATCTGCCGCGTGGCCAGCAGCTTGCCGAGGCCGAAGCCGTCGACACCGGCGTTGTTGCTGATGGCGGTGAGGTTACTCGCGCCGCTGTCGCGCAAGGCATCGATCAGCGCCTCGGGGATGCCGCAGAGGCCAAAGCCGCCGACGGCGAGCAACTGACCGTTGTGGACGATGCCGTCCAGCGCGGCGGCGGCGCTGGGATAGATCTTGTTCATGGGTGCCGGTGTCTCCGGTTGGGGGTCGCAGGGGTTTCGGGGGTCGGTGCAGACCGCCAGCGTACTACGTACGCGATGACCTCGGCAGTCCGTAAGATCGCCCAGGCATCCTCCAGCGCCCGCCCCGCCGTCCACCAAAAGCCCTTGCCATGGCCCAGCCCTCCCTCGCCTCCGTCGATGTGCTGCAACAGGCGCTGCATGAGCAGTTCGCCCCCTGGGTGGGCGAGCTGAGGCTGAGCGTCGAGGCCGCCACGCTCGGCGAGGTGCGCCTGGCGCTGCCGGTGAGAGCCCCGCACGTGCACGCCGGTGGCGTGCTCTGCGGGCAGACGATGATGGCCGCCGCCGACAGCGCCATGGTGCTGGCGGTGATGACGCACCTGGGCGGCTTCAAGCCCATGACCACCGTGCAGCTGCAGACCAGCTTCCTGCGCGGCATCAAGGGCGACGCCGGCACCGTGGCCGTGGTGGCGCGCGTGCTGAAGATGGGCCGTAACCTGGCCTTCGGCGAGGTGGAGCTGCGCGGCCCCGACGGCGCGCTGGCGGCGCACGCCACCACCACCTACGCGCTGCTCTGACGGCGCCGCCGGACCCCAACCACGGCCGCCGACCATCGCATCGCCTACGAGCAGGCGCCCGTGGGCCTCGTGCTGCTGGTGACGAAGCTGCTACAAAGCGGGCCATGATCACCGTCCACCACCTCGAAAACTCGCGCTCCCAGCGCGTGCTGTGGCTGCTCGAAGAGCTCGGCACGCCCTACACCGTGAAGCGCTACGCCCGCCATCCCGTGACCATGCTCGCGCCGCCCGAGCTGAAAGCGGTGCACCCGCTGGGCAAGAGCCCGGTGATCGACGACGACGGCACCGTGGTGGCCGAGAGCGGCGCCATCATCGAGCACCTGGTCGGCACGCACGGCCAGGGCCGCCTGAAGCCGCCGCCGGGCACGGCCGAGGCGCGGCGCTACACCTACTGGCTGCACTTCGCCGAGGGCAGCCTGATGCCGCCGCTGCTGGTGGCGCTGATCTTCGCCAAGGTGCGTGGCGCCAAGGTGCCGTTCTTCGTCAAGCCCATCGTCAAGGGCATCGCGGCCCAGGTGCACAAGGCCTACATCGACCCCAACGTCAACAACCTGCTCGCCTTCATGGAGGCCGAGCTTCAGCAGCGCGAGTGGTTCGCGGGCGATGCCTTCACAGCCGCCGACGTGCAGATGAGCTATCCCGTGGAGGCCGCCGCGGCCGGCCGCGCTGGCTTCAGCGCGCACAGCCACCCGAAGCTGCACGCCTGGCTGATGCGCTGCCAGGCGCGACCGGCCTACCAGCGCGCGCTGGCGGCCGGCGGGCCGTATTCGGTGATCCCTTGAGCGCGTGCGCCGGCGCGCTCAGCCTGTGAGCCGGGCGCGGAACCAGTCCGGCATCGGCGCCGAGCGCTTCGCGGCGTAGTCCGTCCACACCGTGCGCGCCCCGCCCTCGGCGTAAACCACACCCGGCTCGTCCATCCGCTCGATCGTGTGGAAGGTGTCGAAGCTGCTGCGCCCCGGGTTGGCCACGCTCATCGTGACGCGCACCTCGCCCGGGAACTCCAGCTGGCGCAGGAAGTTGCAGAAGGCGTTGATGATCACCGGCCCGGCGGTCGAGAGCTTGGGGTCGACGCCGACCGAAAAGATCCAGTCGAGCCGGCAGACCTCCATGTAGCGGAAATAGAGCGTGTTGTTGACGTGGCCCATGGCGTCCATGTCGCCCCAGCGCAGCGGCATCACCAACTCGTGCACCCGCCGTACCTCCGTGGGCAGCACGAAGCGCAGGCCGGGTCCCGCTTCCGTTCGCCCTGAGCCTGTCGAAGGGCCTGCGTCCGGCGCGCTGGGCTTCGACAAGCTCAGCCCGAACGGTGGTGTTTCCGTCGACTCACCCGTCAACAGCTCCGCCCAGCGCGCCTCGCGCTCGCCCGGCGAGCGCGCCAGCTTCACCACGCGCGGCGGCACCTTCGTCGCCAGCTCGTCGAGGAAGCCCTCCACCGACGAGATGTCGGCAAAGCGGTGCAGCCGCTCGGCGTTCAGCCGCAGCTCGGCTGCCGTCTGCGGCCCGCGCAGCAGCAGCACCGCGAGCAGCGCGACGCTCTGCGAGGGCAGGCCCAGCACGCGGCCCGCGTTGTGCTCGAAGCGCACGACACGGCTGCCGCTGAGCTCGACCACCAGGCTCAGGCGCTTGAGCCCGTCCAGCGCCAGCAGCACCTCGTGCTCCGACAGCTCCATCACCGGCTGCCGCGCCGTCTTCTGGTTGCAGCCGGCCACCAGCGCGTTCAGGCTCAGCGGGTAGGTGTCGGGCACGGTGGCGGCCTTCTCCACCAGCACGCCCAGGATGCGGCCCTCGGCCGCGTTCAGCGTCCGCATCGGTCGGTCATATCGCCTGGCCGTCGTCGGCGGTGATGACGGCGCCGTTGACGAAGTGACTCTCGTTCGCGCACAGCAGCACCAGCAGCGCGTCCAGATCGGACGGCTGGCCCACACGCTGGCGCGGGAAGCCCTTGATCATCTTCTGCCCGGCCTCGGTGTGCCACACGTGGTGGTTGATCTCGGTGTCGATGTAGCCCGGGCAGAGGGCGTTGACGTTGATGCCGTACCGACCCCACTCCAGCGCCATCACGCGCGTCATGTGCACCACCGTGGCCTTGCTCATGCAGTAGACGCCGATGTTGGGCCAGGCACGCAGCCCGGCCATCGAGGCGATGTTGACGATGCGACCGCCCGTGAACGTGCCCGGCGCCTCGCCCTTGCTGCGCGCGATCATGCGCTTGGCCACCGCCTGGGCGACGAAGAACGCGCCGCGCACGTTGGTGTCGAAGGTGCGGTCGTAGCTCTCGGGCGTGGCCTCGGTGAGCTTCTCGGTGCTGCCGACGCCGCTGTTGTTGACGAGGATGTCGATGGCGCCCATCTCCGTCTCGGCGTGCGCCACCGCGGCGGCGATGCTGTCGGTGTCGGTGACGTCCAGGGTCACCACGTGGGCGTCGCCGCCCTGGCTCTCGATCTCGGCGCGCAGCGTCTTCAGCCGCTCCACACGGCGGGCCGCCAGCACCACGCCGGCGCCGGCCGCGGCCAGCGCGCGCGCAAACTGGGCACCCAGCCCGCTGGAGGCGCCGGTGACGAAGGCCACGCGGCCGGAAAGATCGAGGGTGTAGGCCATGGTTCGGGACGGTCCTGCGAATGGGGTTGCCTGGGGCCGGGCCACGCGCCATGAACAGCCCGCGACAAAGCCCGCTCGCACGATAGCAGGGCACAGCGACGCCACCGCTGCGGCATCATCGGCCGCTGCCATGCTGAGCCTGCACCGCCTCTCCAAGCGCTTCGGCGACGTGCCCGTGTTCAGCGAGGTCTCGCTGGAGCTGGCCGGCGGCGAGTTCGTGGCCCTGCTGGGCGAGTCGGGCGTGGGCAAGAGCACGCTGTTGAACTGCATCGCAGGCCTGGAGCAGGCCGACAGCGGCGACCTGCGTCTGGACGGCATCGACCTGGCCGCGCTTGGCGAGGCGGGCCTGGCCGAGGTGCGCCGCGAGCGGCTGGGCTTCGTCTTCCAGGCCTTCCACGTGCTGCCGCACCTGACGGTGGCCGAGAACGTGGAGCTGCCCCTGCGGCTGCTGGGCCGGCCCGATGCCACCCGAGTCAAGCAGCTGCTGGCCGACGTGGGGCTCAACGGTCTGGGCGCGCGGCTGCCGGCGCAGCTGTCGGGTGGGCAGCTGCAGCGCGTGGCCATCGCGCGCGCGGTGGTGCACGCACCGCGCTTGATCCTGGCCGACGAGCCCACCGGCAACCTCGACCCCACCACCGCCGAGCGTGTGCTGCAGGTGCTGCGCCAGCAGGTGCGCGGCAGTGGCGCGGCCTGCTTGCTCGTCACGCACTCGGCCGCGGCCACGGCGGCGGCCGACCGCGTGCTGCGGCTCACGCCCACCGGCATCGAACCGGCCCGGGCGTAACCACACGTCGTTGCCCCGCATGACCCCGGCCCTGCTGCGCCTGCTGCTGTGGCGCGAGTTGCGCCACCATCCGTGGCGCCATGCCACTGCGCTGCTGGCTGTGGCGCTGGGCGTGGCGCTGGCGTGGTCGGTGCACCTCATCAACCAGTCGGCGCTGGCCGAGTTCAGCGCCGCCGTGCGCGCCGCCAACGGCGACGCCGACCTCTCGCTGCGCGGCCCCGCCGTGCCCGACGCGCTCTTCGAGCGCGTGGCGCAGGACGCCGCGGTGGAGATCGCCAGCCCCGTGCTGGAGATCGACACGCTGCTTGAGCGCCCCGACGGCCGCCGCGTGGCCGTTCGCGTGATCGGGCTGGACGTCCTGCGCGCCGCGCCGCTGGCGCCGGAGCTGCTGCCGCGCGCGGCCGATCCGGAGAGCAAAGACCGTGACGGCGACCGCGAAGGCCAGCGGCGCTTCTCCGCCTTCGACCCCGACGCGGCCTTTGTCAACGCCGCGGCGCTGGCGGCGCTGGGCGGAAGGCCGCCCGAGCGCATCGCGCTGCAAAGCGGCCCGGCCACCGTGTCGCTGCGCCACGCCGGCAGCGTGGCCGTGGGCGGCACGCCGGTGGTGGTGATGGACCTCGCCGGGGCGCAAGCCCACTTCAGCGCGCTCGGCCGTCTCACCCGCATCGACCTGCGTCTGGCCCCCGGCACCGACCCCGATGCCTGGGTGCGCGGCCTTGAGCTGCCCGAGGGCGTGCGCGCCGCCACGCCGGGGGCCGATGAGCAGCGCGTGTCGAACCTGTCGCGCGCGTACCGCGTCAACCTCACGGTGCTGGCGCTGGTGGCGCTGTTCGTCGGCGCCTTCCTGGTGTTCTCGGTGGTGTCGCTGGGCGTGGCGCAGCGCGCACCGGCACTGGCGCTGCTGGGCGTGCTGGGGCTGTCGGCGGCACAGCGGCGCACGCTGGTGCTGGCCGAGTGCACGGCGCTGGGCCTGGCGGGCGCCCTGCTGGGCCTCGTGGCCGGCACGGCGATGGCCGCTGCGGCGCTGCGCTGGATGGCCGGCGACCTGGGTGGTGGCTACTTCCCCGGCATCGCGCCGCGGCTGCAGGTGGAGCCGCTGGGCGTGGCCGTGTTCGGCGCGCTGGGTCTGGTGTCGGCGCTGGTGGGCGGCTGGTGGCCGGCGCGGCAGGCCGAGCGGCTGGCGCCGGCGCAGGCGCTCAAGGGCCTGGGCTTTGCGCTGGGCGCGGGCGCGCCGCCGGCCTGGCCCGGGCTGGCGCTGGTGGGCACGGGCGCGCTGGCCGCGCTGGCGCCGCCGGTGGCCGGGCTGCCGCTGGCGGCCTACGCTGCCGTGGCCCTGCTGTTGGTGGGCGGCGTGGCGCTGATCCCGACCACCGTGCATGCGCTGCTGGCGCGCTGGCCACGGCCGCAGGGCGCGCTGGCGCTGCTGGCGCTGCAGCGCGCGCGCCACCAGCGCGGCACGGCCACGGCGGCGGTGGCCGGCGTGGTGGCCAGCCTGGCGCTGAGTGTGGCCATCACGGTGATGGTGGCCAGCTTCCGCGACGGCGTGGCGCGCTGGCTCGACACCGTGCTGCCGGCCGACCTGTACGCCCGCACCGCGACGAGCAGCGCCGTGGCCAACCAGGCCTGGCTGCCGCCTGGCTTCGTGGCCCAGGCCGCCGCGGTGCCCGGCGTGCTGCGCGTCGAGGCCGCGCGGGTGGTGCCGGTGGTGCTGGACGAGAGCCGCCCGGCCGTCGTGCTGGTGGCGCGGCCGCTGGCCGACCCCGCCGCCGTGCTGCCGCTGCTGGCCGCGCCGCGGCCGGCGCCGGCGGGCGCGGTGGGCGTGTTCGTCAGCGAGGCGCTGGTGTCGCTGTACGGCGCTGCGCCGGGCCGGCCGTTCACGATGCCGGTGGCCGGCACGCCCCGCGAGCTGTGGGTGCGCGGCGTGTGGCGCGACTATGCGCGCCAGTTCGGCACGGTGGTGATCGATGAGGCCGACTACCGGCGCCTGAGCGGCGACGGGCGTGTCAACGACCTCGCGCTGTGGCTCGCCCCCGGCACCGTGGCGTTCGACGTGCAGCAGGCGCTGCGGGCCGCCGTGCCCGAGCCGGGGCTGCTGGAGTTCGCCAGCAGCGCCGAGCTGCGCAAGCTCTCGTTGCGCATCTTCGATCGCAGCTTTGCCGTCACGCACTACCTGCAGGCGGTCGCCATCGCCATCGGCCTGGTGGGCATCGCGGCCTCGTTGAGCGCACAGGTGCTGGCGCGGCGCAAGGAGTTCGGGCTGCTGGCCCACCTGGGCCTCGTGCGCGGCGACGTCGTGCGGCTGGTCGCCGCCGAGGCGCTGGCCTGGGTGGCTGCCGGCGTGCTGATGGGGCTGGTGCTGGGCGTGGCGATCAGCCTGGTGCTGGTGTTCGTCGTCAACCCGCAGAGCTTTCACTGGACCATGGACCTCGTGCTGCCCTGGGCGAGCCTGGCGGCGCTGGCCCTGGCCGTGCTGGCGGCCGGCGTGGCCACCGCGGCGCTGACGGCGCGCAACGCGGCGCGCGCCCCGGCCGTGCGCGCCGTGCGGGAGGACTGGTGAACCCCGCCCGCCGCCGCTGGCTGGCTGCCTGGCTGGGCGCCACGGGCCTGGCGCCCGCGCTGGCCGCAGGCGAGCCGGCCGAGAACGACGACATCCCGCGTCGCGGCCGCAGGCTGCGCTTCCCGCGCGACCACGGCGCCCACCCGGGCTGCCGCACCGAGTGGTGGTACCTCACCGGCTGGCTGGGCACCGAGACGCAGCCGGTGGGCGGCTTCCAGGTGACCTTCTTCCGCAGACGCACGGGCTTGGCGCAGGGCCACCCCAGCCGCTTCGCGGCACGGCAGCTGCTGTTCGCGCACGCCGCCGTCACCCTGCTCACCCCCGACGGCGCGCGCCACGTGCACGACCAACGCATCGTGCGCTGGACCGGCGACCCCGCCGCGCCCCTGGCCGCCGCCGCGCAGGACACCGCCCGCGTGCACATCGGCCCCTGGCGGGTGGCGCTGGAGGAAGACGCCGCCGGCGCGCGCTGGACGAGCCGCATCCCCGCACGCGACTTCACGCTCGAGCTCGAGCTGGCGCGCACGCAGCCGCTGCTGCTGCAGGGCGACGCCGGCTTCAGCCGCAAGGGGCCCGACGAGGCGCAGTCCAGCCACTACGTCACCGAGCCGCGGCTGGCGGTGCGCGGCCGCATCACGGTGCAGGGCCGCGAGCAGCCCTTTGCCGACGGCCGCGCCTGGATGGACCATGAGTGGAGCGAGGCGCTGCTGCACCCCCAGGCCGTGGGCTGGGACTGGATCGGCGTCAACCTGTTCGACGGCGGCGCGCTGACGGCCTTCCAGCTGCGGCGGGCCGACGGCAGCGCACTGTGGGCCGGCGGCAGCCATCGCGCGGCCGGCGGCGCGGTGCGGGCCTTCGAGCCGGCCGAGCTGCGCTTCGAGGCCGTGCGCCGCTGGCGCAGCCCGGCCACCGGCGTGAGTTGGCCCGTGGCCTGGCGCGTGGTCACGCCGGCCGGCCGCCACGAGGTGCGGGCCTTGGCCGACGCGCAGGAGCTCGACAGCCGCGCCAGCACCGGCACCTTGTACTGGGAAGGCCTGTCCGAGCTGGTGAACGAGGCCGGGCGCCGCATCGGCCTGGGCTACCTGGAACTCACGGGCTACGGCGGCGCCTTGCGGCTGTAGCCGCACGCCCGGGCCCACGCTCCTATCGGCGTGCCCGGGGCTCGCTGCGCCAGCCGCCGGTGGGTCTCAGGTGCCCCAGGTCCACCGGCGAGGCGCGCACACAATTGCCGCCAGCCTGACGCGCGGCCAGCACGGCATCGTGCGCGTCGTCAAGCAGCGACTGCAGGTTCAGGTGCGCAGGGCGCATCTGGGCGACGCCCACGCTGACGGTGATGGGCAGCGACCCTGGAGGGCCATCAGGCGGCTGCGCCTTCGCCATCTGCTCGGCCCGCTCCCGGATGCGCTCGGCGACGTCCAGCGCGCCGGTGGCGTCGGAGTGGGCCAGGAACACCGCCATCTGGGCGTCAGAGAAACGCGTCAGCAGGTCGGCGCAGCGCAGCGTCGGCGCGGTTTGGCGCAGCAACTCGGCCAGCACCGCGTCGGTGGCCTCGCTGCCGTGCGTCTCGGTCAGGCGGGCGTAGCGGTCGACGTCCACCAGCAGCAGCGCGGCACCGCTGCCGTAGCGGCGGGCCCGGGCCCATTCGCGGCCCGCCAGTTCCAGGAAGAGCGGCCGCGTGGCGCCCAAGGGCGTGTGCAGGGTGCCGGCGACCAGCCCTGCGCGCTCCTCCTGACGCCGCATGAGCCGCTGCAGCGCCCAAGCGGCCGGCAGCCAGGCCGTCGCCACGCCGATCAGGGCGCCCAGTGGGGCGGCCCAGGTTCCGGCGCCCCAGCTGCGGTCGACTGCCCAGGCCATCAGGGCTGCAAGGACCGCAGCCCCGGCCGTCAGCAGCGCCAAGGCAACCGGCATTGGCAGGCTAGCCAGCCGCAGCCGAGAAGGCACGGCTTCCGGCAGGGTGGCCGGCTGGGTGGGAAAGGGGGGCAGGCTCATCGAACCGGAGGACCAGTCCATCTATTCGACCACATCCGGCCGCGACTGAAGCGCTTCGGCGGGAAGCGCCGCGCGCAGTCCCTCAGGCGCGGGGGTTTCAGCCGCTGCCGCCGGCGCGACCCGGCCCCGCATAGACTTCCCGTCATGTCCGACAAAACCTCCCGACCAGCGGCGAAGTCGCCCCGCTCGCTGTCTGGTCTTCTGCCGTTCGTGCGCCCGTACCGCCGCATCGTGGTGCTGGCCGGCGTCTTCCTGGTGCTGGCGGCAGTGAGCACGCTGGCCTTTCCGTTGGCGCTGAAGCAGCTCATCGACCAGGGCTTGGTCGCCGCCGAGCCCGGGCAGCAGCTCATGGCGCTGCGCGGCCACTTCCTGGCCCTGTTTGGGGTGGCGCTGGCGCTGGGTGTGTTCTCGGCGCTGCGCTTCTTCACCGTCAGCTGGCTGGGCGAGCGCATCACGGCCGACCTGCGAAATGCCGTCTACGGACACGTGCTTCGCCAGAGCCCGGAGTTCTTCGAGAGCACCCGCACTGGCGAGGTGCTGTCGCGCCTGACCACCGACACCACGCTCGTGCAGACGGTGGTGGGCTCCAGCCTCAGCATGGGGCTGCGCAACGTGGTGATGGGCGCTGGCGCGCTGATCGCGCTGATCGTGACCAACCCCTGGGTGATGACGCAGGTGCTCGGGCTGCTGGTGCTGGTGGTGCTGCCGAGCCTGTACTTCGGCCGCCGCGTGAGGAAGCTCAGCCGCGCCAGCCAGGACCGCGTGGCCGACAGCAGCGCCATCGCGGCCGAGGTGCTGGGCGAGATCCCGGTGGTGCAGAGCCACGGGCAAGAGGCACGCGAGGCGGCACGGTTCAACCGCAGCACCGAGGAGGCCTTCGCCACGGCGCGCAGGCGCACCACCGTCCGTGCGGTGCTGGTGGGCTTCATGATCACCGCGACCTTCGCGGCGTTGCTGTGGGGCCTCTACCAGGGCACCGAGGCGGTGATCGAGGGCCGCGTCACCGCGGGCCACCTGGGACAGACGGTGGTGTTCGTGATCATCTTCGTGAGCGCCGTCGCGGTGTTGTCCGAGATCTACGGCGACCTGCTGCGCGCCGCCGGCGCCACCGAGCGGCTGATGGAGCTGCTGGCAGCGGCGTCGCCCGTCACGGAGCCGGCGGCCCCGGTGGCGTTGCCACCGGCGCGGCACGGGTCGTCGCTGGCCCTGGAGGGCGTGGGCTTCCACTACCCGTCACGCCCCAACACCGCGGCGCTGGCCGACTTCTCGCTGACCGTCCGTCCGGGCGAGACGGTGGCGCTGGTCGGTCCCAGCGGCGCCGGCAAGAGCACGGTGTTCCAGTTGCTGCTGCGCTTCTACGACGTGCAGCGCGGCACCGTGCGCCTGGACGGCGTCCCCGTGCGCGAGGCCCGCCTGAGCGAGTTGCGCGCCCGCATCGGCCTGGTGCCTCAGGACAGCACGGTGTTCTCCACCAGTGCGCTCGAGAACATCCGCTACGGCCGCCCCGAGGCCAGCGATGCCGAGGTGCACGCCGCCGCGCGGGCCGCCTTTGCCGACGACTTCATCCGCGCGCTGCCCGAGGGCTACGGCACCTACCTGGGCGAGCGCGGCGTGCGCCTGTCGGGCGGGCAGCGCCAGCGCATCGCGATCGCACGCGCGATGCTGAAGAACCCGCCGCTGCTGCTGCTCGACGAGGCCACCAGCGCACTCGACGCCGAGAGCGAACGCGTGGTGCAGCAGGCGCTGGAGGCTGCGATGGCCGACCGCACGACCCTGGTCATCGCGCACCGCCTGGCCACGGTGCTGAAGGCCGACCGCATCGCCGTGATGGAGGCAGGGCGCATCGTCGACATCGGCACGCATGCCGATCTGGTGGCGCGCGGCGGCCTTTATGCGCGCCTGGCGGCGATGCAGTTCGGCCTTGGCGTCACCGACGCCAACCACCCCGATCAAGCTTTGCCGGCACCGCTGCACCCATGAGCCGACCCGTCCGATCGCAGTACGAAGACTTCATGCGCCACGTGGCCGAGCACGGCGTGGCCAAGGCCGACCGCACCGGCACCGGCACGAAGAGCGTCTTCGGCCACCAGATGCGCTTTGCCCTCGCCGAGGGCTTCCCGCTGGTGACGACGAAGAAGGTGCACCTCAAGAGCATCATCCTGGAGCTGCTGTGGTTCCTGCGCGGCGACAGCAACGTGAGGTGGCTGCAGGAGCGCGGTTGCAGCATCTGGGACGAGTGGGCACGCGAGGACGGCGAGCTCGGGCCGGTGTACGGCGTGCAGTGGCGCAGCTGGCCTGCGCCCCAGGCCGACGGATCCAGCGGGCATGTCGACCAGATCGCAGAGGTCGTCAAGCAGCTGAAGACCAACCCGGACAGCCGCCGCATCATCGTCAGCGCCTGGAACGTGGCCGAGCTGCCGAAGATGGCGCTGGCGCCCTGCCACGCGTTCTTCCAGTTCTACGTGGCCGAGGGCAAGCTGTCGTGCCAGCTGTACCAGCGCAGCGCCGACATCTTTCTCGGCGTGCCCTTCAACATCGCCAGCTACGCGCTGCTCACGCACATGCTGGCCCAGCAGTGCGATCTCGAGCCCGGGGATTTCATCTGGACCGGGGGCGACTGCCACATTTACAGCAACCACAACGAGCAGGTGCAGACGCAGCTCGCGCGCACGCCCTACCCCTACCCGGTGCTGCACATCAGGCGCCGTCCGGCGTCGATCTTCGACTACGCATACGAAGACTTCGAAGTGCTGGAGTACCAGCACCACCCGGCCATCAAGGCACCGGTGGCGGTGTAGCGCCCGTGGCAGCCTCCAGCCGCGCCAGCCGCGGCTCCATCAGGGCGAACCACCAGCGCGGCACGCTGGCCAGCACCAGGCAGCCGGCGTAGCCCGTGGGCAGCTGCGGGCCGGGCAGCGCCTGCAGCTCGCCGAAGGGCTTCCAGGCGTGCATGTGGTGATCGGAGTGGCGCTGCAGATTGGCGATGATGGCGTTGGTCACCCAGTGGTCGGCGTTCCAGGCGTGGGCCACGCCAAAGGGCTCGGCGCGGCCCCCGGCGCCCTGCCGGCGCTGCAGGCCGTAGTGTTCGATGTAGTTGATGGTCTCCAGCAGAAGCACGGCCTGCGCCGCCTGCACCACCCAGAACAGCAGCGCCCAGGGGCCGAAGGCCGCTGCCAGAGCCGCCAGCACCAGCGCCTGCACGGCCATCGCGGCGAGAAGCGGGCTTCGGCCCCAGCCGCGCCGGTGCTGCCGCAGCCGCGCGGCCTCCAGACGCCAGGCGCTGGCCCAGCTTCCCGCCAAGGTGCGCGGCAGGAAGCGCCAGAGGCTTTCGCCGCGGCGCGCACTCGCGGGGTCATCGTGGGTGGCGGCGCGCGGGTGGTGGCCGCGGTAGTGCTCGACCATGAAGTGCGCGTACAAAACGCTGCCCATCAGCAGCCAGGCCGTGGCACGGTCGAGCCGGCGCTTCGAGTGTCCCAGCTCGTGTGCGAAGGTGATGCCCTGGCTGCCGGTGACGCCGCCCACACCCAGGCCCAGTGCCACCACCGCCATCGCACCCAGGGCATCGGCCGGCTGCGCTGCCGCCACCACCACGCCGAGCGCCAACAGGCCCAGCTGCAGCGGCCCGTGCAGCAGCAGGCAGGCCCGGTGCCAGCCCGTGTGCCGGCTGGGGGGTGGCGAACGGCCGAGCAACGGCACCCGCTCCAGCAAGGCCACCAGGCCCACGAAAGCCAGCATGTAAGCCCAGGCGGCCCAGGGCGACGCCCAGGCCGCCGCAGCCCCCCCCAGCGGCAACAGCCAGGCGATCGCAAAACGGCTCTCGATGCACGGCATGTCCGCATCATGGGGCCGTTCGCGGCCCAGGGGCTCCGGGATAATCCGGGCCCGATGAACCCGCTGCTCGACCGCCTGCATCCCTATCCGTTCGAACGGTGGCGCGAGCTCACGCAGGGCGTGGTGCCGAACCCCACACATGCGCCCATCTCGCTGGGCATCGGTGAGCCACGCCATGCGACCCCGAGGCTCATCGAGGAGGCGCTGGTGAGCAGCCTCTCGGGCCTGTCGAAGTACCCGTCCACGCTGGGCGAACCCGCACTGCGCCACGCGATTGCGGGCTGGGTGGACCGGCGCTACGGCGTGGCACTGGATGCCGGCACGCAGGTACTGCCCGTCACGGGCTCGCGCGAGGCGCTGTTTGCCTTCGCGCAGACGGTGATCGACAGCACCAAGCCCGGCGCCACCGTCGTCTGCCCCAACCCGTTCTATCAGATCTACGAAGGTGCGGCGCTGCTGGCCGGCGCGCAGACGGCCTTCGTGCCCGGCGACCCGGCCCGCAACTTCGCGGCCGTGTGGGATGCCGTGGACGACACGACCTGGGCGCGCACACAGCTGCTGTACGTGTGCAGCCCGGGCAACCCCACCGGCGCGGTGATGCCGCTGGCGGAGTGGCAACGCCTGTTCGAGCTGAGCGACCGCCACGGCTTCGTGATCGCTTCGGATGAGTGCTACTCCGAGATCTACTTCGGCGACGAGCCGCCGCTGGGCGCGCTGCAGGCTGCCCAGGCTCTGGGCCGCGGTGACTTCCGCCGGCTGGTGGCCTTCACCAGCCTGTCCAAGCGCAGCAACGTGCCGGGACTGCGCTCGGGCTTCGTGGCCGGCGATGCCGCGGTGCTCAGGCGCTTTCTCCTCTACCGCACCTACCATGGCAGCGCGATGAGCCCGGTGGTGCAGGCCGCCAGCGTGGCCGCCTGGAACGACGAGGCCCACGTGGTGGCCAACCGGGCGCTGTACCGGGCCAAGTTCGCGGCCGTCACGCCGGTGCTGGCGGCCGAGCTCGACGTGAAGCTGCCGGATGCCGCGTTCTACCTTTGGGCCGGCGTCCCGGCCCGTGGCCAGGGGCCAGGCGACGACATCGCTTACGCGCGCGAACTGCTCGCTCAATACAATGTTCACGTACTGCCGGGCAGCCTGTTGGCGCGAGCCGTGGACGGGGTCAATCCAGGCCGGGGGCGCGTGCGGCTGGCCCTCGTCGCCACCGAGACCGAATGCCTGGAGGCCGCCCACCGCATCGCCACCTTCACCCGCACCTACCGAGACACCCTCCGATGACCACCGACCTCGCTCAGCTGCAGTCCACCATCGACCTGGCCTGGGAGAGCCGCACCGAGATCAACGCCACCAACTCGCCGCAGGTTCGCGAGGCCGTCGAACGGGTGATCGCCGGGCTCAATGGCGGCCGGTTGCGCGTGGCCGAGAAGCGCGGCGTGGGCGATTGGACGGTCAAGCAGTGGCTGAAGAAGGCGGTGCTGCTGAGCTTCCGCCTCACCGACAACGCGCCGATGCACGCCGGCGAGCTGGCCTTCTTCGACAAGGTCAGGCCGAAGTTCTCGCAACTCGACGAGCCGGCGATGCGCGCCAGCGGCGTGCGCGTGGTGCCGCCGGCCGTGGCGCGCCGAGGCAGCTTCATCGGCAGGAACGTGGTGCTGATGCCCAGCTACGTGAACATCGGCGCCTATGTCGACGAAGGCACGATGGTCGACACCTGGGCCACCGTGGGCAGCTGCGCGCAGATCGGCAAGAACGTGCACCTCAGCGGCGGCGTCGGCATCGGCGGTGTGCTCGAGCCGCTGCAGGCCAACCCGACCATCATCGAAGACCACTGCTTCATCGGCGCGCGCTCCGAAGTCGTCGAGGGCGTGATCGTCGAGGAGAACTCGGTCCTGGGCATGGGCGTCTACATCGGCCAGAGCACACCGATCTTCGACCGCAGCACGGGCCAGATCAGCTACGGCCGCGTACCCAGCGGCAGCGTGGTGGTCAGCGGTGGATTGCCCAAGACGGCTGCCGACGGCACGCCGTACACGATGTACGCGGCCATCATCGTCAAGCGCGTCGACGCGCAGACCAGAAGCAAGACCAGCATCAACGAGCTGCTGCGGGCGTGATGGGCACCTCCCAGAAGCGGTTTCGCCGTTCCCCCGCGGGGGAACGGCGCCAGCGGCCCGGCAGAGCCGGTGCCGCGGCGAACGCCTGACCGGTTTGTCGCGAAGAAGGACAGAAGCCCTCGGCCATGGCCAACCACATCGAGCGCGTGCTGTGCCTGATGGCCGAGAAGAACGCGTCCGACGTGTACCTGTCGGCCAACACGCCCATGCTCATCAAGATCCACGGGCAGATCCTGCCGCTGTCGGACCAGCTGCTCACCGCCACGCAGACGCGACAGTTGCTGGGCGAGCTGCTCGCGCCGCAGCAGATGGAGGAGCTTGAAGAGACCGGCGAGCTCAACATCGGCATCGGCATCCCGCGCGTGGGCAGCTTTCGGCTCTCCGCCTTCAAGCAGCGAGGCTCGATCGCGGCCGTGTTCCGCTGCATCCCGTTACAGATTCCCAGCCTCGATACCTTGGGATTGCCGCCGCTGATGAGCCAGATCGTCACCGACAAGCGCGGCCTGATCCTGATGGTGGGCGCCACAGGCACCGGCAAGAGCACGACACTGGCCTCGATGATCGAGTGGCGCAACCAGCAGATGACGGGGCACATCCTCACCATCGAGGATCCGATCGAGTTCCTCTTCAGCAACAAGAAGAGCGTGGTCAACCAGCGCGAGGTGGGCCGCGACACGCAGAGCCTGCAGATCGCGCTCAAGAACGCGCTGCGTCAGGCACCGGACTGCATCCTGATCGGCGAAATCCGCGACCGAGAGACCATGAGCGCGGCACTTTCGTATGCGTTGTCGGGGCACCTGGTGCTGTCCACGCTGCACGCCAACAACAGCTGCCACGCGCTCGGGCGCATCCTGAGCTTCTACGCGCCCGAGGCGCGGCCCACGCTGCTGTCCGATCTGGCCTCGGGCCTGAAGGCCATCGTCTCGCAGCGCCTGCTGCGCGCCAATGCCCGCGGCCGTGTACCGGCCGTCGAGGTGCTGCTGAACACCAAGCTGATCGCCGGCATGATCGAGACGGGTGAGCTCTCGTCGGTGAAGGAGGCCATGGAGAAGCGCATCGCAGAGGGCTCGCAGACCTTCGAGGAAGACATCGGCAAACTCATCAACGAGGGCATCGTCTCGCTCGACGAGGGCTTGAGCCACGCCGACTCGCCCACCAATCTGCTGTGGCGTCTGCAGAACGAGCAGGCGCCGGTGTCGCGCGCCGAGCCCACCCCGAAAGAGCCCGAGCTTGCCACCTACACCGAGGTCGTCATCCATGTGCGACCCGAAGACCCGCGGCTGGCCCATCCGCCCTGGATGAGAACGTGAGCGATGCACTGCGCCTGACCGAGGCACTGATCGCCTGCCCGAGCGTGACGCCGGCCGAGGCCGGATCGATCGAGCTGCTGCAGCGCCGTCTGGCCGTGGCCGGCTTTGCCTGCGAGCGGCTCGATGCCGGCGCGGGCGATGCGCGCGTGGCCAACCTCTGGGCGGTGCACGAGGGTGCCCGCCCAGGCCCGATGGTCATCCTGGCCGGCCATGTGGACGTGGTGCCACCCGGTCCGCGGGAGCGCTGGCAGAGTGACCCCTTCGTACCCAGCCACCGCAACGGCCGGCTCTATGGCCGTGGCGCCGCCGACATGAAGACGGCGGTGGCCTGCATGACCGTGGCCGCCGAGGCGTTCGTCACTGCGCAGCCCGCACACGCCGGCAATGTGGCGCTGCTGTTCACGTCAAACGAGGAAGGCTCTTCGGGCGACGGCTCGGCGCATGCCGTCGAGCTGCTGCGTGCGCGCGGCCTGAAGCCGCTGGCGGCCCTGGTGGGCGAGCCCACCTCGGTGGAGCGCGTGGGCGACATGGTCAAGAACGGGCGCCGTGGCACGCTGTCCGCACGCCTCGTGGTGCGCGGCATCCAGGGCCACGTGGCCTACCCGCAGTTCGCGCGCAACCCCATCCACCAGGTGGCGCCGGCCATTGCCGAGCTGGCCACCACGGTGTGGGACGAGGGCAACGAACACTTCCTGCCGACCAGTTTCCAGGTCAGCAACATCCACGGCGGCGCGGGCGTGGGCAACGTCATCCCGGGCGAGGTGGTGGTGGACTGCAACTTCCGCAACAGCGCCGAGAGCAGCGCGGCCTCGCTGCGCCGGCGCTTCGAGGCGCTGCTGCAGCGGCATGGCCTGGAGTACACGGTCGAGTGGGCGCTGGGCGGCGAGCCCTTCCTCACCCGCCCGGGCTCGCTGCACGCGGCGCTCACCGCCGCCATCGAGGCCGAGTTCGGCATCACACCCCTGCTCAGCACCACGGGCGGCACCTCCGATGGCCGCTACCTCGCCACCTGGTGCCAGCAGGTGATGGAGTTTGGCGTGCGCAACGCCAGTGCGCACCAGGTCGACGAGTGGGTGGACGTCGACGCCATCGAACCGCTCGCCCGGGTCTACCAGCGCACGCTGCAGGCGCTGCTCGCGTGAGGACGGTCATCGACACGGTGCGAGCGGTCGCCGCGCGCCTGGACGCCGCCGGTCTGGCCTTCGGCCACGGAACCCGCGACGCCTTCGACGAGGCCGCCTGGCTGGTGCTGTGGCGCCTGGGGCTGCCGCTGGACGCGCTGGACGCCCACGCCGAGCGTGCGCTGTGCGCCGACGAGGCCACGGCCGTGGATGCGCTGGTGCTGCAGCGCATCACCACGCGGCGCCCCGCGGCCTACCTCACCGGCGAGGCCTGGCTGCAGGGTGTGCCGTTCACGGTGGACGAGCGCGTGATCGTGCCGCGCTCGCTGATCGCCGAGCTGGTGGCCGACGCCGACGGCAGCGGCACGCTCGACGTCTGGCTGGCGCCCGACACGCGCCGCGTGCTCGACCTGTGCACGGGCAACGGCAGCCTGGCCGTGCTGGCGGCCATGGCCTGGCCCGACGTGAGCGTGCTGGCCACCGACCTGAGCGACGATGCCTTGGCCGTGGCGGCGCTGAACCTGCAGCGCCACGGGCTTGAGGGCCGCATCCGCCTGGCCCAGGGCGACGGCTGGGCGGCGGTGACGGAGACCGAGCCCTTCGACCTGATCCTGTGCAACCCACCTTACGTGAACGCGCGCTCGATGGCGGCATTGCCGGCCGAGTACCTTGCCGAGCCCGTGCTGTCGCTGGCCGGCGGCGCCGACGGCATGGACTTCATCCGCCCGCTGCTCGCCGGCCTGGCGGCGCACCTGGCGCGCGACGGCGTGTTGGTGCTGGAAATCGGCCATGAGATCGAGCACTTCCACCGCGCCTTTCCACGCCTGCCCATCATCGGCCTGCCCACCACCGCTGGCGACGAGCAGGTGCTCCTGATCGAGGCCCCAGCCTTGCGCTTTCTCTCCTGATTCCTGACGTGATCACCCTCCGCGACATCACCTTGCGCCGCGGCGTCAAGGTCGTTCTGCAAAGCGCGAACCTCGTGCTGCAACCTGGCGAGAAAGTTGGCCTCATCGGCCGCAACGGCGCCGGCAAGTCCAGCCTGTTCGCGATGCTCACGCACAAGCTGCAGGCCGACCAGGGCGAGGTCGAGATCCCCCCGCGCTGGCGCGTGGGCGAGGTGGCGCAGGACATGCCCGAGACCGAGCAGGGCGCCACCGACTTCGTGCTCGACGGCGACATCCCGCTGGTGGCCGCGCAGCACCAACTGGCCGCCGCCGAAGCCATGAACGGCGGCGAAGGCGACGGTGAGGCCATCGCGCACGCCCACCTTGCGCTGGACGAAGCCGGCGCTTTCGACGCCCGCTCGCGCGCCCAGGCGCTGCTGCAAGGTCTGGGCTTCAAGACGGCCCAACTCGACGCCCCCGTGAACAGCTTCAGCGGCGGCTGGCGCATGCGGCTGCAACTGGCACGCGCGCTGATGTGCCCGGCCGAGCTGCTGCTGCTGGACGAGCCCACCAACCACCTCGACCTCGACGCGCTGGTGTGGCTGGAGAGCTGGTTGAAGCGCTTCGAGGGGCTGCTGGTCATCATCAGCCACGACCGCGAGTTCCTGGATGCCGTGACCCGGGTGACGGTGCACCTCGACGAGTTCACGCTCACGCGCTACAGCGGCAACTACACGGCGTTTGAAGAGATGCGTGCCGAGCGCCTGCAGCTGGCCGCCGCCAGCTACGCCAAGCAGCAGGAACGCATCGCGCACCTGCAGCGCTTCATCGACCGCTTCAAGGCCAAGGCCAGCAAGGCCAAGCAGGCGCAGAGCCGCGTCAAGGCACTGTCGCGCATGGAGAAGCTCGCGCCCGTGCTCACCAGCAGCGACTTCGAGTTCGAGTTCCGCGAGCCGCAGAACCTGCCCAACCCGATGCTCAGCTTTGACGCGCTCGATTGCGGTTACGGCAGCACCGCCATCGTGAGGGCCTTCAGCCGAAGCGTGTTGGCCGGCCAGCGCATCGGCATCCTGGGCGCCAACGGCCAGGGCAAGAGCACGCTGGTGAAGACCATCGCACGGGCCCTGCCCGCTTTGGGCGGCCGCACCACCGAGGGCAAGGGCCTGGTCATCGGCTACTTTGCGCAGCAGGAGCTTGACGTGCTGAGCCTGGGCGACGGCCCGCTGATGCACCTGGTGCGCCTGGCCCGCGACGTGGGGCCAGCGGCACGCGAGCAGGAGCTGCGCGACTTTCTCGGCCGCTTCCGCTTCACCGGCGACATGGTGACGCAGGCTGTGGGCAGCCTCTCCGGCGGCGAGAAGGCGCGCCTGGTGCTGGCCATGCTGGTATGGCAGCGCCCCAACCTGCTGCTGCTCGACGAGCCCACCAACCACCTCGATCTCACCACACGCGAGGCGCTGTCGATCGCGCTCAACGAGTTCGAGGGCACGGTGATGCTGGTGAGCCACGACCGTGCGCTGCTGCGCGAAGTGTGCGACGAGTTCTGGCTGGTGGCCGGCGGGCGTGTGCAGCCTTTCGACGGCGACCTGGACGACTACCAGAAGTGGCTGCTGGAAGTGAGCCGCGCCGCCGCGCGCGGGCAGCCGGCACCCGAGCCGCCCAAGGCGGCCGCGCCGGCCGTGGCCGCGCCGCCACCGCGGGCCCATGCCACCGCGAAGGCCGCGGCTCCCGCACCAGCGACCGCGCCCAAGGCCGAGGCCCGCGAATCGCGCCAGCAGTCCAAGCAGGCGCGCGTGAAGCAGTCCGAGCGCTCACGGCCGCTGCGCATCGAGCTGCAGCGCATCGACGAGCGCATGGCCAAGCTGGGCACCGAAAAGGCCGAGATCGAGGCCGCGCTCGCCGGGCCGGGTGGCGACTACGCCGAGCTCGGCCGCCGCATGGCCCACGTGGGCGCCGAGGTGGCGATGCTGGAGGAGCGCTGGCTCGAGCTGCAGACCGAACTGGAGGCGATGAACGCGGCGGACTGATCGGGGTGGGGGACTGCTGCCGAACCTTTGGCGCCTGCCAGGCTACGGAACTCGAGTACCCAAAGCAGACACTGGTCGCGTCGCAGCGTCTCTTTGTCTGCCGCCCACGATCCTAGGTTGTGCCCAGTTCAGCATCCATTGCATGGGTAATCCATTCCAGCGCGTACTCGCTGTGCGCCCGATCGATCACCAACCAAATGCGGTCGGTGTCCAGGCGCAAGACGATGGAGGCGATGTCGACCAGCCTCGTTCGCGTGCTGTCGCCCACCTCCCTCGGAACGGCATTGACGTCCAGCAGGTGCAGCAGCACATCGGCGACTTCGTGACTCACCAACTCGAGCACCAGGCAGCCGGCCGTTTGGTCCAGCGCACAAGCCAGTGCTTCGCGGCCCGGAAACAGCGCTTCTTGCACGCCTGCTGCAACTGCGGAGCTCGTGGTCAACAGCAGAAACTCGGCCGGTCCAGTCCAGACCAGGCACGGGTCGGCGCCGCGAAAGGTGCCTGGCTCAGGCAGCGGCGTGAGGCCGTGGGCAGCGACAGCTGCCTTGACTGCCGCATCGCCGTCGGCCAGGTACCGCAGCGACAACACGCGCAGGCCCGGCACGGGGCGGACCGACCGTGCAGCCGATGGCCGGGGCAAGGTGACGTCCTGTTCCTTGGGCAACGGGCTCGACGCTTGACCGGCCTCAACCATGCAGTCGCTCCCCGGCCGGGTCGAAGAAGGGCGTCTTCACCACTTCGGCCCTGATGGCCTGGCCCAGGTGGTATGCGGTGACGCACTCCCCCAACCGAAGCCTGCCACGCTTGAGCATGGCCAGCGACACCGGGTGGCCCAGAACCGGACTGAAGGCACTGGAGGTCACGAAGCCGTCGATCGCGGCTGGCGGCGCCTGCAAGGTGATGTGCGCACCGACGGGCAAGCGGGTGCGTCGGTCCAGCGGCAGCAGACCGACCAATTGCATGCGGTCTGCGTCCAAGGCGACCGGCCTGAGCAAGGATCGCCGGCCGACGAAGTTGGCGGCCTTCTTGATGATGCCGCGGTCGAGACCGACGTCGCCCGGAAAGGTCGTGCCATCGGTATCCGCGCCCAGATGCAGGTAGCCCTTCTCGATGCGCAGGATCATCAGCGCCTCCACCCCATAGGGCATCACGCCGAAAGCCTGACCTGCCTGCCACAAGCGCTCCAGCAGTGCCTGCGTGCGGTCTGCTGGCAGGTTGATCTCGTAGCCGAGTTCGCCGCTGAAACTGGCGCGCAGCACACGCATGGGCGTGCCGCCATGGTTGACCTCGCGCAGCGTCATGTGCTTCATGGCCGCAGGGGCCAGCGACTCCTCGAAGCCAGCGGCTGCGAGCAAGGCCCAGGCCTTCGGACCGGCCACGGTGACGTTGCCCCAGGCAGCCGTCACGGGCGTGACCAGCACACGGTGGTGCACGTACTCGCACTGCAGCCATTCTTCGAAGGCCTGCGCCACGCGCTCGGCGCCGCCTGACGTGGTGTTGACCCAGTAGTGCTGCGGCCCCAGCCGCGCGACGATGCCGTCGTCGAAGATCACGGCATCTTCACGCAACAGCAGGCCGTAACGCGCCTGCCCGACAGCCAGTGTGGACATTGTGCCCACGTACATCA
The DNA here is from genome assembly GCA_023657425.1 of Ideonella sp. WA131b. NCBI lineage: Bacteria > Pseudomonadati > Pseudomonadota > Betaproteobacteria > Burkholderiales > Sphaerotilaceae > Ideonella > Ideonella sp. WA131b. The sequence goes on from JAGTJW010000002.1 coordinate 673,424, forward strand.
GGTCCAGAAAGTTCGCAGCATCAGGCCCATAGACCTCGATCTTGCCCAGCGGCGAGGCTTCGAACAGGCCAACCTGCTGACGCACGTTCAAGGCCTCGCGCTCGGCAGCAGCGTTCAAGGATTCACCCTGGCGCGGGTAGGCCGCCGGGCGCTGCCAGGCACCGAACTCCTCCCACAGCGGGCTTTGGGCCTCATGCCAGGCATGACCGGGCATGCGCTTGAGCGGCTTGTAGAGCGCACCTTTGCGACCAGCAGCCAACGCGCCCAGGGTCACCGGTTTGAACGGCGGACGAAACCGGGTGGTGCCGACCTGTCCCGGGCTTCGCTGGGTCAGTTCGCCCATCAGCACCAGCGCGTTGACGTTGCTGGTCTTGCCTTGGTCGGTGGCCATGCCCATCGTGGTGTAGCGCTTGAGATGCTCGACCGAACGGTAGTTCTCGCGCGCGGCCAGCGCGACGTCGTCGGCGGTCACATCGTTCTGCAAGTCCAGGAACACCTTGCCCGGCTTGCGGCCCCAGGCGGCCAGCGCCGCTGCCGTCGGTCTGGTATTCGAAGTCACCAAGCCCGTGCCGCCCGCGGGCGCTTGGGAAGGCCTGCGGCTGCCGACGGCTTCAGCGTGCGTCAGAGCAGCGTCGGCATCAAAGACGCCTGCACAAGCGCCCACGGAGTCCATGCTGGGCACGCCACCCACGGGCACGAACATCGCGGCATCGTCCACCCAGCGAAGCTTGCCGCCAGCCATCGAGTGCAGGTTGACGGCAGGTGCCCAGCCGCCTGCGCTGGCAATGCAGTCCACCTCGACATGATGAACGGTGCCGCCTTCGTGGTCAGTGATGGCGACACACTTCACCGAACGTGTGCCGATAACCGCGACGATGGCGCTGCCGGGAAACACCGGCACGCCGGGCACGGCGGCCGCACCGGCGGAGGGGCGGTGGTCCACCACCGCGACCACGTTCACACCAGCCGCCACCATCGCGCGGGCGGCGCTGTGGCCGCTGTCGCAGGCTGTGGTCACCAGCACACGTCGCCCGCAGGCCACGCCGTAGTGGGTGGCATAACGGAGCACAGCGCTGGCCAGCATCACGCCCGGGCGGTCGTTGTCCGGGAACAGCATCGGGCGCTCGAAAGCGCCGGTGGCCAGGATGATGCGATCGGCGCGGACTTTCCACAGCCGTTCCCGCACAGCAGCATCGATGGTTTGCGTGGCGGCGGCGAGCAAGTGGTCGTACAAACCGAACACGGTGCAGCGCGTGTGCACCTCGACGCCGGCAGTCTGCAGTTCCGGCAGGCGCGCGGCGCAGGCGGGCTCCAACTGCGCCGCGCCTTCCATCAGCAGCACCTGCTGGCCGCTGCGCGCGGCGGCCAGCGCCGCCTGCACGCCCGCCGCACCGGCACCGACCACCAGCACCTGCACCTGGCGCGAGACCTGGTCGTAGCGGTCGGGGTCCGGCGCATCGGCCGCCACGCCCAGCCCCGCCATGCGGCGAATCGTGGGCTCGAACACATGCCAGTGCGGCCACATGAAGGTCTTGTAGTAGAAGCCCGCCGGCAGCAGCGCCGCGAAGCGCGAGGTCAGCGCCGCCAGGTCGAATTCCAGGCTCGGCCAGGCGTTGCCGGTGAAGGCTTGCAGGCCGTCTTGCGCGGCGATGTCGGTGGCCCGCGTGTTGGGCGTCCGTGCGCCGCCCAGGCCGATGTCGAGCAGGCCGGTGGGCTCTTCCACCCCGCAGCTGAAGAGGCCGCGTGGCCGGTGCAGCTTGAAGCTGCGCCCGATGTGCACGATGCCCTGCGCCAGCAGTGCCGAGGCCACTGTGTCGCCCGCAAAGCCCGGGACGTCGCGGCCGTTGAACTGGAAGCGCAGCGGCCGTGTGCGGTCGAGCCAGGCACCTTGGGGCGCAGGCAAGCGGTAGCCGCTCATGGCGCCGGCCCCGGCTGCGCTTCGGCGATGCCGTACACCGCCTTCACCTCGTGGCTCACGGTGTCGCGCACGAGGTTGAACCACAGGCCGCAGCCCCAGGTGTGGCACCAGCGTTCGGCATGCTCGCCTTTGGGGTTGCTGCGAAAGTACAGATAGGCTCCCCAGGTCTCGTCGCTGCAATCCAGCGGCGGACGTGTGATGGCCGTGGTGCCGCCGCAGCGGAATTCGCTTTCTGCGCGCGGCCCGCATAGCGGACATTGCAGTTGCATCGTGGCCAGTTCCGTTCAGTGCGCGATACCGGCGGCAGCGGCTTCGTCAATCAGCCGGCCGGTGTGGAAGCGCTGCAGTTGGAAGGGTTCTGCCAGTTCGTGGTTGCGGCCGGTGGCCAGCACATGCGCCAAGGTCCAGCCGCCCACCGGGATGGCTTTGAAGCCGCCGGTACCCCAGCCGCAATTGATGAACAGGCCTGGCACCGGCGTGGCGCCGAGGATGGGGCTGCTGTCCTGCACCACGTCCACGATGCCGGCCCATTGGCGCAGCAGGCGCAGGCGGCTGAGCGAAGGGAACATCTCAACCGTCGCCGCCACCACGTGTTGCATCACGTCGAAGCTGCCGCGCTGGGCATACGAAGGGAAGTGGTCGAGTGCGCCGCCGATGACCACTTCGCCCTTGTCGCTCTGGCTCCAGTAAGCTCCCAACGACGGCGACAGGGTCACGGTGTTGAGCACCGGCTTGATCGGCTCGCTCACCATCGCCTGCAGCGCGTAGCTGGTCACGGGAAGCTGAAAACCGGCCATGCCGGCCAGCACCGACGAGTGCCCGGCAACGGCCATGGCCACCTTGTCGGCGCGCATCTCACTTCGCACACCGCCGCGGCTCGTGGTGACGCCGACCACCGTGTCGCCCTGCTTGAGAAAACCCGTGACGGCACAGTTCTGCACGATGTCCACGCCCAGCGCCGAAGCGGCGCGCGCGTAACCCCAGGCCACGGCGTCGTGCCGCGCCGACCCTCCTCGGCGCTGGATGAAGCCGCCCACGATCGGGAAGCGCGCATCGGCGCCAAAGTTCAGCCGGGGCTCGATGTCCTGCACCTGACGGGCGTCCAGCAAGTCGGCATCAATGCCATTGCACAGCATCGCGTTGGCCCAGCGCGACTGCGCATCCAGGTCGTGCCGCGAATGCGCCAGCGTGACGATGCCGCGCTGGCTGAGCATGATGTTGAAGTTGATCTCGCGCGCCAGTTGCTCGTACTGGCGCAGCGAGAAGTCGTACAGCCGCGCGCTTTCAGGGTACAGGTAGTTCGAGCGCACGATGGTGGTGTTGCGCCCGGTGTTGCCGCCGCCGATCCAGCCGGCTTCCAGCACCGCGACATTCGTGACGCCATGGTTCTTCGCCAGGTAGTAGGCCGTGGCCAAGCCGTGGCCACCGCCGCCAATGATGATGACGTCGTAGCGCGGCTTGGGCTCGGCTTCGCGCCAGGCGGGCGCCCAGTCTTGGTGGCCTGTGCGCGCAGCTGCGAACAGGTTCCAGGCAGAGTAGCGCTGGCGCGGCGGTGTCGGGTTGGGCATCAAGTTGATTCAAGCTTAGTGCGACAGGCACGCAAGGAGTGATGCCCGCAGAACAAAAACTTGGGCGCTCGCAACTTCTTTTGAGCGCTTGTTGCAAGTGGCCTGCTGCCACCAAAGCGAAGGACTGTCATGCCGGCTCTTTCCAGACCTGCCGAGCAATGCGCGTCAAGTTGCCATTCAGGATGGACCGCAGGTCGCCTTCGGCGTAAACCAGTCGAAGCAAACCATCGACGATGGCCTCCAACTGTTCGGGCTGAACGAAGTTCATGCCCTTGTCATAAGCCAGTTCAGGCGGAAACAGGCCTTTCATGGCTGCCATGCCGGCGTCCACCTCGGCCTGGTCGACGACATGGCCCAGGCCCAGCGCCACATGCTGTGGCCCGATCAGCTGCACGGCGTAGTCGACGTGGCGCACAAAGGTCTCGCTGCGGGTGTCGTTGTCACCCAAAAACGGGCCCACGCCATTGATTCCCACCACACCGCCCTTGGCCGAACAGGCACGCATCAGGGCGTCCGAGACATTGCGCGGGTGCGGCCGCACAGCGCTGGGGATGGAGTGCGAAAAGATCACCGGCCCTGGTGCGTAGTCAAGCACCTCCTGCGCGCTGAGGCTGCCCAGATGACTGCGGCACACCACCATGCCCACGCGCGTCATCTCGTCGATCAGCCGGCGGCCAAAGTCCGTGAGGCCACAGTCGTCGTCTTGGCAGCCCCCAGCATCGGCGCTGTTGCTGTTGTAGGCCAGCAGCATCCAGCGCACGCCAAGGTCGCAGTAAAGCTGAACCAGACTGATCTGATCAGCAACGGCGTTGGCACCCTCGATGTCGAAGCTCACTGCCAGCTTGCCGCTGTTCCGAGCCGATTCGATGTCATCCACCGTGCGCACCATGGTGTAGTAAGTGGCACGCTCGGCCAACCCGTGCCGGAAGCTGGCGATCATGCGCAGGTGCTGCTCGATACCGTCGTCGCCAAAGCCGACGTTCAGCGAGATGTGGTCTAACCCCGCCGCACGGCAGCGCGCCAGCTGTGGCAAGAAGCGGGTGTCATGCGGCCGCAAAGGCATGCAGCCCTGGTTGTCCCACACCCGGCTTTCCAGGATGATGTCAAGAGCGGTCTTCATCGTGGGTCTGGTGGGGCTGACTGTCTGTTCACAGTGATCCAGGGATTGCGCGCGCGACACAGCCCGTGGAGAAAGTGTGCATGCTGCCGGATGCACATCGCCACGCTTGGCGATGTGGGCGGTGTCCAATGCCCTCAAGTCTTGGAGTGCAGCGGCTCAGTGAAGTCAACAGTGCAAGCATGTGGACAATATACTATCCATGTATTCCTGCTGTCTACGCAGCATTCTCTTTGGAGCCTTTGATGACAAGCGCCCAGCCCTTGAATGTGGACGAAATACTGGCCGGCATCCGCGCCTGGATCGAAATCGAAAGCCCGACCGACAACCCCGAGGGCATGGCGCGCATGGCAGCCCGTGTGCAAGCCGACTATGAAGCCATTGGCGCGCGGGTCGAGCGCATTGCTGGCAGGGACGGGTTTGGCGACCACGTGCTGGCGACAGACGACAGGCACTGCCCACCCGAGGCTGCGGCCGGCCCGGGCCTGCTGATCCTGAGCCACATCGACACGGTGCATCCCATCGGCACACTGGCCGGGCCTTTGCCGTTCCGCATCGAGGGCGACCGTGCCTATGGCCCAGGCGCCGAGGACATGAAGGGCGGCACCTACCTGGCGCTGGTCGCCCTGCGCCAGATAGGCAGGGCCGGCCTGAAGACGCACCTGCCGGTGCGGCACCTGATGGTCAGCGACGAGGAGATGGGCAGCGACACTTCGCGCGAGCACATCGAACGCGAGGCGCGGCGTGCGAAGTACGTGCTGGTCACCGAGCCGGCACGCTCGGGCGGCAAGATCGTCACCGCACGCAAGGGCTGCGCCCAGTTCAAGGTCACAGCCCATGGCGTGGCGGCCCACGCTGGCGTCGAACACCACCTCGGTCGCAACGCCATCCACGAGATTGCGCACCAAGTGCTGGCGCTGGAAGCGATGACTGATTACGCGCGCGAGCTCACCGTCAGTGTGGGCCTGATCAAGGGCGGCACGCGTTCCAACGTGGTGCCCGACACCGCAACAGTGGACGTGGATGTGCGCATGCCCAACCCCGAGATCGGCGAGGAGATCGTGCGACGCATCCGAGACCTCAAACCGCATCTCGAAGGCGTCACGCTGACCGTAGAGGGCGGCATCAACCGGCCAGGCTACGAAAAGACACCCGGGATCGCAGCGCTGTACGAACATGCCAAAGGGCTGGCGGCCGAGATCGGCTTCGAGCTGATCGACCTGAAGACCGGCGGCGGCAGTGACGGCAACTTCACCGCCGCCATTGCGCCCACGCTCGACGGCCTGGGCGTGGATGGCGATGGCGGCCACACCCTGGACGAGCGGCTCTACATCAGCAGCATCATTCCGCGCACCCGGTTGTTGATGCGGTTGATGGAGACTCTGCGATAGCGGCGCCGATTTCGCGGCGGTCAAGGCGGCGGCACCGCACCTGTGTATTCAGTGATTTGGCTGTAGGCCTGGGGCTTGCGATGGGCCGCGAAATCGAAGATCGTGGTCTTGTACGAATGCGCTCGATCCAGGTCGCACTCGGCCACAACCAACTCGTCACCTTGCGTGTGTGAGTGCGCCACGATCTCACCCGAAGGTGCGACGATGAACGTGTCTGCAAGCATGGCTTGACCTTCTTCGACGCCGCCCTTGGCGACGGCCACCGCCCAGGTGGCGTTCTGGTAGGCGCCCGCCTGCATCACCAGCCGATGGTGAAAGCGCACCAGTGGGTCGTGCTGCGGCGCCTCGGGGTTCTGAAGCGGCGTGTTGTAGCCCACGAGCACGAGCTCGACACCCTGCAGGCCCAGCACCCGCCAAGCTTCGGGCCAGCGACGGTCGTTGCAGATCAGCATGCCGACGATGCCACCGAAACCACGCCAGACCGGAAACCCCAGACCCCCGGTCTCAAAGTAGCGCTTCTCGAGGTGCTGGTGCTCAAAGCCTGGTTGCGGCTCGCGGTCGCCGGGCAGGTGCACCTTGCGGTAGTGCCCGATCAGGCCGCCATCAGGCCCAACCAGCGCCGAACTGTTGAATCGCCGAAGTCTGCCGGCCTGCCCGGCGAGTTCAGCGTAGCCGAAGCACAGGCCCAGCTGGAGCCGTCGCGCCGCGGCGAACAGTGGCTGGGTGTCTCGGCCTGGCATCGAGGATTCAAAGAAGCCATCGAGCACTGAATCGTCTTCGATCGCCCAGCGCGGGAAGAACGTGGTCAACGCCAGTTCGGGAAACACGACCAGCGTCGCACGAACGCGTGCCGCCTGGTCCATGAGCACGATCATGCGGTCGACAACCGCGCCACGCGACGTGTCGCGCGACACCGGACCGAGTTGAGCAGCCGCGATCGTGATGACGCGGCCCATCACCTGCCCGCCCGGTTCTAGAACTGGGCTCGCGCCAACACCCCGATCGATCGCGGCGCCACTCTAAAGTCCGGCAGGCCGAAGATTCCCGGGAAGGTCACGCCATTTGCATTGGTGAGGTTCTTGCCTTCCAGGTAGACCTGCCAGGTGCGCAGTTCCACCCCGATGCGTGCGTTCAGCGTATCGATGTTGCTGCTGCTGGCGTTCACACCTTGATTGCGGACAATGAACTTGACGGGATCGGAGTGCTGATAGTCGAGCCGGACCATGCCAGGCAACCCGGCCACCCAGCTGAACCGTTGGCTCAGAGAAACCGACGCTGTCGTCTTGGGCACGAAGTTCAAGGGGTCGCCCTGGTTGCGCTCAGCGGTCTTCACGTCGTAGGTGAGATCCGAATAACCCAGCGCCACATCAAGTGTCATGGACTTGGTCAGCGCCGCCGACAGCGTGATGTCCATACCCGGCCCAGATGCCCTGCCGGAGTTGACCGTGAGCGCCTGACAGGTTGCGGGCGTGCAGCCAGGTGCCAGGTCTTGCGCCTGCACGTTGCTGTATTTGCTGTGGTACGCCGCCACTTCGTACTGCAGCACGTCGCCAAACAAGGACCCTCGATTGCCGATCTCCACGCTGACAATGTCCTCAGGCCCGTAGTTGCGCGGCGTTGCCGTGGAATTGAAGCCACCGCTTCGGAAGCCCTTGGAGGCCGTTGCATAGAGCGCGCCCTTGGGTGAATAGCGCCACAGCATGTTCAGCCGGGGCGTCGTGGCACTGAACTCCGCTTGGTCGTTGAAGAGGGTCGAAGGCGTGCCTGGGGGCGCAAAGCCAGACGGCAACTTGGAGCCGACGTTCTCCGCCTTCTCCTTGAACGAGCGCAGGCCGCCGGTCAGTGACAACTGAGGCGACAGGGCGTACGTCAGTTCGCCAAAAAGGGCCGTCTGTGTGACGTTGGTGGGGCCGGTGCCATCGAAACCACCTTGCAGGCGGAACGTGGTGTCGGTCCACACGTCCGAGGTGACGGAATGCGTGTCGGTCTTGCGGTAGTAGGCCCCCGCCGTCCAGGTCAGGGGCCCCTTGTCATCCGACTCCAGGCGAATCTCCTGGGTTGTGATCTTTTGCGACATCTCTTGCCGGTAGGCGCCGCCGGAAGTGGGCAGGGGCAGTATCAGCGCCTTGAAGGGCAGGCCAGCGTATACGGCCGTCAGTTCGGCAGTGGTGTCGATCTTGCGATTCAGGTAGCCGGTGGAGCTGACCAATCGTACGCTGCCCAGATCGGCGCTAACCACCAGGTTGAAAAGGTCGGTCTTGTCCTTGGTCGGCGACGCAATGAAGGAAGCGATGGTGCGATCGGCGTTCGAACCGGAATTGTTCTTGGTGTCGGTTTCGGTGTGGAAGTACATCGCCGTCACGTCGACATTCGCGCTTGGCTTCACCAGCAACTTGCCACGCAGGAAATCGCGCTTGGCGCTGTTGATGTCCTTGGCACCGTTTGCGCTATTGTCCACCCAGCCCGGCAGGTCTTCGTGGCCGGCCACGAGTCGTAGGCCCGCGACGCCCGTAGCCAAAGGCACGTTCACCACGCCATTGGCGCGCCAGCCCGTCTGGCCGCCGGTCAGTTGGCCGAAACCGGCTTCAACACTGCCTTCGAACTTGTCCAGCCGCGGCGCCCGCGTGATGAAACGGATGGTGCCGCCCATCGAACCATCGCCGTACAGCGTGCCTTGCGGCCCCCGCAACACTTCAATGCGGGCCATGTCGACCAAGGGAACGTCGAGCGAGCGCTGCGCGTCCGGCATGTTCAGCGAGACCTCGTCAAGATAGGTACCGACCAGCGCGGCGCCGTAGCCCACGCCTTGCGACAGGCCCCGCAGTTGGATGCGGCTGGCGCCCGGTGCGTTCTGGTTGATGAAAAGCGATGGCACCACCGACTGCATCTGCTGGATATCGGTGACGCCGCGGTCGGCGATCTCGCTGCCGCCAATGGCAGTGATCGAGTACGGCACATCGATGACCAACTGCTTGCGCTTGGACGCTGTGACCTCGACCACCTGCTTGTCAATCGACACGTCGCCCGTGGTCTGGGCCATTGCCGGCCAAGTGGCCAACACTGCGGCAATCGGGGTCAGCAAGACTTTCAGTGTGCGCGTGTCCATGCGGTCCGGTCCTTGGTGATGGGATGGGTCGCATCATGCTAGTGTTCAATATACTATCCGTCAACAGGTCTGATGCTCTTCGATGTGAGGCGATTCATCCCCGGACTTCCGCCATACGATCACTCGCTGGAGTCCTTGATGGTGTATTTAATAGACAACATGTGGCAGCCGATATGACCACTCCCATCTTCAGGTTTGCGCACCGCACACGTCGAATCGCGCCCTCCATGATCCTGGAGCTGATGAAGCTCATGGGGCGCCCGGCTCTGGTGTCGCTGGGCGGCGGCTTGCCGTCGGCTGATGGCTTCCCTGCCGAAGCCTTGCGCGCCGCGTCGCACCGGGTGCTCTCCCGGGCCCCCCGCGAGGCGCTGCAGTACACCACCACCGAAGGGCTGCCGGGCCTGCGCGAATGGGTGGCGGCACGGCTGCGCGAGCGCGGCCTGGCGGTTCTGGCCGAACAAGTTCTCATCACCAGCGGATCGCAGCAGGGGCTGGACCTGGTGGCCAAAGCGCTGCTGGAAGCCAGCGCTCGGGTGGCCGTCGAGTCGCCCACCTACCTGGGTGCACTGCAGGCCTTTGCGCCCTATGAGGCCGAAGCGGTGGAGGTCGCCTGCGACGAAGACGGGCCGTTGCCAGATCGCCTGCAGGCGGTGGCCGACGCCAGGGCGCTGTACCTCCTGCCCAGCTTCCAGAACCCCACAGGGCGCTGCATTCCGCAAGCACGTCGGGTGCAGATCGCAGCCCGGGCACAAGCACTGGGCCTGCCGCTGCTTGAGGACGACCCCTACGGTGACCTGTGGTTCGACCAGCCGCCACCCGCACCGCTGGCCGCACACTGGCCCGAAGGCTCCATCTACTTGGGTTCGTTCTCCAAGGTGCTGGCGCCGGGCTTGCGCCTGGGCTACGTGGTGTCGCCCCTGCCGGTGCACCAACTGCTGGTGCAGGCCAAACAGGCGGCCGACATGCACAGCTCGACCTTGGCGCAGCACCTGGTGCTCGACCTGTTGAAGACGGGCATGCTGGAAGACCACCTCGACAGCGTGCGTCAGCGCTACCGCCTCGGTCGGGACGCCATGGCTCAGGCATTGCACACACACATGCCCGATCTCGCCACGTGGCGGGCGCCGGAAGGTGGCATGTTCTTCTGGCTGACGCTGGCTTCGCAGGTCGACACGGCGGCTTTGCTGCCGCGGGCTATCGAGCAAGGCCTGAGCTTTCTTCCAGGCGCCGCGTTCTTCGCGGGCAAGCCCGTCCAGCACGCACTGCGGCTGTCCTTCGTCACCGAACCCCCAGAGCGGATCGCCCAAGGGGTGGCCACGCTCGCGCGGACCGTGCGCAGTGCGCTGCTCGCTCAGAGCGGCCAGGCCCAGTAGATCTTGTCCTGCGGCGTGGTGCCCACCTGCAGGTGCTCGACACGTTCGGGGTAGCAGATGCGGTAGCGTCGCAAGCTGTGGGTAGCGTGGCGTTGCTGCTCCACCAGGTCAAAGGCCAGCGGTTCGACGCCCGTCCACAGGTTGATGACATTGCGCACCGCACTGCCATGGGCCACCACGTGCAGCAGTTCGTCGGCAAAGCAGTCTCGATCCAGCGCGGTGCCGTTGCGAAACAACTGCGACTTGATCCTGGCAGTGAGGGCCGGCGAGTCATCCGCAATGGGGTGCAGCGACAGGGGCGTGCTGCCGGGCGCGAAGCTTTCCAGCGCAAGTTGCGCCAGGTACCGCACCGCCCGCGTATTGCGCGGCGCCAGGTTGCACATGGCCACCACGCCGCAGCCCTGGACGGGTGCCAGAACGGCCATGGCCGTCCAACCGTCGTAGTGGCCCGCATGGTGAACGATGTCAGATCCACGCAGGGTGTCGACAAACCAGCCGCACCCATAGGGCGAGGGTCTGGACGTGCGCAGTGGCGCGGGCGCGAGCATCGTATTCATGCTCGCCGCCGACAGCAGCCGTTGGCCCAACAGGGCCTGCAGCCAGACCAGCGCGCCTTGCGCCGTGAAGGAGATGTCACCATCACCAATCACCTCGCGCTGGGCACTGGCCCCATCGCGGCCCGCAGGGCCCAGGCCCTGCACGTTGGCGTCCCGGGTCCATTGCGGGCTGGCCACTGTGGCACCCACACAGCCCACCCGGTCGAACAGCGACTGCACGGCGGCGGCGTAGGGACGCCCCGCCAACTGGGCGATCAGGAAGCCGAGCAGGATGTAGTTGGTGTTGGTGTAGATCCAGCCCTCGTCGGGTTCGAACGCCGTGGCCATGGCGCCGTAGGTGCGCATGAAGTCGTCGCGCCTTTCAGGGACGGTCTCGCACTCGGTATAGGCCAGGTACTCGGGCAGGCCGCTGGTGTGCCGCAGCAAGGACAGCACGGGCCGCTGCCGCCAGGCGGCCGGCAGGTCGGTCAGGTAGCGGCAGATGGGTGCTTCCAGGTCCAAAGCACCGGCCTGGGCCAGGTCCAGCACTGCGCACGCGGTGACATGCTTGCCCAGGGAAGCCACCGAGAACCAGGTGTTGGCGGTCACTGGCCGTTCGGAGCCCGGGGCTTCGACGCCCGTGGTGAAGACACTCTGGCGCCCTGGCGCCACCAGGCTGATCGCCAACCCCGGGATGCCGAATTCGGGCGCCTTGTCGGCCAGGGTGGCGGCCAGTGCAGCGGGCAGGGGTGTTGTTTCGTGCATGGGGGTCCGGGGCAGTGTTCAGTATCCTAGCCACTGACAGGAGCCAGGGCAAGGCCTGCAGGGTGGTCGCTAAACTTGCCATGCCACCTCGAAATGCCATTGCCCCCATGAAGACCAAGACGACGCCAGAAGCCAAGCCCCGCAAGAAGTCGGCCGCCACCAGGGCGATCTCTGCAGTCGAGGCCGGCGCTGCTACGAAGTCGGGCACCGAGCTGCCCGATGTTGAGCCTTCGGCCGGCGTCGGCGCGCGGCTGCGCTACGTTCGCGAGCTGCACGGCCTGTCTCAGCGTGAACTTGCGCGCCGCGCAGGCCTCAACCACGGCACCATTGGCTGCATCGAGAAGGAAACGATCTCGCCCTCGGTCGGCTCGTTGCGCAAGATCCTGGACAGCCTGCCGATGACGCTGTCGGAGTTCTTCTCAATCGATCCGGAGGTCGAGACGCAAATCTTCTTCAAGCGCGATGAGTTGCTTGAAGTTGGTGCCGGCGGCATCTCGCTGCTGCAGGTTGGGCACAACCTCAAGGGTCGCCCTCTGCAGGTGTTGCTGGAGCGTTATGCGCCCGGTGCAGAGACGGCCGCGCAGCCATACAGCCACCAGGGCGACGAGGGCGGCGTTGTGATTCAGGGGCAGGTCGAAGTCACGGTCGGCGGCGTTGCCAAAGTGTTGGGGCCGGGCGACGGCTACCTCTTCTCCAGCCGCCTGCCGCATCGCTTCCGCAACGTGAGCGATGCCGAGGCGGTCGTGGTCAGCGCCAACACACCACCGTTGTAAGGCGCTGCAACCTCACTATGCCCTGAGGGCGAATCTCGGCTTTACGTCAGTCGGTGGATGAAATAATATCCACCTCATGCTCAGTCTGCGAAAGCCCTATCTCCTGTTTCTTGGCGGCGTCACGCTGAAGTCGGATGCCAAGACCGGCTTCGGCCTGCGCGACTGGTGCCCCGCCGACGTGATCGGCCAATGGGCTTTGCCCCAGGCCACCGTGAGCCTGGGCCTGCCGGTGATCGCACCTGCAGACGCAGCGGCGCGGGGCGCAGGCTCCTTGCTGATCGGCGTGGCGCCAGTGGGCGGCCAGTTGCCGGAGTCCTGGGTGCCGACCCTGGTGCAGGCCTTGGACGCGGGGCTGGACATCGTCAGCGGCATGCACACGCGGCTGGAGAGCCATCCCGCCTTGGCCGCTGCAGCGACCCGCTGCGGTGCTCGGCTGGTGAACGTTCGTCACAGCGACAGGCTTTTGCCCACCGGCACGGGCCGCAAGCGCAGCGGCCTGCGCGTGTTGACGGTGGGAACCGACTGCGCGCTGGGCAAGAAGTACACCGCGTTGGCCCTGACCCAGGCGCTGCAGGCCTGCGGCGCGAAGGCCAGCTTCCGTGCCACCGGCCAAACCGGCATCATGATTGCCGGCGAAGGCATCGCCATCGACGCCGTGGTGGCCGATTTCATCGCCGGCGCAGCCGAGCAGCTGTCGCCCGACAACGCGGCCGACCATTGGGACGTGATCGAGGGCCAAGGCGCCCTGTTCCACCCGGCCTATGCGGGTGTAACCCTGGGTCTGCTGCACGGCTCACAGCCTGACGCCCTGGTGCTCTGCCACGACCCTTCGCGCACCACGATCGAGGACTATCCGCACATCCCCTTGCCCAGCCTGCGGGAGTCCATCCGCCGCTACGTAGAGGCCGCGCAACTGACCAATCCTGCCGTGCGCTGCGTAGGCGTGGCCATCAACTCGTCCACGCTTGGCGACTTGGAATGGACGCACTATCGCCAGGCGGTGGCTGAAGAACTGGGCCTGCCCGTTTGTGATCCCATGCGTGGCGGCGTGGATGCCATTGCCCGGGCCCTGTTGGCATGAGCTTGCGTGTCGAGCTTGCCATCGAGCACTGGCCGCTGCGCGAGCCCTTCGAGATTGCCCGCGAGGTGATGCACGACCTGCCCCTGATCTCGCTCAAGCTGAGCGACAGCGCTGGCCGCACGGGCCGCGCCGAAGCGGCAGGCGTGGACTACGACGGCGAAACGCCGGCATCGATGGCAGCGCAGATTGATGCGGTGGCCGCGCAACTGCTCGACGACTTGATCTGGGGAGATCTGCTGCGGCTGATGCCCGCCGGTGGCGCACGCAACGCGCTCGACTGCGCGCTGTGGGACCTGCGCGCCAAGCAGACTGGCGTCCCGGCCTGGAAGTCGGCCGGCCTGCCGGCACTCCAACCCGTGATCACCGCCTTCACGCTGGGGCTGGGCAGCCCCGACGACGTTCGACGCAAAGCCCGCGCGGCGCGCGGTCTGCCGCTCATCAAGCTCAAGCTGGACGCGCACCGCCATCTCGAGTTCCTGCGCATCGTGCGCGACGAATTGCCCGACGCCCGCATCTTGGTCGACGCCAATCAATCGTGGACGGCAAGGCTGCTGTCGGAGCTGATGGACGGGCTGCTCGCCGCAGGCGTCGAGCTCATCGAGCAACCGCTGCCACGTGGTGAGGATGCTGCACTGGCTGGCCTGCACTCGCCGATCCCCATCTGCGCCGACGAATCCTGCACCGACCGATCGTCGTTGCCCGCCCTGCAAGGCCGCTATCAGGCCGTGAACATCAAGCTCGACAAGTGCGGTGGCTTAACCGAGGCGCTGGCCTTGACGCACGCGGCGCAGTCGCTGGGGTTCGAATTGATGGTGGGCAACATGTGCGGCACCTCCTTGGGCATGGCACCGGCCTTCCTGGTGGCCCAGCTCGCCCGATGGGCCGATCTGGACGGACCCTTGCTGCAGGTGGGCGACCGCGCTGCGGCGATGGCCTTCCACCGCGGCATCCTGCAGCCGCCTGAGCGCGCTCTGTGGGGCTGACCGCGCCACTGCCACACGACCCATCCCCCACCCCTACCGGGAAACACCCCATGGAAGCTGCGAAGAGCACCACGCCCACTGCCGAGATGGCCCTGAATGCCCGCGTCATCGACTTCACCTCGAAAGTCAACGGCCGTGCCTATCGGCTGTTTGTGTCCATCCCCACGCGGCGGCCAACACCGCCCGAGGGGCATGCGGTGGTCTACCTGATCGACGGCAACCTTCACTTCGGCATTGCGGTCGAGACCGCCCGCATCCAGGCTTGCTGGCCCGATGTGATCGACCCTGTTGTCGTGGGCATCGGTTACCCCACCGACAGCGTCAACACTGCGCTGGACCTGCGCATGATCGACCTGACGACGCCGATCTCCGAAGAGCGGTTGAAGAAGGGCTTCATCGCGAAGATGCCCCGGTCGTCCGAAGGTTTTGGCGGCATGGACAACTACTTCCGCGTCATTGAGGAAGAGGTCAAGCCGCGAGTCGAGGCGATGGTGGCCATCAACCGGCAGGAGCAGGTGCTGATGGGCCATTCGCTGGGTGGGCTGACGACGCTGCACGCGCTGTTCCGCCACACGGCGTCGTTCCAACAATTCGTGGCCATCAGCCCGTCGATCTGGTGGAACGACTGCGCCGTGCTGAAGCACGAAGCCGCCTTCAGCGAGCGGGTGCTAGCTGGGCAAGCCAGGACCCGGGCACTCATCACGGTCGGCGCGCTGGAATCGACCACGCGCTTCGTCCCCGGCCTGCCCGCCAGCGAGCAAGACTTCCGCGACATGACCGAAGAGTGCCGCATGGTGCCCAACACGGTGGAGCTTGGGGCCAGGCTCACGGCGCTCGCATCCCCCGGCTGGCATGTTGAAACCGTGGTGCACGAAGGCGACGACCACAACATGGTGCCGCCCGCAGGCATCGCGCGTGGCGTGCGCTTCGCCTTTCGGCGCTAGACACGGTGCTGCCGCCATCCGACTGCCGAGAGGTCTGAATGAGCCCGTCGCCTGCCTATGACGCCCTGGTGGCGCACCACCGACGCGTGCATGACCTGGAGCATGTGCAGGCCATCGCCACCTGGGATCGCATGACCCACATGCCGCCCGCCGGCGGGCCTGCTCGCGCGGCGGCGCAGGCGGCGTTGGCGGTGTTGATCAAGCAGTTGCAGGCCGATCCCACGCTCGCCCGGCAGTTCGAGGCCGCCGCTCAAGAGTCCTTGCAGGGCGATGCGGCGCTGAACTTCGCGCGCATGCGCCAGGCGCGCCGCATAGAAGCCGCGATTCCCGCTGCCCTGGCCGAGCGCCGTGAACTTGCTACCGGTGCGGCCATGCAGGCCTGGGGGCGGGCTCGGCAGGACAACAACTGGGACACCTTTTCCGACGCCTGGGCGCCGGTGGTGGCCGTGACGCGAGAAGCCGCCGCGCGGCTGGGTGATGCCTTGGGACTGCAGCCCATGGACGCCTTGCTGGAGCGTTGGGAGCCGGGGCTGCGCATGACTCAGGTCAACGCCTTGTTTTCGCAGGTTCAGGCGTGGCTGCCGCCGCTGCTTGAAAAGGCCTTGGCTGCGCAGGCCAACTCGCCGCCTCCGTTGGAGCCCGTCGGCCCCTTCCCGGCTTCAGCACAGCAACGGTTGTGCGAACACGTGATGGCCTTGCTGCGCTTTGATTTTGATGCCGGCCGCCTGGACACCACGCAGCACCCCTTCACCGGCGGCGTGCCCGAAGACGTGCGCATGGCCACGCGCTTCGACGAGGCCAACTTCCTGCCGGCCCTGATGGGCACCATCCACGAGACGGGGCATGCGCGTTACCAGCAGAACCTGCCACGGGACTGGCTGGGCCAGCCGCTGGCAGGGCCCCACTCGGCCGCCCTGCACGAAGGCCAGGCCTTGATCTTTGAGCGCCAACTGGCACCCGAGCCCGCCTTCTGCCAACTGCTGTCGCCACTGCTGCACCAGGCCTTCGGTTCACAACCGGCGTTCGAACCGGGCAACCTGGCGCGGCTGATGCAGCGCATCCGGCCCGGCCCCATCCGCGTGGCGGCCGACGAGTTGACCTACCCGCTGCACGTCATCGTTCGCGTTGAAATCGAGCAGGCGCTTGTGGCGGGCGAGATTGGCGTGGATGACGTGCCCGCCTGGTGGCACGAGCGCATGCAGGCTTCGTTGGGTGTGGGACCACAGGCCACCTTCAGCCAAGGCCCCTTGCAAGACCCGCACTGGGTGCATGGCATGTTCGGCTACTTCCCGGCCTACCTGCTGGGGGCGATGGTGGCGGCGCAATGCTTCGCTGCCCTGCGGCGTGAAGTGCCAGACCTGCAAGCCCAGGTGGCGGGTGGCAACTGCAGGCCCATCGGTGAATGGCTCGCCCCGCGCATCTGGCAACAGGGTGCGCGCCACGATCTGGATGCCATGCTGAAACAAGCCACCGGCGAACCCTTGTCCACCAACGCACTGCGTGCACAACTGGAGCAACGCCATGGCCGCATCCACTGAGGCAGCCGTTCCACTGCCAGAGGGCGCCGCCGCCACGCGAGCACCGGTGTCGGCATGGGCCAGCCTGCTGGTGCTGGTGGCCCTGGGTCTGTACACCTACATGGACCGGCAGATCTTCGGCTTGCAGGCCGAGCCCTTGCGCAAGGCGCTGGGGCTGACTGACCTGCAGTTTGGCTTGTTGCAGGGGGTCAGTGTGGCCTTGTTTGCGGCCGTGGTGGGCTACCCCATCGCCTGGCTGTCAGACCGCTTTGACCGCCGCAAGGTCTTGGCCGGCTGCATCGCCGTCTGGAGCCTGGCTGTAGGCACTTGTGGCCTGGCGGATGACTTCAACCAGCTCTTCCTTGCCAGCTCCCTGGTGGGTGCGGCCGAGGCCGGCTTGCTGCCCATCGCCTATGCCTTGATCCCAGAGCTGTTCCGCGGCGGCCAGCGGCAGTTGGCCAATTCTTTGTTCATCGTCACCGGGCGGCTGGTTGTGGGCCTGATCATCGCCATGTGCGGGTGGATGATCCACGCCATCGACCTCTGGCGGCACCTGTTGCCCGATGTGCTGCAAGCCTTGCCGACCTGGCGTCTGGCATTCTTTGCCACAGCGCTGCCGGGCATCGTGTTCGTGCCGATGATCTTGTTGTTGCCCATCGGCAAGCGCACGTTGGCCGTGCTGGCGGATGGAAAACCGGCCGTGGCTCCCGCAGACAAGCCGACCGTTTGGCCATTCCTGCGCAGCCAGCGCTTCACGTTGATCACCTTCATGTTGTCGGTGGGGTTGCTGGTGTTCGGCTTTGGCGCCACAGGCGCATTCATCCCGGCGGTGGCCATGCGCCAGATGGGCATGAGTTCACTGGAGCTGGGCAATGCGATGGGCATCGCCACGTTCGTGTCAGCGGGAGTCGGGCTGTTGATCGCCAATGTGGGCATGAAATGGTTGGCGCCGAAGCTGGGCCCGCTGTTGCCCGTGCGCGTGCTGGCCTTCGCCGCGGCAGCCAGCGGCGTTTTTGCCGCAACGCTCTACCTGGCGAGAACGCCGGTGGAGCTGTTCACACTGATGGCCCTTCACCACACCTTCCTGATGGCCGGCACGATGGTCTTCCCAACGGCACTGCAAGAGATGACGCCGCAGCCCTTGCGTGCGCGGCTGATTTCGCTGGTCATCATGCTCAACATGGTGCTCGGCTCGCTCAGCCCTGCCGTGGTGGGCGCCATCTCCGATGCGCTGAAGCCGCGTCCCGATGGCCTGTTGCTGGCGATGACCGCCACCTCCACGACCGCATTGATGATCGCCGCTGGACTGATGCTGCTTTGCGGGCGTGGCTATGTGCGGACCACGCGCGCCGCGCGCGCCATGGAGGCTGAGCTATCCGACTGAACGCTTGAAGCGCCACCAGGGCCCGCCTGCAGTACGTTGCGGGGCGTCTGGCCGCCATCGATCACGCTGCAGTGGCGAAAGACGAGATCAAGCATCGCGCGTGAATCGCCGCGAGTACGGGCCGACCACCCAGTCGACCGTGGTGCTGGACCCGTCGACGGCGTCGAAGACCAGCAGGGGTTTGTCGACGGCCGTGAGCGAGCGCCACTCCGGGCTCTCGTAGTGGATGACGAAGCGCCGATCCCCAACCGGTGCGGCGGTGAAGGCCATGCGATAGCCACGCAGGAAGTTGCCCTTCAGGCTGTTGCCGTCGCGTTCGATCAGCAACTCGCCGTCGGCTGGATGCGAATAGCGGCCCGCATGGATGCCGGGTTCCGTGGTCGTGCCGGATGCAGCAACCGCCGCTGCCGGCGCGCCGGCGGGCATGGCGGCTTCGAAGTAGGCTTTCCAGTCGCGCGGCTTCAGGCCCAGCAGGCAGGCTGCCAGCGCATAAGGCAGCGGCACCGTCCCGCGGCCCGACGAGTTGCAGTAGCAGGCGATGCCGATGCCGTCGCGCGGGAACAGCAGCGTCATCGCGGCGATGCCGAAGTCGCCGCCGGAGTGGGTGACCAGAGGGTGCCCTTCCAGCTCGGTCACCGCCCAGCCCAGCCCATAGGCGGCCATGTGCGCGCCCGGGTGGAACAGGCTGATGATGTCCTTGCCTGGCCAGGCCACGATCTGCGGCGTGTGGGTTTCCAGCAGGGCCTCGCGCGGCACGATCTGCCGGCCGTCGACGAGGCCGCCGTTCAGATGGAATCGCAGCCATTGCAAGGCGTCGGCGCCACTGACCGACATGCCGCCACCGCCCAGGTACCAGTCGCTGCAGACCGTGTCGATGGCCTGGGTGCTGCCGTCCACCAGGCAGTGCCAGCCGGACTGGTCGGGCAGCGCGTCGCGCGCCGCCAGGCCACCGCTGGTGGCGTGCATGCCCAGTGGGGCCAGGATGCGCTCGCGCAGGGTGGGCAGGAAACCCTGGCCGGTGATGCGGCCCACCGCCAGTGCCACGGCCGTGTGGCCGCCGTTGACGTAGGTGTGCCGCTCGCGCAGCCCGCACACCGGCGCCGTGTGGCGCAACCCTTCCAGGGCCGCGGCGGCCGACTGCGAAGGATCGAAGCCGAACTCGACGAGCCCCGCCCGCGGGATGCCCAGCCGGTTGCCGCTGAGGTCGCGCAGCGTGACCTGCCGGGTCAGTGCGGCGTCGTGCAACTGGAACTCGGGCACCCACTTGGACACCGGATCGTCCCAGGAGGCCAGCTTGTCGGCCACCAGCGAGGCCATGGCTGCAGAGACGAAGGCCTTGGAGCAGGAGCCGACGTTGATGGCGGTGGCGGCCGTCATCGGCTCACCCGTGCGCAGCGACTTCACGCCGTAGGCCAAGTGGTAGGCGCGGTCTCCTGCGACGATGGCGACCGAGGCGCCGGGTGTCTGGGCTTCCTGCAGGTAGGTGGCGCACAGGGCCTTCAGCCGAGGGTCCAGGAAGTCCAGCGAGCGCGCTGCGAGGGGCTCAGCCATGGTCCGCTCCGATCCAGTGCACGATGGCGCCGAGCGGCTTCTTGATGCCGCCGTGCACCGGCACCTGGCAGCCGGCCTTGGGGTAGCCCACGACGAGCAGGATGACGGGCTTTTCCGAGCTGGGCCGGCCGCAGAGCTTGTTGAGAAAGCTCATCGGGTTGGGCGTGTGTGTCAGCGTCGCCAGCCCGGCGTGGTGCAGCGCCGCGATCAGGAAGCCCGAGGCGATGCCCACCGACTCGGGCACGTAGTAGTGGCTGAACTTCTCGCCGTCGGCATCGACACCGTACTTCTGCGCAAAGATGGCGATCAGCACCGGCGCCTCTTCCAGGAAGGGCTTGTTCCAGTCGGTGCCCAGCGGTGCCAGCGCGTCCAGCCACTCCTGCGGCGCGCGTTCGTTGTAGAAGCTGCGCTCCTCGGCCTCGGCCGCCTCACGCACGCGCTGCTTGTGTGCAGGGTCGGTGATGACGCTGAAGAACCAGGGCTGCTGGTTGGCGCCCGACGGGGCCGTGCCGGCAGCCAGCAGGCAGCTTTCAATGACCTCGCGCGGCACCGGCCGGGTGTCGAAGTCGCGCACCGTGCGGCGGCGCTGCAAGTCGGCATGGAAGGCGCGGGCGCGTTCGATCATCTCGGGCTGCGGGTACTCGCGGTAGGCGGGCAGCGGTTCCTGAGCGAAGGGAGCGTGGGGTCGAGTCACGGTGAATCAGGTCGGCGTCTCGGATCGAAGTGCGGCGGCGTAGAGCTGCCGATAGTGGCTCAGTGCCGCGTCCATGTGCAACGGCAGCATCCGACGGTCTGGCGCACGCTGCAGGTTGCGCCATTGCGCGGCAATCATCGCGTGGTCTTCCTCGAAGGCTGTCAAGAGGCCTTGGTACAGCGCCTTTGTGACGTTTGCATCGCCGCGGTCGGCGCGGTGTGCTTCCATGAAGAAGTAGTGGGTGCTCGTGGCCGTCTCGGGGGTGAGGGCCTGGCAGCTGTGGAAGCGAACGCCGGTGCCTTGGCTTTCGGCGTCTTCCGCGGCCATGCCGGCGGGCTGCGCGCCAGAATGCATCAGCAGCGTGCCGGGCAGCAGGAATTCGTAGTGCAGCCAGCGGTCGACCGGGCCGTCATGATCCCAAAGCGGGCGGTAGTACGCGGGCGGCGGCACCCGGGAGATGTCTCGCCGCACACGAACGCCGCGCGACAGACGTTCCACCCTTGGCTGCACGCGCGCCAGTGTGTCGTCTCCGCCGCCGCCGAACGTGGCCGCATGCACATAGCTCAGATGCGAGAAATCGAGCAGGTTGTCGGCGATGAGTTCGACCGGAGTGTCGTAGTGCAAGTAGCCCGGGGCATAGGCCCACTCGGACGATTCGCAGGAGAAGTTGTCGGGCAGCAAACCGGTGTCGGCGCTCGCCACGTCATCGCCCATCCACACCATCACCCAGCTTCTGTGCTCGACCACGGCAAAGCGCCGCACGCAGGCCGCCGGCGGCGGCGAGTCCATGCCGGGCACCTCGAAACAGCGGCCGTCGGGCGCGAACTTCAAGCCGTGATACCCGCAGCGTAGGGCATCGCCTTCGAGTCGGCCGCGCGACAGTGGTGCGTGGCGGTGCACGCAGCGGTCCTC
The DNA here is from genome assembly GCA_023657425.1 of Ideonella sp. WA131b. Classification (NCBI taxonomy): domain Bacteria; kingdom Pseudomonadati; phylum Pseudomonadota; class Betaproteobacteria; order Burkholderiales; family Sphaerotilaceae; genus Ideonella; species Ideonella sp. WA131b. Next base: position 695,037 of record JAGTJW010000002.1, read on the forward strand.
GAGTGCGGCAATCGCGCCGCCAGCCGTGCGCCACAGCACCAGTGGTATGCCGATGATCGTGCGGGCAAGCAACTGGCCCGCCTGCAGTTCGTGCGACCAGGCGGCAACGTACCAGGCGTTGCGCAAGAAGGCGCTCACGGCACGGGCTCTCAGGCCAACCCGAAACGCCGGTGCAGCGGCGTCGGATCCGGATCGTGTCCGGCGAAGTCGCGGAACGCGTCGTCGGCGGCCACGCGATGGCCGACGCTCAGCACCTTCTCGATCCAGCGCCTGGCCGTGTCGGCGTCGTACAGGCCGCCAGGCGAACGCTCGAAGGCTTCCACGGCGTCTGCCGCCATCACGTCGGCCCACAGGTACGAATACAGCCCTGCCGCATAGGCGCCGATGAAGACATGGAAGTTGTGCGTCACGCGCATGATCAGGTCCCAGGCCTCGGGCATGCCCAGCTCGGCCAGCGCGTCGTTCTCCACCTGCACCGGGTCCATCGGACGGCCACCGCCGTCCGCCAGCAGATGCAGCCGCAGGTCGACGAGGGCCGGCAGCAGGAAGTCGGGGTTCAGGCTGAAGATGCGGTCGTATCGCAGGCCCTGCTCGATGCGGTCGACCAGGGCCGGCGCGATCGGCTCGCCGGTGACGTGGTGGCGCGCAAAGCGGGCCAGCAGCTCGCGGTCGCGCAGCCAGCGTTCGTTGATGAGCGCAGGCAGTTCGACGAAATCCCAGGCCACGTGCTGGCTGCCCAGCGAACGGTAGGCAGACGTGCAATGCAGCATGTGCAGCGCGTGGCCAAATTCGTGGAAGAAGACGTTCGCGTACTCCCAGGGCAGCAGCACGGGCTGGCCCTGATCCATGCCCGGCGGCGGGGGGAACGTGGAGTACACACCCGAGATGGGCAGCACCCCGCCGCGGAAGCTCTCGGCCTCGCGGTACTGCGTCTGGTACGAACCGTGCGCCTTGCCGGGGCGGTTGAACAGGTCGAAGTAGATGACGCCGATGGGCTCGCCCCCGCGGCTCACTTCGTAGACCCGCACCGTGGGGTGGATGAGCGGCGCGCCCTCGATGGCCTTGAAGGCCAGGCCGTGCACGCGGCCGGCGGCCCAGAACAGGGCCTGCAGCACGGCGTCCAGCGGGAAGTGCGCCTTGACAGCGTCGCCATCCAGGCCGAAGCGTTCGCGGCGCAGCTTCTCGGCGTAGAACTGCCGGTCCCACGGAGCCAGGCGGATGCCTGCGCCTTCGCGGTCGGCCAGGGCCTGGTAGTCGGCCAGCTGCGCCAACGCACGCGGCTTCACGCTGGCCCAGGTGCGCTGCAGCAGAGCCACCGCGGCTTCGGGTGTGCCCACCATGCGGTCGGCCAGCGCCAGGTGGGCGTAGCTCGGGTAACCCATCAGGCGCGCCAGCTCGCCGCGCAGCTGCAGCATCTCGGCGGCCACGGGCTTGTTGTCGTGGGGGCCGGCGTTGTCGCCGCGGTTCGTCCACATGCGCCAGACCTGCTCGCGCAGGTCTCGCCGCGTGGCCAGCGTCAGGAAGGGCCACACCGCGCCGCGGGCATTGGGAATGGCCCAATGGCCCGGCCGGCCCCGCTCGGCCGCGGCGGCGGCGGCGGCTGCGCGCAGCGCGTCGGGCAGGCCGTCCAGGCCTGGCGCGTCGTCGATGAAGACAGCCTGTTCGCTGGCCTCAGCGATCAGGTTCTGGTTGTAGCGCGACGACAAGGCGGCCAGGCGGCGGTTGATGGCCGCCAGCCGCTCCTTTGCCGGACGCGGCAAGCCGGCGCCGCGGCGCTGCATGCGCGTGCGCAAGACGTCCACCAGACGCTGCTGCTCCGGTGACAGCCCGGCCTGCACGCGCTCGTCCCAGACCGCAGTCAGGCGTGCGAACAGCCGCTCATCGTGCGCGATCTCGTCGTCCAGGCCCGCCACCATGGGTGCCATGCGCTGCGCCACGGCCGGCATGTCGCCCAGGCTCATGCTGGCCGCATAGACCCCGTGCACACAGGACACCCGGCGCAACTCGGCACCGCAGGCTTCCAGCGCTGCGGCGGTGTTCTCGAAGCTGGGTGGTGCGGGGTTCGATGCGATGGCCTGCACCTCGCCGCGCTTGAGGTCCAGTGCGCAGCGCATGGCTTCTTCCAGCGCCTCAGGGTCGACACAGGCCAGGGGCGGCAAGCCGCCATAGGGGCCTGCCCAGGGGTCCAGCAACGCCTGTGCGGCAGGGGATGGGCGGGTGTTCATGCGAGTACGCGGTCGAGGAAGGCGCGCACGGGTGGCACGACGAGCCCCGGCGCCATGCACACGCCATGGCCCTGGCCCATGATCTCGTGCACCGTCCAGCCCTGTTGCAGCAGTTCGTCGCGGTGCTCGCCGACGATGGAGGCGATGCGGATCGGGATGCCGGCTTCGACCAGATCACCGTCACTACCAAAGAAGACCATCTTCGGGCAGGCGATGCGCTGCACCGAGTCGGCTTCGGGCCAGCCCTGCATGCTGCTGTACCAGGTCTCCCACTGCCGGTACTGTTCCTTCGAGCGCAGCACCTTCATCGACGAAGGCTCCGGGTCGGCCTGCTTCAGCCGCGTGGCCCGCAGGATGCCGGCATACGGGGCGCCCAGCGGCGGCCATCCGCCCAGCACCAGCGCGCTCAGGCGGTCGGTGCGCGCGGCCAGTTGCAGGCCCACGGCGGCGCCCCAGGAGTAGCCCCAGTACGCGAACCGGTCGAAGCCGGCCGCGCTGGCCACGGCCAGCAGGTCGGCGCAGACACGGTCGGCGGTGAGCGCCTGCGGCGGGATGTCGCGGCTGCCGCCGATGCTGGGGTAGTCCACGCGCAGCACACGGTAGCGATCGGTCAACCGGTTCAGATAGCCGTCAAGCACCGGCTGCATCTCGCTGCCGAACAGCTCGGTGAACGAGGCCATCAGCGGCAAGCCAATGAGCAAGGGCTGGCCCTGTCCCTGAACCTCATAGAAGACGCCGCTGGCCGGGTCAAGCGGCACGTGTGGCCTCGCCGGCCTGGCGCTGCAGCCAGTCGTTCACCAGGTCATCCAGCACCGGCAGCGTCACGGCGCCGGCGCTCATCACCGCTGCGTGGAAGTCGCGGTGCCGGAAACGCTGGCCGAGCTGCGCCTCGGCGCGGCGGCGCAGTTCGCGCAGCTGGAGGTTGCCGATCTGGTAGCCCAGCGCCTGCGCGGGCAGCGCGGCGTAACGGTCGACCTCGCCCTCGATGGTCTCGCTCGACAGGCTCAGGCGCCCGGCCATGTAGGCCACCGCCTGCTCGCGGCTCCAGCCTTGCGCGTGGATGCCGGTGTCGACCACCAGGCGCACGGCGCGCCACATCTCCATCTCCAGCCGGCCGTAGTGTTCGTGCGGCGTGGTGTACAGGCCCATCTCGATGCCCAGCGTTTCGCAGTACAGCGCCCAGCCTTCGACGCAGGCGGTGTACTTGACGGCGCCGTAGCGGCGGAAGGCCGGCAGTTCGGCCTGCTCGTTCATCAGCGCCATGTGCATCAGGTGGCCAGGCCAGGCTTCGTGCACGACGAGGGCCGGGTGCAGGTAGCTCGGCGCCTTGGACGGCAGCCCGCTGATCCAGAAGATGCCGGCCGACGAGCCATCGGCGGGGCTGGGCTGCGCGTAGGCCGGCGGCATGCGCGCCGAGACGGCGTCGGGAATGCTCTGCACGCCGTAGGTGATGCGCGGGATGAGGCCGAAAAACTCCGGGATGCGCCGGTCCACGCGCTTGCACAGGGCCTCGATGCTTTCGCGCAGGGCGTCGCGCGAGGGGGCGATGAACTGCGGGTCCGATGCCAGGAAGGCGCGGTACCCCGCCACGTTGCCGCCGTAGCCGGCGTCGCGGGCCACGGCTTCGATCTCGTGCTCCAGCCGTGCCACTTCGGCCAGGCCCAGCGTGTGCACCTCGTCGGGGTCGTCGGTGGTGCTGGTGAAGTGCCCCACCCAGGCGCGGTAGTACGCGGCGCCGGCCGGGCCGTCCACGCAGCTGAGCGAGTCGCGAGCGCCGCGCGCCACCAGGCCTTCCAGGAAGTCGGCCCACGCCTGCAAGGCCGGCATCAGGGCCGCGCTCACCACACCCAGAGCGCGCTCGGCCTGGGCCCGCACGGCCGGTTGCGCCGCGGCCGGCGAGCGCTTGAAGGGCGACAGCCAGGCCGAGGCATCAGGCGCTGCGCCCAGGATGCCCCGCGTGTTGGCCGCCGCGCTCTGCAGCACCACCCGCGGATAGCGGTAGCCGCGCGCGTGGCCGGCCTCGATGTTGGACTGCACGTCGCGCAGGTAGCCGGGCAAGCCGGCCAGGCGGTCGACGTACAGCGCCGCTGCGGCGGCGTCACCGACGCTGGTGGAGTTGGCCCAGAACATCGCGGTGAAGTCAGGCCCGGCGGGGAACAGCCAGGGCCTCTGCCACGAGTCGGCAGCGTGCTGTGCGCGCAGCCCGGTCAGTTCGCGCCGGATCAGCGCCAGCGTGGCACGCTCCTGGGCTTGAAGGGGGCCGGCATCGATCTGTTCAGCCCGCTTCAGCAACAGCGCGGCATCCTGATCACGGCGCTGGTGGTCGGCCGCTGACTCGCGGAACAGAACGGCATCGGCCAGCGGTTGCCCGGCGAGCGCGGCCGACAAGGGCAGTGCGTGGCACTCGAAGGCCCAGTACTGCTCGGCCAGCATCGCCAAGGCTCGAGCGGTGGTCTGCGGGTTCTGATGGGTCATGGTTTGGGCTCCGCCGGTGCGCCACGGATGGCCTCGCGCATCACGCCGATCGTCCAGTCCGGGAGCTCGTAGACGAAGTTGTGGCCGGCGCCCTTGGGCGCCACGACACGCCGCGAGCGCGTGGACGTGGCCAGGTAGCGTTCGCGCGTGGCCGCGAAGAAACGGAACATGCGGCGCGCGTTGGCGTCGCCGCCGGTCCGGGCTTCGGGCAGCAGCGCGATGTCACCGTCCTCGTCGTCCTTCGGGCCGACCAGCCACACCGGCAGGTCGCCCAGGTCGCGGTCATAGACCACCGTGTCCCAGGCCACGGCCGCCACGCCTTCGGGGCTGAGTTCGCTGTAGATGGACGCCTGCGCAAAGAAGTGGCCGGCGTTCGCCTGCACCGCGCTGGCGGCGGCCACCTCGGGCCCCAGCACGGCCCGCGTGGCCTCCATGGCCTGCTTGTAGGCTGGCACCTGGGCCATGCGGGCGTTGTGCCGTTCTTGCAGGTTCAGGCCGAAGAGCTGTGCAAGCCCGCCCAGCCAGGCGCCGCGGCGCATGTCCTTCAGCGCCGACAGGCGCGGGCCGAAGACGATGGTCTCCAGCGGCGTGGGGTCGAGCAGCACCAGCAGGTGCACCAGGTCCGGCCGGCGGCGCGCGATGTTGGCCGCGAGCAGCCCGCCGAAGGAGTGCCCGGCCCAGATGAACGGGCCCTTCTCGCCGGCGCGTTCCAGCGCCAGCACCACTTCGTCGGCCTCGCGCGCGGTGGTGCGCGGGAAGGGGCCGGTGTCGCTCCAGCCGGTGCCTGGGCGGTCAATCAGGATCGAGCGCGTCTCGCCGCGGAAGGCGCGGTGCAGGTGGTGCATGCCGTAGCCGCTGGCATGGCCGCCGGCGAACCAGACCACGGGCACGTGTCCGGGCCGCACGATGCCCTCGGCCAGCACGTGAACGCGATAGCCCCCCAGGTCGACCAGCCGGCCCGGCGGCGGCGTGGTCCGGCGTGCACGCGACAAGGTCCACAGCTGGCGCAGCGCAGCCCCGCCGAGCAGCAGGCCCAGGGCCACGCCCAAGGCGAAGAGCGGCGCGCGCAGCGCGTCGGGCGCCGCCAGCGCCAGGCCACCGAGGGCCAGACCCGCCAGCGCGGCCACGAGCAGCCCGGCCGCGTCATGGCTGAGCACGGCCAGCAGGGCGTTGCGCCAGCGATGCACGGCTCAGGCCACCGTGCTTGACTTGGACTCGCCAGCGGTGTTGGCCACGCGGCTTTCAGGCAGCCACCAGGCCGCCAGCGCCGCGGCGCCCATGCAGGCCGCAGCCATGATCAGGGCCAGGTCGTAGCTGCCCGTGCGGTCGTGCACGACGCCCGCCAACCAGGGCGAGATGCCGCCGCCTGCTGCCGTGGCCACCATCTGCGTGGCGCTGGCGCGACCGAAGGTGTCTGCGCTGAAGTAGCGGCGCGCCAGCAGCAGGCTGACGCTGTTGTCCCCACCCGAGCACAGCCCCAGCAAGGCGCCGGCTGCGATGCTCACCCACAGCCCGCCGCCGGCGTAGATGACGAGCGTGGCCATCATGGGCACAGCCATCACGATGACCGCCAGACGCGAGGCCGGCATGCGGTCGGCCAGCCAGCCCGCAAGCAGGTTGCCGGCAAGGCCGCCCACGCCCACCAGGCTCATGGCGAGAGCAGCCTGTCCAAGGGTGGCGCCCCGGTCCTGCAGCAGCGCCGCGAAGTGCATGAAGATGGCCCCAACGCCCAGGGCGAACAGCATGTTGAACAGGGCCAGCTTCCACCAGATGGCGTCGCGCAGGAAGGCGGCCATCGTCCCGGGGCCGTTGGTCTCGGGCGCCGCCGCCGCTGCGGCGGGTGGTCGAGCACCCGCCGTGGCGGATGCATCCCGGCGCGCCGCCGGGTCGCGTTCGCGCAGGAACAGGAGCGCCGCCACGCCGCACATCAGCAGGCTCAGCCCCGCCATGACCATGAAGGCCTGGCGCCAGCCGAACTGGGTGATGACGGCCTGCGTCCACAGCGGATGCAGGATGCCGCCGACGCCGCCACACGCGAAGAGCAGGCCCAGTGCCCGGCCCAGCGAGCGGTCGAACCAGCCTTGCACCAGCTTGGCCAAGGTCAGCAACGATGCGCCGGCGGCCGTGACCATCAGCGCCAGGCACAGCCCGTAGTACACCCACACGCTGCCTTCCATCATCGAGAAGGCGGCGAAGTTCAGCGATTGCAGCACCACGCCCACCAGGATCAGCGGGCGCAACGGCACCTTGTCCACCACCCAGCCGGTCAGCGGCGCGACCAGCGGTGTGAACAGGGTGGCCAGGGTCAGCGCGAAGGCGATCTCGCCGCGGCTCCAGCCCAGGCTCTGCTGCAAGGGCAGCAGGAACAGACCGAAGGTGCTGCCATACAGCGCCGACACGCCGAACATGGCCAGCACGCCGCTGCCGGCCAGCGCACGCCAGCTGGCGGCGGAGTCAGGGGGCGCGACCGGGGGTGACGGCCGTGAGGCGGTCGCGTCCATCCGGCCTCAGAAGTCGTAGCGCACCGAGACGTCCAGTGTGCGCGGGCGCTGCAGGTAGTACTGCTGGAAGACCTGGCTGCCGGTGGGCGTGCCCTGAATGTTCATGATGCCGCGCTCGTCGGTCGCGTTGCTCACGCCGGCCGCCAGCGTCCAGTTGGCCCTGTTGAAGCTCACGCCCAGGTCCACGGTGTCGTAGGCCGGTGCCTTGTAGAAGGCGGTCAGGTCGATCACCCGTTCACCGACATGCGTGTGGGTGATGTTGAACCGTCCGGCCGAGCCCAGCGGCCCCGAGAAGCGGTAGTTGCCTTGCAGCGCGGTCTGCAGCTTGGCGGTGCCGGGCAGACGTGCGCCGGAGAAGATGGTGACCTGCTGCTGGCCAGCCAGCGTCTTCACGTCCTTCGTGGTCTTGGCGTCGATGCTGGCGAGCGACGCCGCCACGTCGAAGGCCGTGTTGATGCGCCAGCGCAGCGCGGCCTCGAGGCCGGTGCTGCGGGCCTTGCCGACGTTGCCGATGCCCGAGAAGGGCAGCGAGCCGCGCTGCTCGAAGTAGGTGAACTGGGCGTCGGTCCAATCCAGCAGGAAGGCCGTGAGGTCCAGTTGCACACCCGCTGCCGGCGACAGGCGCACGCCGGTCTCGTAGTTCCACAGGCTGTCCGACTTGAAGGTCGTCTGCGGCGGCCCTTCGTTCACGCCGCCGTAGCGGTAGCCCTTGGAAGCCAGGGCATACCACATGTTGTCGCCGAAGCGGTACTTGACGCTGAGCTTGGGCGTGTTCCCGTCGTCACCGCCGGCCAGCACAGGACCGTTGCTGGGGGCACCGAATACCGTGCCGGTCTGCTGGAAGGCGGTGCTGGTCTTGTAGAAGCGGGCGCCGAGCCCTGCGCTCCAACCGCCGCCCAGGCTGTATTCGCCGTCGAAGAAGACCGCCTTCTCGGTGCCTTCCGAGGTCGTCTTCAGGTCCACCAGGTCCACGACCCCGAACGCGGCCGAGGGGTCGCTCTGCTTGGCTGCGCCGCTGCCCTTGTTGGACTGGTAGAACAGGCCGGCCACCCAGCTGAAGGCGCCGCCGGGCTTGCTGCTGATGCGCAGTTCCTGCGACTTGGCGTCGCTGCTGCTGGCAGCCACGCGCGACACGATCGGCAGCGTCAGCCCCAAGATGGCGAACAGACGCGTGTCGTCGCCGTTGGAGTTGGCCTTGGTCTTCCAGTAGCCGGTGACGGACGTCAGGATCGCACCGCCCAGGTCGTAGTCCACCGTCAGGCTGGAGAAGTCGAACTGCGAGGTGCCACGGCCGAGCGAGGGGTTGTCGTGCTCCAGTTTCTTCGGGTCGCCGAAGACGTAGCTGAAGTCGTCCTGCGTGGTCTTCTGCGTGCTGGCCACGAAGGTGGCGGTCAACTCGCGCACGGGCTTGACGGTGGCCAGTACCCGGCCGCCGGTCTGGCGCACTTCGTTGGCATCCTTGGTGTTGGTGCCCTTGTTGTCGATGTAGCCGGGCGCCGTGCGGTCGAAGGCCACCACGCGCAGCGCGGCCATCTCACCTATTGGCGCGTTGACCATGCCGTAGAGCGAGCCCGCGGTCTTGCCTTGAGACACGCTGCTGGCACCCACCCGCACAGCGCCGCCGAAGGCCTTCAGTTCGGGCTTGGCCAGCAGGAAGCGCACCGCGCCCCCCAGCGAGCCTGAACCGAACAGCGCGCCCTGCGGCCCGCGCAGCACCTCGATGCGGTCCAGGTCGAAGGGCAGGATGTCGGCCACAAGCCCCTTCCCAATGGGTGATGCCAACGGCACGTCTTCCAGGTAGGAGCCACTCGGGTTCTGCTGCGCGCCGCCGCTCTCGGGCGAGGCCTGGCTGCTCAGGCCGCGGATGGTGATGCCGCTGCCGTTGGGGTCACCTCGGTTGAGCTGGACGCCGGGTGTGAGTTTCAGAAAATCTTCCTGGTCACGGGCGCCGCGACGCTCAAGGTCGCTGCCGTCCAGCACCGATACCGTGCCTGCAACCTCGCGCTGCTTCTCGACACGCTTGTTGGCGGTCACGACAACCCTTTGGGTGTTGTCTTCATCGGCCTTGGCTGGCGGCGCCTGCTGCGCAACCGCCGACAGCGAGACCAGCAGGCCAGCGCAAGCGAGTGCGGCGCACAGACCGGTTGGGCGGAACGTGAATCGTTGCAGGCTTGTCATGGTTCGGGTCCTTCTCTCAGCGACTGGGCTCAAGACTCCGAGCCACGATAGATGTGAGCACTGGTGTCGGCATTTGACGTTGCACCGAAGATTTAGGCGATCGGCACGGTCTGTCCCGGATAGCTCGGGCTCCGCGGGTGAACCCTAGGAGCGTGGGCGGCAGAAATCCAGCCCCGCGTTGGGCTGGATTTCTGCCGCCCACGCTCCTAGGGGCGATCCGCGCCGCCCATGTCCGCTGAGATCAGCGGCCGGTTGAATGGTGCGCGGTGCTGGCGATACTCGCGCGGCGACATGCCCACATGGGCCCCGAATGCCGAAGCGAAACTGCTTTGGTGTTCATAGCCAACGCGCTCAGCGACCTGGGCAATTGTGAGCGTAGCCTCCAACAGAAGCTGCTGGGCCTCGCGCATCCGGCGTGCCAGGCAGTAGTCAGCCATCGTCACGCCGAAGGCCTCCTTGAAGACCGCCTTGAGCTTGTTCTGGTTGGTGCCGATTTCGTGCGCAAGGTCGGCGAACAGCGGCGGCTTGCGGTAGCTGCGTTCCAGCTGCTGCAACGCCGCGTGGGCCAGTTCAACGTCGCGCAGCCGGTTCAGTGCGCTGCCGCGCAGCAGCGGCGTGTGCTGCATGGCGTCCAGGGTGTAGGCCACCAGTTCAGCCAGGCGCCCCGCGTACTGCACCACACGCATCTCGCCTTCCAGCCGTGTATCGATGGTGTCGGCCAGCAGTGCTGCCAAGCGGTGGTCGAGGGGAAACGACGCGATGCGGCCGACCTCGGCCGAGCCGGTGACGGCGTCTCGCACAAGGGGTGGCAGGTCCGTCAGCTGCAGACCGTAACGTTGCGGAAACGTCGCGGCGCGGAAGAGCGCGACCAAGCCCTGCTGGCGCACACCGCCTGCGATGTCCACGGTCTGTGGCCTGCCCTTGGGCAGGCAGACCAAGGTGACTTCGGGGCGGTTGAAGACGAGCTGTGCCGAACTGCCCACCTCAAACGCGACGTCGCAACACAGCGACGCACGCAACATGATCAGGGCTTCTTCGGTGTCGTAGCGCCAGCGCGCGGTGCGGGGCAGCACACAGTTGATCACCGTGAGCAACAGTCCTTCGTCCACGCGCACCGTGTCCGAAGTCCCACTGCCGCCTTCGTGTGCATGCAGCGTACGAACGCCCTGGCGCGCAAAGCGCTTGAAGCTCTTCTCGCTGGCACCGGCCCGGAAGGCTTCCTGGTCGAAGTCCAGCGGCGACCAAGCCTTCCCGGAAGTAGGAGCGACGTGATGGGGCATGTGTTCGATTCCCCTAAATCTCTGTGTTCGCAGCCTAACTGATCGGAGCCCGCCATGGCCTATGGTTCAGCTTCCATGAATCCACCCCACCTGCCAGGCCGTTTTGACGCGGCAACCCTGTTGCGCAGCAGCATCGTCTGGGACAACCACGGCTGTATGCCAGTGGCACGCCCGCATGACACGTCCTTCTTGCCGCAGTTGGAGCGGTATCGCGCAGCAGGCGTGAGCGCCGTGATGCTCAACGTTGGCTTCGGGGACATGGGCATCGAAGAGCACGTGCGCACATTGGCAAGCTTGCGTGGCTGGATCAAGGCGCGGCCAGGAGAGTACCTGCTGCTGCGCACCGCCGACGACGTCGAGCGAGCGAACGCCACCGGACGGCTGGCTGTCGGGTTCGACATTGAAGGCGCCAATGCCGTGGCCGACCAGCCAAGCCTGGTGTCGCTGTACTACGACCTGGGCGTGCGCTGGATGCTTTTGGCCTACAACACGAACAACCGTGTGGGCGGAGGCTGCCAGGACGAAGACAAGGGTCTGACGCCCTTTGGCCGCGAAGTCATCGCGGAGATGGAACGTGTCGGCATGCAGGTCTGCTGCAGCCACACCGGCCATCGCACCGTGCGCGATGTCTTCGAGGTGGCTACTCGGCCAGTCATCTTCTCGCACAGCAACCCCAGCGCCGTGTATCCACACCCCCGCAACATCCCGGACGACCTGATCCGCGCCTGCGCGGCGACGGGCGGCGTGGTGGGCATCAACGGCATCGGCAGTTTCCTGGGCAAGAACGACAACAGCAGCGAGACCTTTGCCCGCCATGTGGACCATGTCGCGCAACTCGTCGGTCCGCAGCATGTGGCTTTGGGCCTGGACTACGTCTTCGACTCCCAGGAGTTGGATGACTACTTGTCCAAGATGGCGCACACCTTCCCAGCCGCGTTGGGGTATGAAAAGGGCCTGCGCATGGTGGCACCCGAACAGTTGGAGGCGATCGTTCTGGCGCTCCAGAGGCTTGGCTACGGCGACGCGGACTTGCGCGCAGTGTTGGGAGGCAATCTGATGCGGCTGGCCCGGACGGTCTGGAAGTCTGGCGACCCGACCTGAAGCGCCGTCGTGCGACGCTCGCACGCAACGAGCTAGGAGCGTGGGCGGCAGGTAAGCTCGGTCGCGGTTCGACGGGTCAGCGTGATCTGCAGGAGTGATCTCGAACCGGACCGGGCGCCGGGTCTTGTGCTGCAGCACGATGGCGCGCGGCGCCACCTGATCCCCATGACCGACATCTCGGGCCTTCAGGGCGACGAGATCGCATCCACGCAGCTTGCTGTCGATGCACATCAAGCCGCACGGCGATGCGCGTGTGGACATGGTGCTGCTACCCATCCGTGACGGCCTGACGCTGGCGCGAAGGCGGTGAGCCCTTCCGCCCTGCCGGCGGACGTACCCATTCGCCGGACCTTGGACAAGCGCAAGTCGCAATCCAGCGATGCGCCGGGAGAGGCTGCTTTTCGGCAGCTGAGCCGGGCGGACGAAGGTCAGGTACGGGTCGCTATGCCAAGCTATCCATAGCGACCCTGTGCCGACATTCGAAGAGCTGCACATCCCGATGCTGTGGCTGGTGGCCGGCAAGGACATCGAAGCGCCGCCTGAGCCAACACTGGAAATCCTGGCTCGGCTGCGTCGGCAAGACAAGCCCGTGCCCGTGGTGATCTTCCCGAATGCCGATCACGGCATGCAGGACTTCGAAGTGCAATCCGGCAAACGGGTCAGGACGAAGTTTGCCGATCGATGCTTCTCGCCGCTGCTGAAGCGGATTCAGGATCCGAAGTGAAGGTCGAAAGGTCGGCCTGAGACCCTGGGGAGAGACACGCCAACCGCCCTGACGGCCAGCCGGCATCGGCGGCGCGGTCAGCCCGCACGCCGCCAGTGCATGACCCAGTCATGCTCCCAGGTCTTGCCGGCGTCGGCGGAGTAGACCTGGCGCCAGCGGCACTGGCCCGACCCGATTCGGTCCCAGATGCCCATCGAGTGCATGGTCTTGCCCTTGTCCTCGTAGGTGGACGCGAAGAGGCCTTCCCCGTTCTCGAAGCTCCCGGTCTGGCCTGGCGTGGTGATGACGCCGCTCTTGGCGTTGACCCAGTGGTCGGACCACCGGCGTCGGGAGACATCGAGCATGCGCAGGCCCAGGCCGTTGAAGTCGCGCGCCGGGATCAACAGCTCCTCGACATGGCCGATGCCGCCAAGGATGCTCCAACAACGCGCCTCTCCCTCGAACCGGTCCCAGGTCTCGCCGCGGCGCTTCAGATGGCGGATGCGCCATTGGCCGTCGAGAAAGCCGAAGTCGCCCGGCCGGCCGGAAGTGAGGGTGCCAGGCAGCGTGGGCACGGGATCGAATCGCGGGGTGTCGGCATCGATCATCGAATCGTCGAGCATGGGGCGGGACTCCGGGCTGTGGGTGGATTGGCCGAACACGTGATGGGTCGCCCAGGTGGCCGCGCCAGCGAGCAGCCAGTGGCGGCGTTGTTGATGCATGGGGGTGGCTCCTTGCAGGGCGTCAGCGCTGCAGCGAACAGGCCGTCGGCATGAGCCGCCAGTGGCGCGCACCTCGCGGCCAAGTCTGTCTTTGCAGCGCAGCATGACACGCCAGGATGGTGGCTCCGGCCGCCTCGTAGGCGGGGCGAAAGTGCGCTTCGAACATGGCGATCAACTCGTCGCGCCGGCCCGGGCGCGTGCGGTAGAAGCGCGGTTCAAACAAGATCAGCGGTGTGCTCAGGTCCGAATCAGGCATGCGTTCATGGTGCCCGCTTGAACTTGACATCGATTGTCAGCTAATCTGCGCAATGTGCGTTCCAGTCGCCTGCTGTCGATCCTGCTGCGCCTGCAGCTGCGAGGCCGCATCACGGCGGCTGAGCTGGCGCGGGAGTTCGAGGTTGCCGTGCGCACCGTCTACCGCGACCTGGACGCGCTCAGCGCCGCCGGCGTGCCGGTGCACGCAGAGCGCGGGCGCGGCGGCGGCATCGTGCTGGCGCCGGGCTGGCGCACCCAGCTCACGGGCCTGACGGGGCCCGAAGCACGCAGCGTGCCGCTGGCCGGTCTGCACAGCGCGGCACGCGACCTGGGCCTAGGAGCGTGGGCGGCAGAAATCCAGCCCCGCGCCGGGGCGGCCAAAGCCACTGGCGTAGGCGCGTCGCGCAGCGCGGGCTTCACGCCCGCGCCAGCGGCGCAACACCCGCCAGCGGCTTTGGCCGCCCCGGCCCTTCGGGTTGGGCCGATTTCGGGGCCCTTGCGGCGTTGCCACGCTGGCCCGGGCGTATAGCCCGGGCTGCGCGCGGCGCCTGGCCTGGGCCCCGAAGTCGGCCCAACGCGGGGCTGGATTTCTGCCGCCCACGCTCCTAGCCGGCGAGGCCGCCGATGCACAGCTCAAGCTGCTGGCCAGCCTGCCGCCCGAGGCCGCAGCCGACGCGGGCCGCATCGCCGAGAGATTCCACATTGACCCCTTGCCCTGGTACCACCGCCAAGAAGCGCTGCCTCTGCTGCCAGCCTTGGCTGCGTCTGTGTGGGAGAGCCGCCAAGTGCGCCTGCAATACGCCGGTTGGGCGGGAGAGTCCACACGCACGCTGTCGCCGCTGGGCCTGGTGCTCAAGGGCGGTCTTTGGTACCTCGTGGCCCGCCCCGCCGGCCGGGGCGCTGCAGCCGCACTCCGCACCTACCGGGTCAGCGCGATCCTGAGTCTGAGCGTGCTGGCCACGCCAGCACGCAGACCACCGGGCTTCGTGCTGGCCGCTCACTGGCCAGCCGCCGTGGAGGAGTTCGAATCGCGCCTGATGGCAGGCCGCGCGACTGTGCGGATCACGCCCGAAGGTCTGCGCATCCTGCGCGCGGCGCAGCCGGCGGCAGCCGAGTGGGCCGAACGCACGGCGCGTCCGCTGGCAGGCGCCCGGTGCGGCCAGGACCTTGCCAACTGGGTGCAAGCCGAGTTGCCCACCGAGTCCGAGGCCTATGCCGCGCGGCAACTGTTGCGGCTGGGTACCGAGGTGGAGGTGCTGGCGCCGGCTTCGCTGCGCGCGGCGGTGGCCAAGGAGGCTGCCGCAGTGGCACGGCGCCACCGCGGTTGACGGATGCTCCGGGCTGGCACGGCCCCGCCGCTTGCGGTGACGCCGATCGGCCCGCCGGTCGGGCTGTCCCTTGCAAAACGCGCTTCGTCGGGTGCCGCAGGCAACGCAGCGGCTCGGCTTCTAGTGTAGTGTTGCGTTCTGTTTGGAACTTAAGCGCGCATTGGCCCGAATTACCTTCTGCAGGATGTCGGCGGCGCTCTTGGTCCAGATGAACGGCTTTGGTTTGGTGTTGTGATGGGCGACGTACTTTTCAATGGCAGTGATCAACTCGGGCACGCTCGTGAACACGCCACGGCGCAGCCGATTGACTGTGATGTCCCGGAAGAATCGCTCCACCATGTTCAGCCACGACGCTGAGGTCGGCGTGAAATGCATGTTGAAGCGTGGGCGCTTGGCCAGCCATTCCTGCACCGCAGGGTGCTTGTGCGTGGCGTAGTTGTCGGCGATCAAGTGCAGCGTTTTGTCCTTGGGCGTTTCACGATCGATCTTGCGCAGGAACTTCAGCCACTCTGCGTGCGTGTGACGCTGTTGGCATTGGCCAATGACGGTGCCGTCCAGCACGTTGAGCGCCGCGAACAACGTGGTTGTGCCATTGCGCTTGTAGTCGTGCGTCATCGTCTGCGCGCGCCCCTTCTTCATCGGCAGGCCCGGCTGCGTGCGGTCCAGCGCCTGTACTTGGCTCTTCTCGTCGCAGCAAAGCACCAACGCGTGCTCGGGCGGGGACATGTACAGGCCCACGATGTCTTCGAGCTTCTCGACGAACTTCGGGTCGCGGGACACCTTGAAGCCGCGCACCAAGTGCGGCTTCAGGCCGTTGGCCTGCCAGTGGCGCATCACCGTGCTCGGGCTGACCTTCAGCACTGCAGCCATCTTGCGAGTGCTCCAGTGCGTGGCAGCCACGGGCGTGCTCTGCGTGGTCAGCTCCACCAACTTGGCAACGTCCATCTTCACGGGCGGGGCGCCGCGCGGCAGGTCCTGTTCAATCCCCGGAAGGCCGGACTGCAGATAGCGCTCGCGCCAGCGAGCAACCTGCACGCGCCCTACGCCCAGTTGCTCGGCGATGTCCTTGTTCTGAAGGCCCTGTGCGGCCAGCAGGACGATCTGTGCACGCTGGGCCAGCCTGACGCTGGTGCGCTTGGAGCGCGCAAGCCTCGTCAGTTCGACCTCTTGCTCATCCGTCAACTCTATCCCTGGGGCAACTCGCAATTTTTCGCTCCATTGCAAACCGAAGTAGAGCATTGGAGGTGGAAAACTCAATTACGTTCCTTCAAGAGTCGAACACTACACTAGAGTGGCTGCTGACATTTGCTGCCCTGGAGTTGCGTCATGCCGACCCCGCGCTTGTTCGTGATCGCCGTCGCTGGTGCTGCTGCCTTCGGCATTGCGCATGGCCAGAGCCCGGAGCGGCTGGCAGCGATCGCCCAGTCTTTCGCCGACCGGGGACTGTTCACCGGCACGGTGCTCGTCGCGCGCGGCGACCAAGTGCTGCTGGACCGCGGCTGGGGCCTCGCCAGCCAGGAGTGGCAGGTGCCGAACGCACCGGGCGTGAAGTACCTGCTGGCCTCGGTGAGCAAGCAGTTCACCGCCGCTGCGCTGTTGAGGCTGGTGGACCAGGGCCGGCTGGGCCTGAACGATGCGCTGTCCCGACACCTGAGCGGCCTTCCGGCAGCCTGGTCTGCCGTGACGGCGCGGCAACTGTTGGCGCACACCTCGGGGCTGCCCAACCACACGCAGGGCGGCGGCCTGGAGAAGATTCGCCACCAGCAGATGACGCCGAGCGAGCTGTACGCCAGTTTCCGCGACGCACCGCTGGACTTTTCACCCGGCAACGGCTGGAACTACAGCAACTCGGGCTATGTGATGGCAGGGATGTTGATCGAACAGCTTTCTGGCAAGAGCTACGCCGAGTTCGTGCGAACCGAGCTGCTTCAGCCGATGGGCATGACCAGCAGCGGCGTGGCGCACAGCGCTGCGATCGTGCCGCAGCTGGCCAGCGGTTACGTCAAGGAGGGCAAGGTGCTGCGGCCGGCGAACTTTCTGAACATGAGCATTCCTTACTCGGCCGGGGCGCTGTACGGCACCACGGGCGACTTGTTGAAGTGGCAGCAGGGTCTCTACGGCGGTGCACTGCTGAGCCCGGCCTCGCTGAAGGAAATGACGACGCCGGTGCGCAACAACTATGCGCTGGGCCTGAACGTGTCGTCGGCAGGCCAGCCGCTGTCGTATGGGCACTCCGGAGGCATCGACGGGTTCTCGACCTATCTGCACTACGAGCCAGCGCAGAAGCTGACGATTGCCGTGCTCAGCAACCAGGAGTCCTCGGCCGCGCCCGCGTTGGCCCTCAAGCTGGCGGCGGCGGCCAACGGCCTGGCGGTGGTGCTGCCAGAAGAGCGCAAGGCCGTCGAGCTGCCGGGCGCAGCGCAAGACCGTGTGCAAGGCAGCTACAGCCTGCCGAACGGGCGAACGCTGTGGGTGATCCGGCGCGGCGGCGCGCTGTGGGCTCGACTGGGCAACGAGCAGTGGACGCCTCTCGTGGCTGAATCGGCCAGCAACTTCTACGCGCCTCAAGTCGACGGCGAACTGCGCTTCGAGCTACCGGCCAGCGGCTCGGCGCGCAGCGTCACCTTGCCCGATCTGCCGGGCCAGCCTTCAGGACCGCGGGCCGCACTGCCGCTGCCGTCACTGACCGCGCAGCCGGTTTATCTGCGCGGCAGCATGAACAGCTGGTCGACCGACCACAGGCTGACCCTGGGCGTTGACGGGCTGCACCGCACGGTTGTCGATCTGGGCGCAGGCACACACGAGTTCAAGGTCGCGTCGGAAGACTGGGCTGCCATCGACCTGGGCGCGGCCACGCCGGGCACGGCCTTGCCCGGCTCCGGCAGCATGGTGTTGACGGGCGCGGGCCGCAACATCGCCTTGCTCCTGGAAAAGGCTTCGCGCTGCGAATTCAGCGTCGACGGCCGCGACATCGTCGAACCGCGGCTGGAGTTCAACTGCAAGGCGAGGTGATCTGCACGGGTCGGCGTGGCTCGCGCCGCATGTCCAAGCGTCTCGGCGCCACAGCCCGCTGGCAGAGCAGCTTGCACGGCGAGCTGCGATGCCGCGCTGAACCTGCGGCAACCCCGGCGCCGCCGACGCAGACGTTGACGCCCTGAGTTCACTGCCGGAAGGTGTCTGGACACGCCGCGCCGCCACGCTGCTGCTGGGCAGCGCCTTGCGGGGCTGTTCCCACGCGCCGTCATCAGCGCCGCAGCGCGCCGTGGACACGCGACAGACAGACGACACGGTGCAACTCGCCATGGCCGCCACCGGTGCCCGTGGTTTGGCGGTGTCGGTGGTTGACGACGGCCAGGCGGTGTTCACCAAGGCCTACGGCGTTCGCAACGCCAGCGGTGATCCGCTGCAAGTGGACACCGTGATGTACGGCGCCTCGCTGACCAAGGCCGCCTTCGGCTACCTGGTCATGCAGTTGGTCGAGGAAGGCAAGCTCGGCCTGGACGTCCCGATTGCCAGCTGCTGGAAGCAGCCACTGCCGAGCTGTGCGTCACCGGACATGGTGCGGCGCTACTCCGCATTTGCGGGTCTGGCCAATGACGAGCGCTGGCGTTGGCGCACCGCCCGCAGACGGATACACTCAAGATGGACGGCCGGAGCGCTCACGACGCGCGCAGCCGGATGCGCGCATCGGGCTCCATGGACACCAGCATCGCCGACATGGGCCGGCTCGCCGCGAGCTGTGTGCGTGGAGACGGAATGAGCGCTGCCGCACGGGCCGAGCTGATCCAGTGGCAACTCACGATCGCCACGGGCAGTCAGTTCCCTTCGCGGCAACCGCCCCCCGCGTCTCCGCCCTTTCAAGCACTGGGCGCGGGCCTGGGCGTGATCGCCTTCAAGGGTCCGCAAGGGGCAGGCTTCGTCAAGGGCGGACACAAGGACTCCACGGCCAACATGGGGGTCTGCATGGGGGCCGGCAAGCGCTGCGTGGTGATCCTCTCCAGCGACGTTCGGGCCGAGCCGGCGTTTCCGGCCCTGGTGCGGTCAGTTCTTGGCCAGATCGGGCTGCCCCGGGCCTGGGAGCACGGTGGCATGCCATTCGGGTACCCGGCGTGCTCATTCGCTCTCGGATGACCGGTTCCGGGCGGTCAGGTCGCTCAGCCTACCGTCTGGTTTGGGCCGCTATGGATAGCTTTGCACAGCGCTATGGATGGCTTTGCATAGCGACCCTTCAGCAACACTCACCGCCGCCAATTGACCGCCGCGAAGCAGCCGCTTGTGCGGGCCTCTCGCGACCGGTCAAGGTGGCCTGCGCTGGCGTGGTACGCCCACCGCCACCCCTTGCTCGAACTTCAGCGGCGACATCACCAGGTACCGGGTGCCGTCGGGCCAGGAGGTCTGGCACCGGTTGCGCGGCCGCTCCGCCGGGCGCGGTCGGCCAGGCATGCCCACCGGTGGCGATGGCGAGCCGGGCCTGACAATCCCTCGTCACCTTCCAGCGTCGCGCTCAAGGTACGCATCGGTCAGGCCGATACCCGTCCTGTGCACTTGCCTTCTTGGACCACCGTTGACAACTCCCACCTCTCCACCAACTGCCGACGCGGCTTCGGCCACGCCGGAGCTCCCGCAGCGGGATCTCGCGCGCATCGCCGGATGGAAGCGACAGGTCGCATCGTCGTTCTCGTGGATCCTGCTCGGCATCCCGTTGATGGCCGCCGGCGTCACGATGGGCCACGCCGACTGGCGACTGGTGGCGCTGTGGGCGCCGATGTCGGCTCTGGTCACGGCATTCACGTGGCTTGGTCTGCAGCGCGGCTGGACCCTCCGGATGAAGGACCCGGCGCTCACGCTGCCGCAGATCGCATACTCGATCGCCTCCACTGCGGCCTGCTACGCGATCCTCGGGCCGATGCGTGCGCTGGCCTTGCCGATGACCTGCCTGGCCCTCCTCTTCAGCATCTTCGCCTTGTCGCCGCGGCAGGTGCGGGGGCTGGCGGTCTACACGCTGCTGCTGTTCGCCGTCACCATGGCGGGCATGGCGTGGCAGCAGCCGCAGCGGTATCCCTGGGCGGTGGAACTTGCCACATTCTGGGTGTTGTTGCTGGTCGTGCCCGGCTTCGACGTGCTCGCCGGACGCATGAGTGCGCTGCGCAACACCCTGGGCCAGCAGAAGACCGAACTGGCGCGGGCCCTGGCGCGCATCGCCGAGATTGCCGATCGAGACGAGCTGACCGGTCTGGCCAACCGCCGCAGGGCCCAGGAAAGGCTGCAGCTCATGCAGGCCGAGGCCGCCCGGGGCAAACACGCCTTCGTGGCGATGATCGACCTCGACCACTTCAAGATGGTGAACGACTTGCACGGCCATGCCATGGGTGACATCGTGCTGCGCCGATTCGCGCACGAGACCACCGGGCTGCTGCGGCCGGGCGACCTGCTGGCGCGCTGGGGCGGCGAGGAGTTCCTGCTCATCATCCAGACCGCCGACCCCGAAGTCGCTCTCGCCGTGTGCGAGCGCGTGCGCGAGCACACGGCGGCGTTTTCCGTGCCCACCGCGGGCAGTGCGGAGCTGCGTGTCACTGTGTCCATGGGCGTGAGCCGGCATGCAGCCGATTGCGCGGTGGCACAGACCCTCGCCGCCGCCGATGCCGCGCTCTATCGCGCCAAGGCATCGGGGCGCAATCGGGTAGAACTGCAGCAAGATGCCGGCATGCCGGGGGCAGCCTGACGACGTGGCGATCAACGGCCCATCCCAAGCGACGCCACATGCGGCTTGAGTCCCCGCGACGGCCGCGGCGCTCGCACGCGAGCCCGGGGAGCGCTGGCTGCTGGAGCAATGGCGTCAAGTCGTGACACTGCTCGTCAACCCGCGACCGTCAGTTCGAAGCCAGCCCTATCCCGGATGCTTCATCAATAGCAGGTCGGTGGCCTCGTGCCGAGGTGCGTTTTCATGGGAATCTGAAGCCAATGAAGACCGAGGACCGCCGATGCCAGAGTGCACCGATGAGACCCTGCCAGCGTGGTCAGTGCGCTGATCAAGCGGCTGCTGGTAGCGCTGCGCCGCGCATGGCCAAGGACGAAGATCATCGTGCGTGCGGACTCGGGGTTTTGCCGCCCGCGCGTGCTGCAACGCCTGGAGCGTTGGGGCGTGAGCCACATCATCGGGCTGCAGAAGAGCCCGCGCCTGAACGAGCAGGTGGCCCTCGCAGAGATGGCCCTGGCCGAGCAGACCGCAGCCATGAAGAACAAGCAACGCATGTTCGGCGAGTTTCAGTACGCCGCCGGCACCTGGAGCAAGGAGCCAACCCGCGCTTCATCGTCACCGATCTTCCGGGTTCGCCCAAGACCTTGTACGAGCGCAGATGCTGCGCGCGCGGCGAGGCCCAGAACCCCATCAAGGAAGCGCAACCGGACCTGTTCGGGCGGTGCGCCAGCTGCCACCGCTACCAGGTCAACCAGCTTCGCCTGCTGCTGGCCGCACTGGCCTACACGCTGATGATCAACCTGCACCGTCTGGCTCTGAAGGGCACCAAGCTTGCGCAGGCCTGCACCATGCGGCGCATCAATTGCCACACTCACGGGCCCGCGACCCACAAAAGTTGGCCGAAGGGCGCCTCAGAGTCATCCAGTGCTGCGCTCGCGAAACATCCGGGGCTGGATTTCTGCCGCCCATGCTCCTAGATTTCTGATCCTGGCCCGCTCGCCGTGATCGGGCCGCAACCTGGCAGGAGACTTCGCATGGACTTGAAGCAGCGTGCAGACCGGATCTTGAGCAACGCAGTTGCAGGAGGCGCCGTTCCTGGGGTCGTGGCGATGGCTACCGACCGGGAAGGGACGATCTACGAAGGCGCCTTCGGCGAGCGAACCCTGGGTGGCGGCCAGCCGATGACGCTCGACACCGTGGGCTGGATCGCTTCGATGACCAAGGCCATCACCTCGGTGGCGGCAGTGCAATGCGTCGAGCGTGGCCAGCTCGATCTGGACGCCCCGGCGCACAAGGTTTGCCCGCAGATCGGCGACGCCCAGGTGCTGACCGGGTTCGACGCCAATGGCAAGCCCACCTACCGTGCGCCGCGCCGCGCCGTCACGCTGCGCCACCTGCTGACCCACAGCTCGGGCTTCAGCTACGAGATCTGGAACACCGACATCGCCAAGGTGCAGGAGGCGCTCAGTATTCCGAGCGTCACGAGCTGCGAGAACAAGGCGCTCACGCTGCCGCTGCTGTTCGACCCCGGCGAGCGCTGGGAATACGGCATCGGTATCGACTGGGCCGGCAAGATGGTGGAAGCCATCAGTGGCAAGAAGCTCGGCGCTTACCTGAAGGAGAACCTCTTCGACCCACTCGGAATGACGAGCACGGCCTTCAGGATCTCGCCCGACATGCGCAGCCGCCTCGCGGGTGTTCACTTGCGCGGGGCGGATGGCAAGCTCGCACCGATGCCCTTTGAGTTAACCCAGGAGCCCGAGTTCGAGATGGGCGGGGGCGGCTTGTACGCGACCATGGGCGACTACCTGAAGTTCGTGCGCATGGTGCTCAACGGCGGCCAGCTTGCCGGAGAGCGCGTGCTCAAGCCCGAAACGGTAGCCAGCGGTCTGATGGTCAACCAGATGGGCGATGCGCGGGTCTCCAACCTCAAGACCAACCACCCGCTCACCAACGACGCCGAGTTCTTTCCGGGGGTGAAGAAGAGCTGGAGCCTCGCGTTCCAGATCAACCACGAGCGCACTCTGACCGGCCGCCCGGCAGGTGGGCTGATGTGGGCGGGCCTTGCGAATTCGTTCTACTGGATCGACCCGACGACCGGCATCGGCGGCGTGTTCCTGAGCCAGATCTTCCCGTTCGCGGACACCGGCTCCGTGCCGACGTTCTACGACTTCGAGACAGCGGTATACGACAGCTTGCGCTGAAACCAAGAGGCCTGCAGCGACGTGTCGGAGGCTCTGCCGCCTCGAGGGGGGGCGGCGGCGCCTGATCGCGGAGCTTGACCGAGGTTCAGGCGACCTGAAGCGCCTGGCCCCGTGCGGGCGCCCGCGGCGGTGCCCGCGCTTTCAGACCAAGATGCGTGACGATCTTTTCACGGACCGGCTGCTCCAGAATCACCGAAGTGATCTTCGGCCTGCCGCCGCAGTCTGGGCTGTACTTGCGCTCTATCTCAATCACACCCTCGAGCGCTGCCAGGCCCGGATCATCAACTGCCCTGCTCCAAGGCAGCCGAACCGCGGTACCCGCTTGCTGCACAGCCGACACCCGCAGCCGCGCGCTCCTGGGCAGCGCGAAGCCTGACCGGTCATGCCTGTCCGAGCACGGGCAGCATCAAGCATCGTCAACCGGCCTTGATGCGCTCAGCCATCCCCTGCATCAGCCCAGCCCTCAGCACGCGCGCCGCCATCGCACACCGGCCCGCATCCCCCTGTTGCCTCATCGGGCATATAGATCGCGTGCAATCATCTTGTGTTCGTCTCAATAAACGATCGTCTGTGCCCCGCCGTGACGCAGCACCCACCCCCGAAGGCCACTGGCTCGCCCTCGACCGCCAGCTGTGCTTTGCGCTCTACGCCTCGTCGCTGGCGATGACCAAGCTCTACAAGCCGCTGCTCGACCCGCTGGGCCTGACCTACCCGCAGTACCTGGTGATGCTGGTGCTGTGGGAGCACGAAGGCCTGGCGGTGGGCGAGATCGGCGAGCGCCTGGCACTCGACTCGGGCACATTGACGCCGCTGCTCAAGCGGCTCGAGCAGGCCGGTCTGGTGCTGCGGCTGCGCGACACGGCCGACGAGCGCCGCGTGCGCGTGGCGCTGTCGGCCGCGGGCCGTGCGCTGCGCCGCCGCGCCCAGGCCATGCCGCAGGCTGTGGCTCGCGCCAGCGGCTGCACGCTGGGTGAGTTGAGCGAACTCACGGCCCAGTTGCAGGGCCTGCGTCGGCGCCTGGCCGACAACCTGGCGGCCCTGCCCGCTTCCTCCTCGGCGACCTGAACCCGGTCGCCTTAACCCCCACGAAAGCGAGACCACCCATGGCCATCGACAAAGCCCTCTACACCGGCCGCGCCACCAGCACCGGCGGCCGCACCGGCAGCACCAAGTCCGACGACGGCGCGCTCAGCGCGGTCCTCGTCACGCCCAAGGAACTCGGCGGTGCCGGCGGTGCCGGCACCAACCCAGAGCAGTTGTTCGCCGCCGGCTACAGCGCCTGCTTCATCGGCGCGATGAAGGCTGTGGCCGCGCGCGCGAAGACCGCGCTGCCAGCCGAGCCCACCATCGACGCCGCGGTGTCGATCGGCCCCATGACGGGCAAGCCCGGGGCCTTCGCCGTCGACGTGGCGATGACGATCTCGGTGCACGGCATGGAGCGTGCCGAGCTCGAGCATCTGGTGGCCGCCGCGCACGAGGTTTGCCCGTACAGCAACGCCACGCGCGGCAACATCAGCGTCGCTCTGACGGTGGTCTGAGGCGGCGTTCCCCCCGGGGGCGGGCCGGGCCGGGCGATCAGGGCTTGAGGGCCATGATCAGCTGGGCCATCGCTCGAGCGTCCCTGTCGCTGACCAGGGGCTGCGGCGGCATCGGGTCCTCGCCCCACACGCCGCTGCCGCCGGCCTTGATCTTGGCGGCCAGTGTCGCCACCGCATTGGCGTCGCCGCCATAACGCTCCGCCACCTCCTTGAAGTGGGGGCCGTACTTGCGCCTGTCGACCAGGTGGCAGGCTGTGCAATTGTTGCGCTGCATCAACTGCTGCAGCGTGGGCGTCTCGGCACGGGCTTGCGGGGTCCAGGCTGCGGCGAGCGCCAGCAACCACAAGGCCAGCGACAGCGTCGCTGCAGATGGGCGGGCCGAAACGGCTTGGGCAGGCTTCATGATGAATCGAGCACTCGAGGTTGACGCCACCCAACACAGGCGCTGTCAGGCGCAGCAGGTCAGGTGCTGATGAGCAAAGGGCGCCGCCTCGCAGCGGCGCCCTTCATGGACCGCTGGTTCAGTTAGGCGTGACGCGGTAGATCATCCCGCTGCCTTCGTCGGCCACATACAGGGCGTTGTCAGGGCCCAGCGAGAGATGCCGGAACCGGCCGGCGAAGGTGGGCCACAGCAGTTCCTCGCGCTTGGCGGACAGTCCGTCACGGCTGAGGTCGAGGATGTCGATGCGATTGCCCGTGGGCGTGCCGTGGATGCCGATGCCTGCGTACCCGACTGCCAGGCGGCCTTCCCACTGCTTCCACTGCTTGCCCACCAGGAACACGCTGCCGCACATGCCTTGCGACAGGCCGTTGTTCGTCCAGGCGGGCTTGAGCGCGTCCGGGAAGGCCTTCAGGTCGGTCATCGGCATGAAGGCGCTGCGCTCGGCAGGGGGCATGGCACCCATCTGGTTGGGCGAGTAGCCGCAGTAGGCATCGGGGCAGGGGCCACGGCCGTTGCGGTTGTCACGCGGGTCCCAGCCGCCGTTGCCGCCATTGACCAGCTTGGTCACCTCGTCGGTGTGCCAGGGGCCGTTCTCGGAGAGGAACGGCTCGTTGGTACCGGGCCGGAATGCGATGCCCTGCGGATTGCGGAAACCGTAGGCGAAGATGCGCTTGTCGAAGCCGGCGGGCGGGTTGTTGCCA
The DNA here is from genome assembly GCA_023657425.1 of Ideonella sp. WA131b. NCBI lineage: Bacteria > Pseudomonadati > Pseudomonadota > Betaproteobacteria > Burkholderiales > Sphaerotilaceae > Ideonella > Ideonella sp. WA131b. Next base: position 720,388 of record JAGTJW010000002.1, read on the forward strand.
GGCGCAGCCTTGCCGTCGCGGTCCACGCGCAGCACCTTGCCGATGATCTGCGTGGGGTGCTGAGGGCCTGCGCCGCTGTGGTTGTCGCCCGTCAGCACGTACAGGAAGCCATCGCCCGGGTTGAAGCGGATGCGGCCGCCGTTGTGCGCACCCGGCCCACCAAAGGGGTGGGCCGATTTCGCCGGCTTGTAGCCGATGTCGTTGATGATCTCGGAGATGTCGGACACGGCGGCCAGCGGCGCGTCCACCCTCATCCGCATCACGATGTTGTTGAAACCGCCATAGGTCCGGTTGGGGCCTTTGGAGCTGGCGTAGACGTAGACGAAGCGGTTGCTCGCGAAGTTCGGGTCCACCGCCACCCCCTGCACGCCGGCCTGGCCGTCGCAGAACAGGTCGTTGCGCACCGTCGCGTAGCCCTTGCTGTCGCCCACGCCCAGCAAGGCGTTTACCTTGCCCGAAGGCAGGCGCACCGACAGGCCCTTGCACTTCTCGGTGAAGAACATCGTGCCATCGGGCAGGAAGGCCATGTCCCAGGGGGAATCGGCCTTCTGGAACTCTTCGGCCTTGACGGTGACCTGCGCGGCTGCTGCGGTGGCACCCACCAGCGCCGCCACGGCGATGAGGCTTGCCGGCAGCCAGCGCGCTGGTCCTCTGCGGACCTTGAGACCCGGGTCAAGGGCGGCTGGACGGAAATCGGGGACGGCTGATCGCATGTTGTCTCCTGGTTTTCGTTGGTACTGTGGACACTGCCCGGCTGACGTCACCGCCAAAGACCGGACGTGTCGCGGACATTCTGCGGGCGAGACGGCGCTGGGGCGCCATGCCCTACCAAGACAAGGGTCATTGCGACGGATCGAGCCGTGCGCCTGAGCGCCCGAGCCGCGGTTCAGGTCGGTGCCCGACAAGAGGCTACGCGGCACCCGCGACACTCGCCCGGGTCAGGATGACCGGAGCAGTTCCAGCAGCAGGTGCACGCGCGTCTGGGCGGGTGTGGCGTCGCCGGCCACAGGCAGTGCGTCGGCCGCGCGGCCCTCGCCTTCGACCACGCCGCCGGCCACGCAGCGCGACGCTCGCCACACACGCACGCCCTGCGCCTGCGCCGCCTTCGCAGCCGCCAGCAGCGTGTGGTGCACGCTGCCGTTGCCAGTGCCCGCGATGACGATGCCAAGCGCACCGGCAGCCACCAGCGCCTCCATCGCTGCGCCCCGCGCGCCAGCGTGGCTGGTGACGATGTCCACCACGGGCCAGTCGGCCACGGGCACGGCCAGCACCTCGGCGGCGTCGCCGCCCACCGCCGGCCAGGCACGCAGCAAGCGCAGCCGGCCGTCCTGCCACAGCGCCAGAGGCCCGGCGTCGCCGCCGCTGAAGGCTTCGGCCCGGTAGCCGTGCACCTTGCGCGCCTCGGTGCCGCTGTACACCGCGCCGCCGAAGGCCAGCAGAACGCCCTGCGCGCCCGGCAAGCCCGCGAGCGTCACCGCATCCAGCAGGTTCTGCGGCCCGTCGGGCGACGGCGCGGTGGCCGGGCGCATCGCTGCGGTCAGCACCACGGGCTTGGTGGCGGCAACGGTGTGGTGCAGGAAGGTGGCGGTCTCCTCCAGGGTGTCGGTGCCGTGGGTGACGACGACCCCGGCCACCTCGGCCCGCGCCAGGTGTTCGCGCACGGCGCTCGCCAGCGCCACCCAGGTGACGTGGTCCATGTCGCAGCTGTCGAGCTGCGCCAGCGAATGCGCCTCCACGGCGAGACCGGCCAGCGCCGGCACGGCGTCGACAAGCGCCTGCGCGGCCAGCGCGCCCGCCTGGTAGCCCAGATGGGCGCCCGGGCGCGTGGCGGCGCCTGCGATCGTGCCGCCGGTGCCGATGACCACGACGAAGGAATCGGTGCTTGGCATCTTCTGCTTTCTGGATGAAACTACAGCCCTGGATGGATAGACAGCCTGCGCGCCGCCGCGGGCACCGCTATGCAAGACAACCCCAAGCTCACCGCCCGCCAGCAGCAGATCCTCGATGTCGTGCAAAGCGCCATCGAGCGCACCGGCGCCCCGCCTACCCGCGCCGAGATCGCCGCCGAACTCGGCTTCAAGTCGGCCAACGCCGCCGAAGAACACCTGCAGGCCCTGGCGCGCAAAGGGGTTATCGAGCTCCTGGGAGGCACATCGCGCGGCATTCGGCTGAAGTCTGACACGCTGCGCGCGCTCAACCAGGCGCGGCTCGACGGCATTGGCAGGCAGCACATGCTGCCGCTGCCGGCCATTGCGCAGCTCACGCTGCCGCTGGTGGGCCGCGTCGCCGCCGGCAGCCCCATCCTGGCGCAGGAGCACGTGGATACCAGCTTCCTGATGGAAGCCTCGATGTGGGCGCGCCGCCCCGACTACCTGCTCAAGGTGCGCGGCATGAGCATGCGAGACGCCGGCATCCTCGACGGCGACCTGCTCGCGGTTCAGAAGGCCAAGGACGCCAAGAACGGCCAGATCGTTGTCGCCCGCCTGGGCGACGATGTCACCGTCAAGCGCCTGCGCCGTACCAGCAAGGGCATCGAGCTGATCCCCGAGAACCCCGATTTCGAGACCATCCACGTGCCACCCGAGGCCGATTTCGAGCTCGAAGGCATCGCGGTGGGGCTCATCCGCAACACCATGCTGATGTGAGGCACGCGATGCTGGCGCCGCTGAAGCTGTCGAACCTGCCGCCCTTGCCCGTGGGTGCTGCCCGGGCCCCGCGCCCCCCGAAGGCGCCGCCGCCGCGCAAGGCTGCCACGGCGGCCGAGTGCGAGCGGCTTGAGCAGCTGCCCAACATCGGTCCGTCCATCGCGGCCGACCTGCGCCTCATCGGCATCCAGCACCCGGCGCAGCTTGCCGAGGCTGACGCGTTCGCGCTGTACCAGGCGCTGCAGCAGGCCACCGGCAAGCGGCAGGATCCCTGCGTGCTCGACACTTTCATGGCCTCCTGCGCCTTCATGCGCGGCGGCCCGGCCCAGCCCTGGTGGGCCTACACGGCCGAGCGCAAGCAGCGCTTCGGCGTGGTGTAGCGCTCGTCGGCTGCGCTCAGCGCGCCGGCTGAACCAGCAGCACCGTTGCCGGATCGCCCTGCGGCCACAGCGGCAGCAGCTCGCCACGCGTCCATGGGCCGACCTGGTCGCGGTAGCGCGGCGAGAACACGATGCCACTCTGCCCGGTGGAGTGCACCACGCCAGAGCGGGTACGGTCGGCCACGTCGTACACCGCGCGCAGACTGGCCGAGTGGTCCACGTGGTACAGGTCGCCCGTGAGCTTGTCCTCGCGCAGGCTCACGCGCATGGCCATCACGGTGTGCGTGTCGCCGCCAACCGGCGTGCGCAACTCGAACAGCCGGCGCAGCACCGGCACGCGGCTGAACGGCCGGTGCTCGGAGCGCGCCACGTGCACAGCGCCCCAGCGCCAGGACGCCACATCGTTGCCGTGGCGCACGGCCAGTTCGTCAAGTGCGCGCGCCAGCGCCAGCCCCGCCTGCTGCGCGCAGGTCTCGGCGGCGGGCGTGCCGCGGTCGTCGCACCAGCTGGCGTCGTCGCGCGCCAGCACGCCTTCGAGGGCGTCCTGGAAGGTACGGCCGGCCAGGCTCTTCTCCCACAGCGCCTCGCCGGCATCGTCGGCGAACACGGCCTTGGCCAGCTGGCGCTGCCAGGCCCAAGCGATCAGCGGCGCGGGCTTGTCAACGGCCATGTCGGCCGCGAAGCCCTCGAGCTGCTCCTTGGCTGCCGCCGCCAGAGGGTGGCCCCCCTGCAGCGAGTCCGCGGCCCGCTTCAGCCACGGCAGCAGCGTCGCCATCGCCAGGGAACGGCCGTCCATCTGCAGCGCCGCCAGGTCCTGCAGCGAGTGCTTCGGACGCGACTCCAGGACCTGCTCGATGCGTTGCTGGCGGTAGGGCAGCGCCCATTCGTGTGTGAGGTGATACCGGTAGCCGGGCTCGGTGATGCGCTGGTTGGCGGTGGCAATCCAACCGATGGCGGGGTCGCGCCGGCGCGGCGTCTGGTGGGGCGGAATGAAGCCGGTCCAGTCGTAACGCGCATCCCAGCCGGGCGCCGGCACGCGGCCGCCGAGGTCGTTCTCGGGGGCGCGCACGGGGACGCGGCCGGGCGTGATCACGCCGATGCGGCCGGCGCGGTCGGCCGCCACCAAGTTCTGCATCGGCGCTACCAGACCCTGCGCTGCAGTGAAGGTCTCGTCCACCGTGCGAGCGCGCTGCACAGCCAGACCCACGGCGACAGGGTCGTTGTCGGGGTCGAGCGCCGTCCAACGCATCGCCAGCAGGAATCCTGGCTTGGCGCCCAGCGCGTCGGCCATGCCGCCGGCGTCGCTGATCACCGGGCCGTGGCGCGAGCGTCGCAAGGTCACCGGCACATCCGGCGCGCCCTTGACTCGAATGGTGTCGGTCTGCACCTGCAGCGGCGCAAAGCCCTCGGGCGTGCGCACGCGATTCGGGTCGGCCGGGTCGGTCTGCTCGAGGTACAGGTCCTGCACGTCGGGGCCTGTGTTGGTGAAGCCCCACGCGATGTCGGCGTTCTGCCCGAGCACCACGAAGGGCAGACCGGGCATCGTGGCGCCAGCCACGTCCAGCCCCGGCGCCCTGAGCCGGGCCAGGTACCACAGCGCCGGCGCACTGAGCTTGAGGTGCGGGTCGTTGGCCAGCAGCGGCGAGCCCGTGGTCGTGCGCGAGCCGGCCAGCACCCAGTTGTTGCTGCCCATGCCCTCCACGCCCGAGGGCGGCGCAGCGTCCAGGCCGCGCGTCAGCGCCGCCACCTTGGCGCTGCCCAGGCCCAGCGAGCGGTACAGCGCCGTGTAGTCGGCTGTGGCCGGCACGGGGTCGCCCGGGTAGGGCGGCAGCAGTTGCTCGATGCGCTCCACCGGCAGTTTCAGCGCCAGGCGCAGGCGCAGCAGCTCGGTGTTCCAGTTTCCGCCCAGATCCCAGGCCATCATGATCGCCCAGGCGAAGGTGTCGGCCGGCTCCCAGCGGGCGAGCTGCAGGCCGAGCACCACGAACTCCGGCGCGCGCGCCTGCCCGCCCTGGCTGACGACGGCATTGATGCCGGCGGTGTAGGCCTCCACCACCGCGCGCGAGGCCGCCGGGGCCCGGGCCCACTGCGCCTCGGCCGCGCGGCGCACGCCCAGGGCACGCAGGAAACGGTCGGCCTCGAGCGCCGCGGGGCCGAACGCTTCGGCCGTGCGGCCGGCGCCGATGCGGCGGTGCGTCTCCAGTTGCCAGAGCCGGTCCTGCGCATGCACCACGCCCAGCCCGTAGTAGGCGTCGAGCGGGTCAGCCGCCACGATGGTGGGGATGCCGTGGGCGTCACGCTCGATGCGGATCTCACCACGCGCGCCCGCGAGCACCAGCTTGCCCTCCTGCGGCGGCAGCGTGCGCCAGGCGTAAATGGCCAGCACCAGGGCAGCGAGCAAGGTCAGCAGCAGCAGCGCGGCAAGGCCGCGACGGATCCAGTGCATTCGGGCTCAGGCGGGGGCAGTCGACGAGACGGAAGTGTCGTCGCCGCCGTCGTCGCCGTTGCCCCGGGCTTGCCCGCACCCGACACGGCGGGGATGTAGCCGGCCAAGCCACCGCTGTTCGCGCCATCGGCGGAAGGCCCGCAAGGTCAAGATGAGCCTACAGGTTCTGCCCCAGGATCCGATACCCCCACCATGATGCCGATGCTTCCCTTCCGCCTCCCCACGGCAATCGCACCTCAGGCGCGCCGCGCGCCGCCGACAGCCCCACTGGCGCAGGGCGTGTGCATGCCACCGTCGCTGATGTACTTCGCACCGGTCGCCGGCGGTGCCCTGAAGGGCTGGTGGCAGCGCTTGATGCTCTGGCTGCTCGGCCCGGGGCCCGTGGAACCGGCGCCGCCACCCAACCGACTTGGCCTGGTCAAGCGAGAGATCGGCACATTGTTGGCCGACGTGGACGGCGAGCACGCCGATCAGCTGCGTTGGCGGGCGCAGCACGCACAATCGCTGCGAGAGCTCTGGCACCTGCGAAGCGACCTCTACAGCACCATCTCAGTCGCTCACAGCCAGAGCGAGGCTGATGCGCGACTGAAGCTGATCAACCAGCACTTCCCCACCCGCGCCCCGCGCCCGCTGTTCGCGCCGCTCTAGATCGGGCCGCCATGCAAGCCGTCGCACCCCACACGCCCGGCCACACCCTCGCTGGTCTGGCATCCCCCGACCTCTCGGGGCTGCCGCAGGATCGCCAGGCCCATGCAGCGGCCCGCCGCGCCTTCGTGGACCTCAAGCGCACCTTCATTCACGCCTTGGACGGCCTGCCCGCCGTTGAGTGGCTGCAGGAGCAGGTGAGGGCCGCCGAGGAGCCGGAGGACCTGTGGTTGCTGCGGGCCCCGGCCTTCGCGGCGCTGAGGGGCGCCGACCCGCAAGTGCGGCAGCGCCGCCAGCAGTTGCGACGCAGCCTGGACTCGGTGTTCCCCGATCTCGACGAGCCCAGCAGCTTCTCGCTGATCTAATCCGACCGCAACCGCGAAGCGAAGCGACGTCGGAACTTCTCGACCTTGGGCGCCACGACAAAGGCGCAATACCCCTGGCCGGGGTGGTTGGCAAAGTAGTGCTGGTGGTAGTCCTCGGCGCGCGAGTAGTTTGCCAGCGGCACGATCTCGGTCACGACACGACCGCCCCCGCTCGCCGACAGAGCTGCCTGCAACTCGGCCACGACCTCGAGCGCAACCGCCTTCTGCTCGGAGCTGGTCACATAGATGCCACTGCGGTACTGGGTCCCGACGTCATTGCCCTGCCGGTTGGGCGTGGTCGGGTCGTGGATGACGAAGAAGATCTCCAGCAACTCGCGCAAGGTGATCAGCGCGGGGTCGTAGCTGACCTGCACGACTTCGGCATGCCCCGTGTCGCCGCTGCAGACCTGCTCGTAACTGGGGTGGTGCACATGGCCATTGCAGTAGCCGCTCTCGACCGCGATGACGGCGTCGACCCGTTCGTAGACCGCCTCCAGGCACCAGAAGCAGCCGCCGCCGAGCGTGATTCGCGCCGGCGCGCTGAGCGTGTGAGCGTCCATGGTTGGTGTCTTGGCGGCGCAGAAAAGGTCAGCCGGTCATGTCCTTGCACTTCGCGCACTGTAGCTGGTGCCGGCTGGCGACCACCCCATGCTGCGTCGCCGCATGCTGTCGTCGCTGCCCACCCTGCCTCAGAACGCGCGGGCCAGCGTGGCCATGCGCCAGGCCGCGGGCGATCACGCGAGCAGCGCCACGACGAAGATGCCGATCATCACGAACGACAGCACCACCTTCGCAACCATGCCGGCCATCATGCCCAGCCAGGTGGCCACGCCCACTTTGATGGCCTGTCGGCCGGCGCCAGCCCGGTCGGCCTCCTGGCGGCGCGCGACGGCCTCGCCGACCGCCGCCCCCACCAGCGGCATGAACAGCACGCCCACCAGGCCCATGAACAGACCCACCACGGTGCCCACGGCAGCGCCCACCAGCGCCAGGCGGCTGGCACCGGCCTTGCGTGCACCCAGTAATCCGGCGACGTAGTCCAGCGCCCAAGACAACAGCGCCAGCATTGCCACCACCACCACGACCCACACGCCCACGCGCTGGAAGTCGTCGATCCAGGCGCCCAGCAGGATGCCGCCAAACACCAGGGCCGTGCCAGGCAGAGCCGGCAACACGGTGCCAGCCAGGCCCACTGCGATCAGCAGCAGCACCAGCACCCACAGCAACACACTTGTTTCCATTGGTTCCGGGTTCCCGTCATGCTCGGAAACCCGATCATGGGGCCGATCCTGGCCAAGCCAAGGCCAGCGCGGAGCACCCACCCGGCGCATGGGCTACGGCCAATGCCTTGGACGCGCGCGCGCCATGCCTCACACTCGCGCACGCGCTGGTGATCCCGCCGCGCGCTCATGTTTTTTCGAGGAATCTCACGCAATGAAGAACTGGCTCATCGGTGCCGTGGTCGTGGCCCTGGTCGCGACGGCCGTGCCCTCCATTTCCGAGGCCAAGCGGCTGGGCGGCTCCAAGTCCAGCGGCATGCAGCGCGACATGCCCGCGCGCACCGCCCCCGACGCGCCACCCGCCAAGCCCGCCACGCCCGGGCAGGGCAACACGCCCGCCCAGCCGGGTGCCGCCGCACCGGCCGCAGCCGGGGCCACGGCCGCCGCCGCGGGTGCCAAGCGCTCGTGGATGGGCCCGATCGCCGGCCTGGCCGCCGGCCTGGGCCTGGTGGCGCTGGCCAGCGCGCTGGGCTTCGGTGAAGAGCTCGCGAACTTCCTCATGATCGCGCTGCTGGCCGTGGCCGCCATCGCGTTGATCGCCTTCCTGATGCGCCGTTTCGGCCGTCAGCAGCAGCCGGCCATGGCCAGCAGCGGCAACGGCATGGCCCGCAGCGGCGCCCAGGTCAGCTGGCCCGCCCAGTCGAACGCGCCCGTGCAGCCGGCCCCGGCCAGCGCGCCCGCGCAGTTCAGCGGAAGCGCCCCGGCCGCCGGTGTGACCGACCCCGTGCCCGGCATCGGCGGTGGGCCGGTGGCCGAGCCCGAGCCCGTGGTGGCCGAGCGCAGCACGCCCAAGGCCTTCGTGCCGGCTGACTTCGACAGCGAGACCTTCGCCCGCACGGCCAAGATGATCTTCATCCGCCTGCAGGCCGCCAACGACACGGCCGATCTCGAAGACCTGCGCCGCTTCACCACGCCCGAGCTGTTCGCCAGCCTGCGCATGGACATCCTCGATCGTGGCGCCAGCGACAACCACACCGACGTGCAGCGTGTCGAGGCCGAGGTGATGGACGTGACCAACGAAGCAGACCGCCAGATCGTCAGCGTGCGCTTCCACGGCGACATCGTCGAGGAGCGCGGCGGCCGGCCGCAGGCCTTCAACGAGGTCTGGCACCTGGTCAAGCCGCACGGCGACGGTGGCCAGTGGGCCATCGCCGGCATCGAACAACTGGGCTGATCCGGCGACGCACGGACGGCACCTTCACCGCCCCGAGCCCGCCCTCACCCGGCGGGCTTTTTCTCGCCCTCGGCAAACAGCTCCACCCACAGACCGCGCACCCAGCGGTGCGCCGGGTCGTCGTGGGCGCGGTGGTGCCACACCAGGCTCACCTCGAAGGCCGGCAGCGCCACCGGCAGTTCGCGCACCGCCAGGCCCAGCGGCTCGGCCACCTGCACGGCCAGCTTGTACGGCACGATGGCCACCCCGTCGCCGGCACGCAGCACCCAGGGCAGCGCCGCGAAGTGCGGCAGCGCCAACGGCATGCGGCGCTCGATGCCGTGCTGGCGCAGCAGCGTGTCCACGCGCTCGTGGCCGGTGCCTTCGGCCAGCACCTGCACCTGCGGCACGGCGGCCAGCCGCGCGACCGTGAGCCGACCCTTGGCCAGCGCGTGTGTGCCGGCCATCAGCAGCACGTAGCGCTGCTCGAAGAGGCGGCGGCGGTGGAAGCCGGCGCGAAGATCGGGCAGCCAGCCCACGGCGAGGTCGATGTCGCCCCGGGTGAGGGTGTCGCGCAGTTCGTGGCGACCACTGCGCAGGACCTGCAGCTGCGCCTGCGGCGAGCGCTCGCGCAGGGCCGCAGCCAGGCGTGGCAGGAAGACGATCTCGCCGATGTCCGACATCGCCAGCCGCCAGTGCCGCGCGCTGAGCCCCGGCTCGAAGTTGCGCGGCCGCGCCAGACTGCCGTGGATGGCCGCCAGCGCCGCCACGATGGCCGGCGCCATGGCCTCGGCCTGGGGCGTTGGCAACATGCCCTGCGGCGTGCGCGTGAACAGCTCGTCGCCGGTGGCGCGGCGCAGGCGCGCCAGCGCGTTGCTCACGGCCGGCGGCGAAAGCTTCAGCCGCTCGGCCGCCGCCACCACCTTGCGCTCGTGCCAGAGCGCGTCGAACACGCGCAGCAGGTTCAGGTCCATGCCCGCATCATGCTTCATGGTGTGAACGATGGGTTTCAGGCTGGCTGCATGGCGCGAACCGGGCCCGCTCGCCAGAATCCCGTGCAGGTCCGCCACCACGACGCGGGCCATGGAGACATGCCGCATGCAAGCCACCGACTGGGGCACGGCGCCGACCAGCCGCGTGCCGGGCTGGGCCTACACCGACGAGGCCGTGTACCGGCGCGAGCTCGAGCGCTTCTTCTACCGCGGCCACTGGTGCTACGTGGGCCTGGCCTGCGAGGTGCCGAACCCCGGCGACTTCAAGCGCACGGTGGTGGGCGAGCGCAGCGTGATCCTGGTGCGCGATGCCGACGGCGCGCTGCACGTGGTGGAAAACCGCTGCGCCCACCGCGGCGTGGCCTTCTGCCGCGAACGCACGGGCTCGGTGAAGGCCTTCGTCTGCCCCTACCACCAGTGGAACTACAAGCTGAACGGCGAGCTGATCGGCCTGCCCTTCCGCCGCGGCGTCAAGCAGGACGGACAGGTGCAGGGCGGCATGCCGCCGGACTTCAAGCTCTCGGACCACGGCCTCACGACGCTGAAGGTGGCCGCGCGCGGCGGCGCGGTGTTCGCGAGTTTCGACCACGAGGTCGAGCCCTTCGAGGACTTCCTCGGCCCCGAGGTGCTGCCCTGGTACGACCGCGTCTTCAACCCCGACCGGCCCCTCAAGCTGCTGGGCATCAACCGCCAGCGCATCCCGGCCAACTGGAAGCTGATGCAGGAGAACATCAAGGACCCCTACCACCCGGGCCTGCTGCACACCTGGTTCGTGACCTTCGGCCTGTGGCGCGCTGATCAACGCAGCCAGATGGTGATCGACCGCCATGCGCGCCACGCCTGCATGGTGAGTCGGCGCAACGAGGGCGCAGTGGCGGCATCTGCCGCGGTGACGCAGGGTGTCAGCAGCTTCAAGGCCGGCATGGCACTGCACGACCCGCGGCTGCTCGACGTGGTGCCCGAGCCTTGGTGGGGCGGGCCCAGCGTGGTGATGATGACCCTCTTCCCCAGCCTCATCGTGCAGCAGCAGGTGAACTCGCTGAGCACGCGCCACATCCAGCCGGTGGGTGCGGGTGAGTTCGACTTCGTCTGGACGCACTTCGGTTTCGAGGGCGACGACGAGGCCATGACGGCGCGGCGGCTGCGCCAGGCCAACCTGTTCGGGCCCGCGGGCTTTGTGAGCGCCGACGACGGCGAGGTGATCGAGTTCGCGCAGCAGGCCTTCGCGGCGCACCCGCAGGCGCGCACCGTCAGCGAACTCGACGGCCTGGGCGTGCAAGCCACCCCGCACATGGTGACCGAGACGCTGATCCGCGGCATGTACCGCTACTGGCGCGAGGTGATGGAGGCGGCGCCATGAGCGCGCCGGGTCGCTGCCAAGCGCTCACCCCGGCGTGTGAAACACGGAGGGGCGTGCCGTGAGGTTCACCGCCGACGAATGGCTGGCGATGCACGAGCTGCACGCCGATTACGCCGCGGCGCTGGATGCGCGCGATCTCGACCGCTGGCCGGCGTTTTTCACCGAGGCTTGCTCGTACAAGCTGCAGTCGCGCGAGAACTTCGACCGCGGTCTGCCCCTGTGCATCCTGCACCTGGACAGCCGCGCGATGCTGGCCGACCGGGTGTACGGCGCGCGCGAGACGATCTACCACGACCCTTACGTGCAGTGTCACCTGGGCGGCGTGCCGCGGCTCCTGGCGCGGGACCCCGCCGAGCAGGGCCATGCGCTCGTCACCGAGACCCCCGTGCTCGTGGTGCGCACCAAGCGCGACGCGATGCCCGAGATCCTGGTGGCCGGCCGCTACCTCGACCGCGTGGTGTCCACGGCCGACGGCCTGCGCTTCGCGCAGCGCTGGCTGATCTTCGACAACGACCTGATCGCCAACTCCATCGTGGACCCGGCATGAACGAACCCGACTGGCACGACGTGGCCGAGGCCGCCAACATCCCCGACGGCGACATCGTCGCGGCGGTCGTCAACGGACGCGAGATCGGCCTCGTGCGCCTGGGTGAGGCGCTGCACGCCATCGACGCCACCTGCACGCATGGAAACGCCAGCCTGTGCGGCGGCTTCGTGGAGCCCGACGGCAGTGTCGAGTGCCCGCTGCACCAGGGCCGCTTCGATGTCGCCACCGGCCGCGCGCTGTGCGAGCCACTGACGCAGGACCTCGTGGTGCACGAGGTGCGGGTGCAGAGCGGGCGACTCTTCGTCAGGCTGCGGGGCTGAAGGCCGCCGAAGCGCCGCCGGCCAGCAGAGCTTCGGCATCGCGCCACAGCGCCGGCAGCCACTCTGCCGCCGGCACGGGCTTCGCCAGCGCCACGCCTTGGCCGGCCCAGGCCTGCAGGTGCTGCAGGTCGTCGGCGGCCTCGGCGGCCTTGCGCATCGCGGCGGTCAGGCCGCGCTGCACGGGGTAAGGCGCGGGCTCGGGGGCCTCGGGCGCGGCCGCAGCGGCCACGTAGCCGGTGGCCAGCGCACGACCCCAGCGGCCACTGAAGGCGCGGGTGAGGCGCGTGCCCTCAGGCGTGGCCTGGGCCAGCGCTGCCTGCCAGGCGGGCGCGATGCCGGCCTCCGGGGCGCAGAGCAGTGCGCTGCCCAATTGCACCGCGCTGGCGCCCAGCAGCAGCGCCGCGGCCGCGGTGCGCGCGTCGGCGATGCCGCCGGCAGCGACGACAGGCGTGCCCGAGGCCCGCGCCACATCGGCCACCGCCGGCAGCAGCGCAAACAGGCCGACGGCCTCGTCACACGCCCGTGCGGCGTCGAAGGCGCCGCGATGGCCGCCGGCCTCCGCGCCCTGCGCCACCAGGGCGTCGGCCCCGGCGGCCAAGGCCGCGCGCGCATCGGCCAGGGTGGTGACGGTGGCCCACCACGCGATGCCGGCGGCGCGCAGCCGCGCGGCCTGCACCGGCGCGAGCAGACCCATGATGGTGGACATCACGGCCGGCCTCGCGGCCACGATGGCGTCGAACTGGGCATCGAACTCGGGCGGCGCTGCATCGCCCGCGCCGGCAGGCACCGGCGGGCCATGCTGCGCCAGGAAGGCGGCCAGGCGCGCCTCGTGCACGGCGTCACGCCGCGGGGGCGGGTCGGGCACCCACAGATTCAGCTGCAGCGGCGCGGCCGCGCCCGCCGCAGCCCGGAAACGCGCCACCCAGTCGGCGATGCCCTCGGGCCCCAGCAGCAGCGCGCCCATCGCGGCCATGCCGCCGCCGCGCACCACGGCCGCGGCCAGCGGCAGCGACGGCACACCAGCCATCGGCGCCTGCAGCAGCGGCAGCGCCAGCCCGTGGGCCGCGGCAAAGGCTCGGGCGCGGGCCAGCGCCGTCATGCCGTGCCGACCGGTGCGGCCAGCAGCGCGTGCCCGGCCAGCCAGCGCTGCGCGCGCGCGCCTTCGGCCTGCGCGGGTTGGACCTCATGGCGGACGCTGCCGGTGCCCCAGGGCGCGGCACCGCGAAGCGCGGGATACAGATCGCAGGCGGTGATGCCGGGCTCGATCTCCCCGGAGCTGCGCCAAATCCAACGCTGCAGCAGTTGCGCGCGGCGGCTCGGGATGCGCTGCTTCAAGGCCTTGCGCAGCCCTTGCGCGGCGAGGTGGGCGTTGCAGGGTACATGCAGGAGTCGATGTCTGGCCCAGTTGCCGACGAAGCCACGGACCTCGGGCGCGAGGCGCACGGGCTGGTCGGGCGGCAGCGGAGTGTCCAGCTCGACATGCACGCGGCGCACGGTCAGCTCGGTGCTCATGGGGACAGTATCGCGCGGCTGGTGCACCATCGCGGGATGATCCATCTGTCCATCCTCGACCTCGCCCCCATCGCCGAGGGCGCCACCGTGCCCCAGGCGCTGGCCACCACCACCGAGCTGGCGCGCCATGCCGAGGCGCTGGGCTACCGCCGGTTCTGGCTGGCCGAGCACCACAACATGGAGGGGCTGGCCTGCAGCGCCACTGCGGTGCTGCTGGCACACGTGGCGGCGCACACCTCGCGCATCACGCTGGGCAGCGGTGGCGTGATGCTGCCCAACCACGCGCCGCTGGTGGTGGCCGAGCAGTTCGGCACGCTGGCCGCGCTGCACCCCGGCCGCATCGAGCTGGGCCTGGGCCGCGCGCCCGGCACCGACGGTCCGACGATGCGCGCGCTGCGCCGCAGCCTCGACGGCGCGCACGAAGACCGCTTCCCGCAGGATGTGCGGGAGCTGATGGCCTACCTGGGCCCGCCGCAACCCGGCGCGGCGGTGCGCGCCATCCCCGGCATCGGCACGCAGCTGCCGGTGTGGCTGCTGGGCAGCAGCCTGTACAGCGCGCAGCTGGCAGCGCACCTGGGGCTGCCGTTTGCGTTTGCCAGCCACTTCGCGCCCGAGATGCTGCTCGACGCGCTGCAGGTCTACCGCAGTACCTACCGGCCCAGCCCCCGACACCCCGAGCCAAACGCCATGGTGGCCGTCAACGTGGTGTGCGCCGACACCGATGACGAGGCCGCATTCCACTTCACCAGCCTGCAACAGCGCTTCCTGGGCATGCGGCGCGGCGCGCGCGGCCCGCTGCCGCGGCCGGTGGCGAGCATGGACGACCTGTGGACGCCGGCCGAGCGAGAGCAGGTGATGCGCATGCTGTGGGCCAGCGCCGTGGGCAGCCCCGACACGGTGGCGCGCCAGCTCAACCGGCTGCTGGCGCTGACGCAGGCCGACGAGTTGATCATCGCCGGCGCGACGCATGACCCGGCGGTGCGACTTCGCGGCTTGTCGCTGCTGGCGGGTGTGGTCGACCAGCTGGGTGTGGCGATGCCAGCCTGAGGGTGGTGTGAGTCGCGGCTGCGATGTTGGCTCTCGGCCCGTAGCGGTCCTTGGCCGCTGCGGGCCGAGAGCCGTCAGTGCGCCTGATCCCAGTTTGCCCCCGCGCCCACCTCGGCGACCAGCGGCACCCTCAACTGCGCCACGCCGGCCATCAGGCGCGGCAACGCGTCCCGCGCCCAGGGCAGTTCCACCTCGGGCACTTCGAGCACGAGTTCGTCGTGCACCTGCATCACCATGCGCGTGGCGCGCTGCTCGTCGTCGAGCGCCTGTTGCACCGCGATCATGGCCAGCTTGATGAGATCGGCCGCCGTGCCCTGCATGGGCGCGTTGATGGCCTGGCGCTCGGCGCCGCTGCGCCGCGGGCCATTGGGCGAGTTGATCTCGGGCAGCCACAGGCGGCGGCCGAAGACGGTCTCCACATATCCCAGGTCCTTGGCCTTCAGCCGCGTTTCGTCCATGTAGCGCTTCACCCCCGCGAAGCGGGCGAAGTAACGGTCGATGAAGTCCTTCGCCGCCCTCTGCTCGATGCCGAGCTGGCTGGCCAGCCCGAAGGCACCCATGCCGTAGATGAGGCCGAAGTTGATGGTCTTGGCATAACGCCGCTGCTCCGACGACACCTCGTCCAGCGGCGTGCCGAAGACCTCGCTGGCGGTGGCTTTGTGGATGTCGAGGCCGCGCTCGAAGGCGCGCAGCAGCGCCGGGTCTTCGCTGATGTGCGCCATGATGCGCAGCTCGATCTGCGAGTAGTCGGCGCTCAGCAGCACATGGCCCGGCGGCGCGATGAAGGCCTCGCGCACGCGCCGGCCCTCGGGCGTGCGGATGGGGATGTTCTGCAGGTTGGGGTCGTTGCTCGCCAGCCGCCCCGTCACCGCCACGGCCTGCGCGTAAGTGGTGTGCACGCGGCCCGTGGCCGGGTTCACCATCAGCGGCAGCTTGTCGGTGTAGGTGCCCTTGAGCTTGGCCAGGCTGCGCGCCTCCAGGATTTTCGCCGGCAGCGGGTAGTCGGCGGCCAGCTCCTGCAGCACGTCTTCATCCGTGCTCGGCGCGCCAGTGGCCGTCTTCTTCTTCACCGGCAGGCCGAGCTTGCCGAACAGGATCTCGCCGATCTGCTTGGGACTGCCCATGTTGAAGGGCTGGCCCGCGAGCGAGTGTGCCTCGGCTTCGAGAGCCACCAGGCGCTGGCCCAGCTCGGCGCTCTGGCGCGCCAGCACGGTGGCATCGATCAGCACGCCATGGCGCTCGATGCGGCCGAGCACGGCGCTGGTGGGCATCTCGATGCGCTCGTAGACGTAGGCCAGGCCCGCGTCGGCCATCACGCGCGGCAGCAGCAGGCCGCTCAACTGCAGCGCCATCTCGCTGTCTTCGCCCGAATAGGTGGTGGCGCGCTCCACATCCACCTGCGCGAACGGGATCTGGTTTGCGCCCTTGCCGCACAGCGCCTCATAGCTCAGGCCGCGGCGGCCGAGGTGGCGCTCGGCCAGGGCCTCCAGGCCGTGTTTCATGTGGGCCTCGAGCACGTAGCTCTGCAGCAACGTGTCGTGGCGGTAGCCGCGCACGTCGATGCCGGCGTTGGCCAGCACGTGCCAGTCGTACTTGACGTTCTGGCCCACCTTGGGGTGCGCCGCGCTCTCCAGCCAGGGCCTCAGGCGGGCCAGCACCTCGGCCGCCGGCAGCTGCGCCGGGGCGTCGGGGTAGTCATGCGCCAGCGGCACATAGGCCGCGCGGCCGGGCTCGACCGCGAAGCTGATGCCGACGATGCGCGCCACCATCGCATCGAGGCTGTCGGTCTCGGTGTCGAGCGCGGCCAGTTCGGCGGCCATCAGCCGCCCGATCCAGGCCTCAAGGCGGTCCCAGGTGGTGACGGTCTCGTACTCGCGTGCCAGCGGCACGGCGGGCGGCGCGGGGGGCGCATCGGGGGATGCCCCCCGCGCCGGGGCCGCCACCGCCACACCCGGCGCACGGCCCAGCGAGGCCTCAAGCTCGCGCTTCCAGGTGCGAAAGCCGTAGCGCGTGTAGAAGGCCAGCAGTGCCTCACGGTCCACCTCGAGCAGGGCGAGCGCGTCCAGGCTGGGCCAACCCGCCAGCTGCCCCGAGAGGTCGCAGTCGGTCACCACCGTCACCAGCCTGCGGCCCGTGGGCAGCCAGCTCAGCGCCTTGCGCAGGTTCTCGCCGGCCACACCCTTGATGCCGTCGGCGGCAGCCATCACGGCGTCCAGGCTGCCGTGCTCGGCAATCCACTTCGCCGCCGTCTTCGGGCCCACCTTCTCGACGCCGGGCACGTTGTCCACCGTGTCGCCCATCAGCGTGAGGTAGTCGACGATGCGCGTCGGCGGGACGCCGAACTTGGCCAGCACGCCGGCTTCGTCCAGCACCTCGGGCGGCTTGCTCATGGTGTTGATGAGGCTCACCTGCGGCGTCACCAGCTGGGCCAGGTCCTTGTCGCCGGTGGAGATCAGCACGTGGTGGCCCTCACCGGCTGCGCGGTGCGCCAACGTGCCGATGGCGTCGTCGGCCTCGATGCCCGGGGGCACCAGCACTGGCCAGCCCAGCAGGCGCACGGCCTCGTGGATGGGCTCGATCTGGGCACGCAGGTCGTCGGGCATGGGCGCGCGCTGGGCCTTGTACTCGGGGTACCAGTCGTCGCGGAAGGTCTTGCCGGGGGCGTCGAACACGCAGGCCGCGTGCGCCGCGGGGTAGCGCTCGCGCATCCAGGTCATCATGGCCACCATGCCGTGGATGGCGCCGGTGGGAAAGCCCTCCGGCGAGCGCAGATCGGGCATGGCGTGGAAGGCGCGGTACAGGTAGCTGGAGCCGTCCACCAGCAGCATCAGGCCCGGCTCGGGATTGCGGGATGCGGTCATGCGCGGGATCGTAGCCCGAGCCGCTCGATAGAATCGCGAGACCATGCTCCCCAACCTCTCGACGCGGCGCACGCTGCTCGCCCTGGCGCTGCTTGGCACGTCCGCCGGGGCGTCGGCGCAGGCGGCCGGGGCGCCGGCCGGTGCCGCCTCCGCACCGGCCAAGTCACAGGCCGAGCGCCCGCACATCACTGTGCTGGAAGACGACAACACCCGCATCGAGGAGCACCGGGTGCGGGGCGCGGTCACCCGGATCACGGTGCAGAGCAAGGTTGGCGCGCTGCCAGCCTACGAGATCCAGGTCATCCCGCCGGGCCGCGAGTCGATGAACGACCGCGGCAGCCAGGGCAAGCGCACCTGGTCGTTGTTGCGCTTTTAGCCGCCCCCGCATGGCGGTCTACACCGAAGTCTCGTTCGCCGAGGCCGACGCGCTGGTGCAGCGCCTGGGTCTGGGTGCACTCACCGATCTGCAGGGCATCGGCAGCGGCATCGAGAACACCAACTACTACGCCACCACGGTGCGCGGCCAGTGGGTGTTGACGCTGTTCGAGCGGCTCTCGCCCACCGAACTGCCCTACTACCTGGCGCTGATGCAGCACCTGGCCGCGCGCGGCATACCCGTGCCGGCGCCGCAGCCGGCAACCGACGGCAGCCTGGTGCACAGCGTGGCCGGCAAGCCGGCCTCGGTGGTGACACGCCTGCCCGGCGGCCACCGCCTGGCGCCCGGCGTGAACCACTGCGTGCAGGTGGGCCGCATGCTGGCGCGCATGCACACGGCCGGACAGTCATTGCCGGTATCGCAGCCGCACCTGCGCGGCCTGTCGTGGTGGGCCGAGACGGTGCCGGTGGTGCTGCCGTTCCTGCAGCCGGCGCAGGCCTCGCTGCTGGTGGACGAGCTCGCCTTCCAACAGGAGCTGGCGGCGTCACCGCTCGGGCAGACTCTGCACAGGGGACCGATCCACGCCGACCTGTTCCGCGACAACGTGATGTTCGACGACACCGCCGGGCCCGACACGCTCTGCGGCTTTTTCGACTTCTACTTCGCCGGCACCGACTGGCTGCTGTTCGACGTGGCCGTGTGCCTGAACGACTGGTGCTGCGACCTCAGCACCGGGGCCCTGGCCGAAGACCGCGCCAGTGCCTTCGTTGCCGCCTACCGCACCGAGCGCGGGCTCACGCCCGGCGAGATCCGCGCCCTGCCCGCGCTTTTGCGCGCCGCGGCGCTGCGCTTCTGGATCAGCCGGCTGTGGGACTTGCACCTGCCGCGCCCTGCCGCCATGCTGGCGCCCAAGGATCCCGCTCATTTCGAGCGCGTGCTGCGGCAGCGCATCGCCTGCCCCTGGCACCCGCAGCCCTGAAGGTGCGCACCGCATGCCGCTCATCCTGAAGTCTGTCGAGGCCGTGCGCGGCACGCGGTGGATCACCGACGCATGGCGCCTTTTCCGCAAGCGCCCGCTGGGTTTCCTGGCGCTGTTCGCCATGTTCCTGTTCACGGCGCTGCTGGTCAGCATGGTGCCACTGCTCGGGCCGGTGTTGCAGATGATGGCGCTGCCGCTGCTGGGACTGGGGTTCATGATCGCTGCGCAGTCGGCGTTGCTCAACGGGCCGGTGCACCCGCGCTGCTTCATCGAGCCGCTGCGCACCGATGCCTCGCGGCGGCGCACCCTGCTGACGCTGTGCGCGATCTACGGATGCTTCGCGCTGGTGATCCTGGCGGTGGGCGATTGGCTGTCGGGCGGCGCCTGGGGCCGGCTGCAGCAGGCCATGGCCCAGGGCTCGACGGCCCAGCCCGAGATCGACGCCATCCTGTCCGAGCCCGGCGTGGGCAGCGGTGCACTTTTTGTGGGGCTGACCGGCACGATGCTGACGGTGCCGTTCTGGCACGCGCCGGCCCTGGTGCATTGGGGCGGGCAGGCGGTCGGCCAGTCGCTTTTCTCCAGCACGCTGGCGGTCTGGCGCGCCAAGGGTGCCTTCGTCGTCTACCTGCTCGGCTGGGTCGTCAGCGTGCTGCTGTTCGCCTTGGGCAGCGCCCTGCTGTTGGGCCTGCTGGGCGCGCCGCAGTGGGCCGGCCTCGTGGGCATCCCGGCAGGGCTGGTGTTCTCGGCCGTCTTCTACATCTCGCTGCTGTTCACGTTCAATGACAGCTTCGGCGGCTCGCCGGTGCAGGCCGAGACACCCGAGGCTGATCAGCCCGGCGGCCCCGGCTGACGCCGGCGCCAGGCCAGCAGCGCGGCCGCCGCCAACAGCAGCCCCGGCAGCAGAGGGTCGGCCCGGCCTCCGTCCCAGGCCACGCGGCTGCAGCCGCCGCCACCGCCGGCATCGGACACGGGCGCCGGGGTCGGCGCCGGTGCGGGGCTGGCCAGCGGCGGTGAGACCGGTGGCGGCTGCGGCGCCACCGGCGGCGCCGTACCCACGGCCTGCACCTGCAGCCGACGCATCGGCGGATGAACCCCGTCGTTGCGCCACTGCAGCGATGCCTCCTGCAGCCCGCCTGCCGCCGCCGTGGCCGCCACGCGCACGGTGCAGCGGCCGTCAGGCGGCAGCACGGTGTTCGCGGCGCAGCTGTCGGCACCCCCGTTCGCGAGCAGACGGAAGGCCGCCCGGCCAGGCCCGGTGATCGCGGGCGTGCCCAGCACCAGCGGCGCCGGGCCGGCGTTGTGCAGGGTCATCAACGCCAGGGCCACGGAGTTCAGGGCCGCCTGCAGCGCCACCACAGGCTCGGCGGCCGCATCGAGCCAGCGGGCCAGGCCGGCGCCGACCTGACCCACCGTGGCCGACACGCCCACCGGCCGCAGCACCGCGGCGCCGTCGCCCCAGTCCAGCGCCGCCTGCACGCGACCCTCGCCCCCGGCCACCAGCCCGATCTGCACCGTGCAGTCCGCCCCGGGCGCCAGCACCATGGGGCAATCGTGGGCCAGGGTCAGCCCGGTGGCGCCGCCAGGCGCCAGCTCGCGCAGCCGGGGCGCCAGGACCAGGGCAGTGCCGCTGCGGTTGCGCAGACGCACCGCCTGCGGTGCCAGTGCGGCGCCGGGGCTCGTGCGGCCGAACTCAAGCCCCCAGGGCCACGTCAGCGCGGGCGAGCCACCCTCGGCCTCGGCGCTGACGAGGGCCAGGAAAGCCGACAGGTCGGCCTTGTCGGCGGGCGACAGCAGATCGCTCAGATAGCCCATGGCCGCGGCCTTGCGCAGCGCCTCGTCGATGGCGAACGGGCCGCGCGCGGCGTTGAGCAGCCGGTTGCGGTCGAGGCCAGGATCTGGCCCGTGGCACTCCACGCACGAGGCCCCGCCGCCAGGCAGGCCCAGATACAGGCGGGCTCCCTTTGCCGCGTCCTGCGCGACGGCTGGCACGGCCGCCAGCAGGGCCAGGAGGGGCGGGAGGGCCCGCGCGAAGGGCAGATGGAATCGGGGCATCCGCCCGATGCCAACGCGCCTTCGCGACAGGGCGATGACAGTGCCCCAAACCCCACCAGCGAGCCGCTCGAGCCCGATGGCGTGAGGGCCGCCTGCGGGCCCGGAAGTCCCGGATCAGTCGATCGGCGTGAGCTTGGCGATCGCCAGCGCCAGCCACTTGGCGCCGTGCCGCCCGAAGTGCACGTGGGCGCGGGCGTCGGCGCCGCGGCCCTCAAGCACCGAGATCACGCCCTCGCCGAACTTGGCATGGAACACGGTCTGGCCGACGCGCCAACCGCCCTCGGCTGCCGGCAGCGGCGGCGTGGGCGGCGGTGCCCAGGCGTCGGCCATGCGCGGCGGCGGCGCCACGCGCCCGGCGCCGACGATGCCCGACAAGCCCGAGCCGCGTTGCCAGGCCTGCTGGTACTCACGCGCATAGCCCGAGCCGAAGCCCTGCCGTCGCGGCGTGAGCCACTTCAGCGCGTCTTCGGGCAGCTCGTCGAAGAAGCGGCTCTTGACGTTGTAGCGGGTCTGCCCGTGCAGCAGCCGCGTCTGGCTGAAGCTCAGATACAGCCGCCGCCGCGCGCGCGTGATGGCCACGTACATCAGGCGGCGCTCCTCTTCGACGCCGTCGGCATCCGACAGGCTCTGTTCGTGCGGGAACAGGCCCTCCTCGATGCCGGTGATGAACACGCCGTCGAATTCCAGGCCCTTGGCGCTGTGCACCGTCATCAACTGGATCGCGTCGGCGCCCGCCTGGGCCTGGTTGTCGCCGGCCTCCAGGCTGGCGTGCGTCAGGAAGGCCGCCAGAGGCGACAGCACCTCGCCGGTGTCCGGATCGGGCGCGGCGGCGGTGCCAGCCTGCTCGTCCACCGGCAGCGCCACGGCGTCCTTGCCATAGCCCTCCTGCGTGACGAAGCTCTCGGCGGCGTTGATCAATTCCTCGAGGTTCTCGAGACGGTCCTCGCCTTCCTTGTCGTTCTTGTAGAACAGGCGCAGGCCGCTGGTCTCGAGCACATGGTCGATGATCTCGCGCAGCGTCAGGCCCTGCGTCGCGGCGCGCATCTGGTCGACCCGCTGCACGAAGGCGGCGATCTTCTTGCCGGCGGCGCCGTCGAGGCCGCCCACGCTCTGCGCCAGGCTGCGGCCGGTGGCCCGGGCCACGTCCTGCAGCTGCTCCACCGAGCGCGTGCCGATGCCGCGCGCCGGGAAGTTGACGACCCGCAAGAAACTCGTGTCGTCGTTGGCGTTCTCCAGCAGCCGCAGATAGGCCAGCGCGTGCTTGACCTCGGCGCGCTCGAAGAAGCGCAAACCGCCATACACGCGGTAGGGCATGCCGGCGTTGAAGAGGGCGCTCTCCAGCACGCGGCTCTGCGCGTTGCTGCGGTAGAGCAAGGCGATCTCGCGACGCGGCGTGCCAGCGCGCACGAGGCCGCCAATCTCCTCGAGCAGCCACTGCGCCTCGGCGTAGTCCGACGGCGCCTCGTGCACCCGCACGGGCTCGCCGGCCCCGGCGTCGGTGCGCAGGTTCTTGCCCAGCCGCGCGCTGTTGTGCGAGATCAGCTCGTTGGCGGCGTCGAGGATGTGGCCCGAGCTGCGGTAGTTCTGCTCCAGCTTCACGACGCGCCCGACCCGGTACTCGCGCTCGAAATCGGCCATGTTGCCCACGCGCGCGCCGCGGAAGGCGTAGATGCTCTGGTCGTCGTCGCCCACCGCGAACACGCCCTGCCCAAGCCCAGGCGGCGCAAACATCTTCAGCCACGCGTACTGAAGCCGGTTGGTGTCCTGGAACTCGTCGACGAGCACATGCGAAAACCGGCGCTGGTAGTGCTCGCGCAGGGCATCGTTGTCGCGCATCAGCTCGTAGCTGCGCAGCATCAGCTCGGCGAAGTCGACCACTCCCTCCTTGGCGCACTGGGCCTCGTAGGCCTCGTAAACCTGCACGAGCTTGCGCGTGTGCTCGTCGCGTGCGTCAACCTGGGGTGGCCGCCGGCCGTCTTCCTTCGAACCCGCAATGAACCAGGTCACCTGCTTGGGCACGAAGCGCTCTTCGTCCAGGTTCATGGCCTTGATCACGCGCTTGACGGCGCTGAGCTGGTCGCCGCTGTCCAGGATCTGGAAGCCCTGCGGCAGCCCGGCGAGCTTCCAGTGCGCGCGCAGGAAGCGGTTGCACAGGCCGTGGAAGGTGCCGATCCACATGCCTCGCACGGCCACCGGCAGCATGGCCGACAGCCGCGTGAGCATCTCCTTGGCCGCCTTGTTCGTGAAGGTCACGCCCAGGATGCCGCCCGGCGACGCCTGCCCCGTGTGCAGCAGCCAGGCGATGCGCGTCGTCAGCACGCGTGTCTTGCCGGAGCCGGCGCCGGCCAGGATGAGCGAAGGCACCTGCGGCAGCGTCACGGCGGCCAGCTGCTCTGGATTCAGGCCGCGCAACAGGCGTGCTTCGGGCGTGCCCTGCCCGGCGGCCTCGGGATCGGGGGGCGGGGCCGTCGGCGCGCTGCGGTGCATGGGCGGATTCTAGGAGTCCAACGTCGTCGCCCTGATGAGGTCAGCGCTGGGGCGGCCAGCAGCCCGTCGCTACACTGCGCCGCCGTCAGCTGACCCCGCCGAGAGCCCGCCATGGAGATCTTCGACTACGACAACATCCTGCTTCTGCCGCGCAAGTGCCGCGTCGACAGCCGCAGCGCGTGCGACACCACGGTCGAGTTCGGCGGCCGCCGCTTTGCGCTGCCGGTGGTGCCGAGCAACATGAAGACCGTGCTCGACGAGCCCATCGCAAAAGCGCTGGCCCGCAGCGACCACTTCTATGTGATGCACCGCTTCGACCTCGACAACGTGGCCTTCGCACGGCGCATGCGCGAGCTGGGGCTTTACGTGTCGATCAGCTCGGGCGTCAAGCCGCAGGACTTCGAGGTCATCGACCGGCTGGCTGCCGACGGCACCGGCGCGGACTACGTCACGATCGACATCGCGCACGGCCACGCCGACAGCGTCCGGCGCACCATCGAGCACATCAAGGCGAAGTTGCCACAGGCCTTCGTCATCGCCGGCAACGTGGCCACGCCGGAGGCGGTGATCGACCTCGAGAACTGGGGTGCCGATGCCACCAAGGTGGGCGTGGGCCCCGGCAAGGTCTGCATCACCAAGCTCAAGACGGGCTTTGGCACCGGCGGC
This sequence comes from Ideonella sp. WA131b, assembly GCA_023657425.1. Taxonomy (NCBI): domain Bacteria; kingdom Pseudomonadati; phylum Pseudomonadota; class Betaproteobacteria; order Burkholderiales; family Sphaerotilaceae; genus Ideonella; species Ideonella sp. WA131b. The sequence goes on from JAGTJW010000002.1 coordinate 744,501, forward strand.
TGGCAGCTCAGCGCGCTCAAGTGGTGCAGCCGCGTGGCCACCAAGCCCATCATCGCCGACGGCGGCATCCGCCACCACGGCGACATCGCCAAGAGCGTGCGCTTCGGCGCCGCCATGGTGATGGTGGGCAGCCTGTTCGCCGGGCATGAAGAGAGCCCGGGCGCCACGGTGGAGGTCGACGGCAAGCTCCACAAGGAGTACTACGGCTCGGCCTCGGACTTCAACAAGGGCGAGTACAAGCACGTCGAGGGCAAGCGGATCCTGGAGCCGGTCAAGGGCCGCCTGGCGGATACGCTGCGCGAGATGCGCGAGGACTTGCAGAGCAGCATCAGCTATGCCGGCGGCACGCGGCTGCAGGACCTGAAGAAGGTGAACTACGTGATCCTGGGCGGCGAGAACGCGGGCGAGCACCTGTTCATGTAGCGGCCGCCAGCCGCACGGTACGGCTGTCCAGCGCCACGCGCTGCCCGGCCCGCAGCTTGGCGCCGCGGCGCGCCTCCACACGGCCGTCCACCTGCACGTGGCCGGCGGCGATGAGCTGCTTGGCGGCGCCGCCGCTGGGGGCCCAGCCGGTGGCCTTGAGCAGCGCGTCGAGCGTGATGTGCTCGCCGCGCAGGATGAAGGTGGTCTCGGTCATCACCGCGTCACTCCCCGGCCCTCGCTGCTGCCGCCCCAGCGCCGCGGGCGGCCGGCGGCCCTGCGCGGTCCTCGGCCGCTGACGGCTCGGGCATGGGTGGATCCTAGAATCATCGGTTGACCTGCATTCTGGCCCCGGCCCCGCCATGACCGACACGCCCAAGTCCTTCGAACCCGCTTCGATCGAGGCCCGCTGGGGCCCGCGCTGGGCCGGGGACGGCGCCTTCGCGCCCACGCTCGACGCGGGCAGGCCCTCGTTCTGCATCCAACTGCCGCCGCCCAACGTGACGGGCACGCTGCACATGGGCCACGCGTTCAACCAGACCATCATGGACGCGCTGACCCGCTACCACCGCATGCGCGGCCACAACACGCTGTGGGTTCCGGGCACCGATCACGCTGGCATCGCCACGCAGATCGTCGTGGAGCGCCAGCTCCAGGAAGGAGGGCTCAGCCGCCACGACCTTGGCCGCAAGAACTTCGTCGCCCAGGTGTGGGACTGGAAGGCGAGCAGCGGCGCCACGATCACGAACCAGATGCGCCGCCTGGGCGACAGCGTTGACTGGAGCCGCGAGTACTTCACGATGGACGAGTCGCTTTCGGCCGTCGTCACTGAGACCTTCGTGCGGCTCTACGACGAGGGCCTCATCTACCGCGGCCAGCGCCTGGTGAGCTGGGACCCGCAGCTCAAGAGCGCCGTCTCCGATCTGGAGGTGGAAAGCGAAGAGGAAGACGGCTTCCTCTGGCACATCGCCTACCCGCTGTCCGACGGCAGCGGTCAGCTCGTGGTGGCCACCACGCGCCCCGAGACCATGCTCGGCGACACCGCGGTGATGGTGCACCCGGAAGACGACCGTTATGCCGCGATGGTGGGCAAGACGGTGACGCTGCCGCTGGTGGGACGCGAGATCCCGGTGATCGCCGACGCCTACGTCGACCGCGCCTTCGGCACCGGCGTCGTCAAGGTGACGCCGGCCCACGACGCCAACGACCACGCCGTGGGCCAGCGCCACGGGCTGCCGATGATCGGCGTGCTCGACCTCGACGCCAAGGTCAACGCCAACGCCCCCGAGGCCTACCGCGGCCTGGACCGCTTCGTGGCGCGCAAGAAGGTCGTGGCCGATCTCGAGGCGCTGGGCCTGCTGGTCGAGACCAGGAAGCACAAGCTGCAGGTCCCGCGCTGCGCACGCACCGGCCAGGTGGTCGAGCCCATGCTCACCGACCAGTGGTTCGTGGCGGTCGAGAAGCCCGGCCTGAACCCTGATGGCACGCCGGGCCTGAGCATCGGCGAGAAAGCCCGCCGCGCCGTGAGCAGCGGGCAGGTGCGCTTTGTGCCCGGCGAGTGGGTCAACACCTACAAGCACTGGATGGACAACCTGCAGGACTGGTGCATCAGCCGCCAGCTCTGGTGGGGCCACCAGATTCCGGCCTGGTACGGCACGGGTGGCGAGGTCTTCGTGGCGCGATCCGAGGCCGAGGCGCGCGAGCGCGCCGCCGCGGCCGGCTACACCGGCGGGCTCACGCGCGACGAGGACGTGCTCGACACCTGGTACTCGTCGGCGCTGGTGCCGTTTTCGTCGCTCGGCTGGCCCCGGCAGACAAAGGAGCTCGATCTGTTCCTGCCCAGCACGGTGCTCGTCACGGCCTTCGACATCATCTTCTTCTGGGTCGCCCGGATGATCATGATGACGACGCACTTCACCGGGCAGGTGCCCTTCCGCGACGTCTACATCCATGGCCTCGTGCGCGACGCGCAGGGCCAGAAGATGAGCAAGAGCGAAGGCAATGTGCTGGATCCCGTCGACCTCATCGACGGCATCGCGCTGGAGCCCCTGCTGGCCAAGCGCTCAGCCGGCCTGCGCAAGCCCGAGACGGCGCCGCGCGTGCGCAAGCAGACTGCGGCGGAGTTTCCCGAAGGCATCCCCGCCTACGGCGCCGACGCGCTGCGCCTGACCATGGCCAGCTACGCCACGCTGGGCCGCAACATCAACTTTGACGCCAAGCGCTGCGAGGGCTACCGCAATTTCTGCAACAAGCTCTGGAACGCGACCAAGTTCGTGCTGATGAACTGCGAGGGCGCCGACTGCGGGCTGGCCGAGCACAGCAAGGCCGAGTGCGCACCGGCCGTGTTCGACGCCGCCGGGCAGATCACCACCCCGGCCGGGCCCTACCACGGCTACCTGCGCTTCAGCCCCGCCGACCGCTGGATCAGCGGCGAACTGCAGCGCGTGGAAGACGCGGTGGCCAGGGCCTTCGCCGACTACCGGCTCGACACCGTGGTCTCGGCGATCTACGGCTTCGTCTGGGACGAATACTGCGACTGGTACCTCGAGATCGCCAAGGTGCAGCTGGCCGAAGCCAAGAGGGCCGGCGACGAGAGCACCGCCCGCGCCACGCGCCGCACGCTCATCCGCACATTGGAGACCGTGCTGCGCCTGCTGCACCCGGTGGCGCCCTTCATCACTGCCGAGCTGTGGGAGGCGGTGGCGCCGGTGGCCAGGCGCAAGGGCCAGGTGGACAGCGTCGTCACCGCGCCCTACCCACAGGCCCAGCTCGAGAAGGTGGACGCGAAGGCTGACGCCTGGATCGCCCAGCTCAAGGCCGTGGCGGCCGAGGTGCGGCGCCTGCGCAGCGAGATGGGGCTGCAGCCGGGCGAAAAGGTGCCTCTGATCACGCTGGGCGATGACGGTTTCGTGGGCGTCGCCACACCGCTGCTGACGGCGCTGGTCCGCCTGTCCGAGGTGCGCATGATGGCCGACGAAGCCGCCTTCGCCGCCGCCACGCAGGCTGCGCCGGTGGCGGTGGCCGGCGGGCTGCGCCTGGCGCTGTTCGTCGAAATCGACGTCGGTGCCGAGCGCGCACGCCTGGACAAGGAGATCGCCCGGCTGCAGGGCGAGGTCGCCAAGGCCACGGCCAAGCTGGGCAACGAGAGTTTCGTGGCGCGCGCGCCGGGCGCCGTGGTGGCGCAGGAGCGCATGCGCCTGGCGGACTTCGAGACTGCCGTCACGCGGCTGGCCGGCCAGCGCGCGCGGCTCGGCTGACAGAATCCCCGCCACCGCCGCGAACCCCCACTCCACCATGCCCATCCGCAAGGCCATCTTCCCCGTCGCCGGCCTCGGCACGCGCTTCCTGCCGGCCACCAAGGCCCAGCCCAAGGAGATGCTGCCGGTGGTCGACAAACCGCTGATCCAGTACGCCGTGGAGGAAGCCTACGCTGCGGGGGTGCGCGAGATGATCTTTGTCACCGGCCGCCACAAGCGCCCGATCGAAGACCACTTCGACATGACCTTCGAGCTCGAGGTGGCGCTGGAGCAGGCCAAGAAGACCGAGCTGCTGGAGGTCGTGCGCAGCGTCAAGCCCGACGACATGGAGTGCATCTACGTTCGCCAGGCGCAGGCGCTGGGCCTGGGCCACGCCGTGCTGTGTGGCCAGCGCTTGGTGGGCTCCGAACCCTTCGCGGTGCTGCTCGCCGACGACCTGATGGTGCACGACAAGCCCATCTTGGCGCAGATGGTGGAACAGTTCGCCGAGTGGCGCGCCAGCATCATCGCCGTGCAGGAGGTGCCGGCCGAGCACACGCGTCGCTACGGCATCGTCGCCGGCACCGAGGTGAACGCGCGGCTGGTGGACGTGAACCGCATCGTCGAGAAGCCCGCGCCCGAGGTGGCCCCCTCGCGCCTGGGCGTGGCCGGCCGCTACATCCTGACGCCGGGGGTCTTCCACGAGATCGCCACGCAGCCGCGCGGCGTGGGCGGCGAGATCCAGCTCACCGACGGCATCGCCTCGCTGCTGCGGCGAGAGAAGGTGTTTGCCTACCGCTACGAGGGCAAGCGCTACGACTGCGGCAGCAAGGAGGGCTTCCTGGAGGCCAACGTCGAGCTGGCCCTTGCGCACCCCCAGCTGGGACCAGGCTTTCGGGAGTTCCTGAAGGGCCTGGCGCTGTAAGGGGCCCGCCCTCGCGCGGCCGTTAGCGGCGGCGCAGGATGTGCGTGTACTCGGGGCCGGCCGTGCCTTGCTCCACAAGCTCATTGCCGGTCTGGCGGGCGAAGGCCTTGAAGTCGCGCACCGAACCGGCGTCGGTGCTGATCACCTTCAGCAGCTCACCGCTGCCCATGTCGGCCAGCGCCTTCTTGGCCTTGAGGATGGGCAGGGGGCAGTTCAGCCCCCGGGTGTCGAGTTCGCGGTTGACGTCCATGGCAGCGTTGGATTCTAGGTTCGAGGCGGGAATTCGATGAATCGGGCTTCATGCCCCCGGCTCCGCAGCCAGTCGGCCAGCGCGTAGCCAGTGCCGGCGGGCCAGCAGCGCACGTCAGCCGGGGCAAAGAGCTTGTACTCGGCCAGCTCGGGGCTCAGCCGCACCGGGCCCTGTGCCTGCACGTGGTAGGCGATGATGACCTGGTTCATGCGCTGGAAGTCGTAAACGCCGATCAGCGACACGCGCTCGGCCACCAAGGCGGTTTCTTCAGCCACCTCGCGCGCGATGCCGGCCTCGGGCGTCTCACCGGCTTCCATGAAGCCGGTGATCAACGCAAACATGCGCCCGCTCCAGGCGGCGTTGCGGGCCAGCAGGATCTGGCCGTCGCGGTCGATGCACTCCACCACCGCCGCCAGCACGGGCGTGGGGTTGTTCCAGTGCGTCCAGCCGCAGGCCGGGCAGCGGATGCGCGTCTTCGCACCACCGTCCTCCTCGGCCTGGATCGCCGCCAGCGGCGTGCCGCAGGCCAGACAGAAACGCGGCTCGAAGGCCATGCTCAGGCGGGGAACACGCCGGTCGACAGGTAGCGGTCGCCGCGGTCGCAGACGATGAACACCACCGTCGAGCCCGGCTCGCGCCGGGCGATCTGCAGCGCCACCCAGCAGGCGCCCGCAGCCGAGATGCCGGCAAACAGGCCCTCCTCGCGCGCCAGGCGCCGCGCCATGTCCTCGGCGTCGGCCTGGCTCACCAGCACCAGCTCGTCGACGTTCGCGGCGTCGTAGATCTTCGGCAGGTAGGCCTCGGGCCACTTGCGAATACCGGGGATGCGGCTGCCCTCGCTGGGCTGGGCGCCGACGATGCGCACCCCCGGGTTCATGCGCTTCAGATAGCACGAGACGCCGGTGATGGTGCCGGTGGTGCCCATGGCACTCACGAAGTGCGTGACGCGCCCGCCCGTGTCGGTCCAGATCTCCGGGCCGGTGGTCTCCTCGTGCACACGCGGGTTGTCGGCGTTGGCAAACTGGTCGAGCACGCGGCCTTTGCCGTCCTTCTGCAACTGCTCGGCGAGGTCGCGCGCGTACTCCATGCCGCCGCCTTTGGGCGTGAGGATCAGCTCCGCGCCGAAGGCCTTCATGGTCTGCGCCCGCTCGATCGACAGGTCCTCCGGCATGATCAGCACCATGCGGTAGCCGCGGATGGCCGCAGCCATGGCCAGCGCGATGCCGGTGTTGCCGCTGGTGGCCTCGATCAGCGTGTCGCCGGGGCGGATGTCGCCGCGCTCTTCGGCGCGGCGGATCATGCTGATGGCCGGGCGGTCCTTGACCGAGCCCGCCGGGTTGTTGCCCTCGAGCTTGCCCAGCAGCACGGTGTCGTCGCCGATGCCCAGCCCGCGGGGCAGGCGCTGCAGCCGCACCAGCGGCGTGCCGCCGATGGCGTCTTCGAGGGTCTTGTAGGTCGGAGTGGCGCTCATGGGTCTGGATTGTCGCAGGCACACCAGGGCCGTGCAGGGTGCGTGAGATACTCACGCGGCCCTCCGGCGCACCAGCGCTGCACCTCGCCCGCGTGACGAAATCGGTAGACGTAGCGGATTCAAAATCCGCCGCCGCAAGGCGTGCCAGTTCGAGTCTGGCCGCGGGCACCAACCCTTCCAGGCACTTCCTCGCCCATGCCGCCGCTGTCACCGACCACCCGCAACGTGATGATCGTCTGCGCGGTGGCGTTTGCGCTGTCCCTGTTCGCGCCGCTGAGGCAGTGGCTGGCCCTGTGGCCGCTGGCCTCGGGCCAGTTCATGCCCTGGCAGCTCTTGAGCTACGCGCTGCTGCACGGCGATCTCTCACACCTGCTGTTCAACATGCTCGGCCTGTGGATGTTCGGCTCCGAGCTCGAGCGGCTTTGGGGCCCCCGGCGCTACCTGCAGTTCATGGCCGGCGCGGCCGTGGCGGCGGCGCTCGCGCAGCTGGGGGTGACGGCGCTGATGGGCAGCGCCGCGCCCACGGTGGGCGCCCCCGGCATCCTGTTCGGCCTGCTGATGGCGTATGCCTTGAGCTTTCCGCGGCGGCAGTTTGATCTTGTCGGCTTCCTGCCCGTGGTGCTGCTGCTGATGCCCTCGCAAGTGCTCAACATCGCCGGCATGGTGCTGTTCTTCGTGATGTTCACCAACCGCCAGGCGGTGCCCATCCCGCCGGTGCTCGTGCCGGCGATGACGCTGGTGGCCATCTACGGAGCGCTCGAGCTGTTCCTGGGCATGTTCTTCCGCAGCGGCATCGCACATTTCGCCCACCTGGGCGGCCTGCTCGGCGGCTGGCTGATGATGGCCTGGTGGCGCGGCCGCTTCCGGCGCGACACGCGCTCGGGCCGGCGCTGATCAGGGCCGGGAGCCGAGCCCCTCGGCCACCGTCGGGTGGCGCAGCACCAGGCGCAGCTCGCCCTTGAGGCGTTCGTTGCCGATGCGACGCGACTCGCCCATGAAGCTCATCGTCATCGACGAAAGCCGGCTTGCCGCCTCGGCGCGGCTCAGCCGGTGCACAGGTGGCAGGCCGGCGATCCGCGCCACGAGGTCGAGGTAGTCGCCCATCTTCAGATCGGTGTCGTCGCACACGTTCACCACGCGCTGCGGCTTGGCGCGGGCCAGGGCCGCCACGCACGCGCGCGCCAGGTCATCGGCATGGATGTGGTTGGTGTAGACATCGTCCTCGGTGCGCAGCGCCGGCATGCCGCGCCGCACGCGCTCGCGCGGGTCGCCGCCTTCGCGGTCGCCCGCGTAGATGCCGGGTATGCGCAGCAGCGCCGTGCGCACGCCACCGGCACGGCCGCGCTGGCGCACGCGGGCCTCGGCGTCGACGCGGCGCCAGGCGCGATCGGTCTGGGGCGTGGGCAAGGCGGTCTCGTCGATGCGGGCACCGCCGCGGTCGCCATAGACGCCGGTGGTGCTGGCGTAGACGAGCGTCTGCACACGGCCGCCACGCGCCAGCGCCGCCAGCAGAGCAGCGGTGCGCGGATCGGTGCGGCCGCTGCCGGGCGGCGGTGCCAGGTGCAACACGGCGTCCGGCAGACCGCCGAGCCGGCCCAGCGTGGCGGGCGTGTCCAGGTTGCCCTGCAGCGGCAGCGCCCCGGCAGCGCGCAAGAGCGGCACGCGGGCCGGCGTCGAGGTCAGCACGAACACGCGCCAGCGACCGCGCACCAGCGGCAACACGCGCAGGCCGACGTCGCCGCAGCCCACGATGAGCAGGGTCGGGCGGCGGAAACGGCGGGGCAAGGACATCGGCGGGTGCAGGGCTGGGTGATGGCAGGGTCGGGGGTCGAGGGCACAATTCCACCATGAGCTTCAAGATCACCCTCGAACCCTCGGGCCGGCAGTTCGACGTGGCTGCCGACGAGGCCATCCTGCCCGCCGCCATTCGCCAGGGCGTCGGCCTGCCTTATGGCTGCCGCGATGGTGCCTGCGGCTCGTGCAAGAGCCGCCTCGTGGCCGGCCAGGTGAAACACGGCCCGCACCAGATGAAGGCGCTGCCCCCGGCCGAGGCCGAGCAGGGCTACATCCTCACCTGCTGCGCCGTGCCGCAGACCGACTGCACCGTGCACGCACGCAGCGTCCCCGGCGCGGGCGAGTACCCGGTGCTGAAGCTGCCCACGCGGGTGATCAGCATCGACAAGCCCGCGCCCGACGTGGCGGTGCTCAAGATGCAGCTGCCAGCCAATCAGAACCTGCAGTACCGCGCCGGGCAGTACGTGGAGTTCATCCTCCGCGACGGCGCGCGCCGCAGCTACAGCATGGCCAACGCGCCGCACCTGGTGGGCAGCCCGCCAGCGATCGAGCTGCACATCCGCCACATGCCTGGCGGCAAGTTCACCGACCACGTCTTCGGCGCGCTCAAGGAGAAGGACATCCTGCGCATGGAAGGCCCCTTCGGCAGCTTCTTCCTGCGCGAGGAGTCCGACAAGCCGATGGTCTTGCTGGGCAGCGGCACCGGCTTTGCGCCCATCAAGGCGCTGATCCAGCAGCTGCAGCTCAAGGGCTCCACCCGCCCGGCCGTGCTGTACTGGGGCGCGCGCCGCCGCGCCGACCTGTACCAGCACGGCTGGTGCGTGCAGGCTGCCACCGAGCTGCCCTGGCTGCGCTACGTGCCCGTGCTTTCCGAGCCCACGGCCGATTGCGCCTGGAGCGGCCGCACCGGCTTCGTGCACCGCGCCGTCATGGCCGACTGGCCCGATCTCTCCGGCCACCAGGTCTACGCCTGCGGCGCACCGGTGATGGTGGAGTCGGCACAGCGCGACTTCAGCGCACAGTGCGGCCTGCCGGCCGAAGAGTTCTACGCCGACAGCTTCACCTCCGAGGCCGACAAGCAGGGCGCCACCGCCTGACGCTGCCCGCCGCCCACGCCGCCCACACCCGCCACCGATTTCGACCGAGGCCCCCATGTCCTTCAACCGCCGCAGCAAGAACATCACCGAAGGCGTCGCCCGCGCGCCCAACCGCTCCATGTACTACGGCATGGGCTACGCCGAGGGCGACTTCGGCAAACCGATGATCGGCGTGGCCAACGGCCACAGCACCATCACGCCCTGCAACAGCGGTCTGCAGAAGCTGGCCGACGCCGCGGTGGCCGAGCTCCAGGCCATCGGCGCCAACGCGCAGCTCTTCGGCACGCCCACCATCAGCGACGGCATGGCCATGGGCACCGAGGGCATGAAGTACAGCCTGGTCAGCCGCGAGGTCATCGCCGATTGCATCGAGACCTGCGTCGGCGGCCAGTGGATGGACGGCGTTCTCACCATCGGCGGCTGCGACAAGAACATGCCCGGCGCCATGATGGGCATGATCCGCGCCAACGTGCCGGGCATCTTCGTCTACGGCGGCACCATCCTGCCCGGCCGCTACAAGGGGCAGGATCTCAACATCGTCAGCGTCTTCGAGGCCGTGGGCCAGTTCAGCGCCGGCAAGATGAGCGAGGAAGACTTCTGCCAGATCGAGAAGCGCGCCATTCCCGGCAGCGGCAGCTGCGGCGGCATGTACACCGCCAACACCATGAGCTCGGCCTTCGAGGCGCTGGGCCTGAGCATCCCCGGCTCCTCCACGCTGGCCAACGTCGAAGACCCCATCGTCGAGTACACCCGCGAGGCCGCTCGCGTGCTCTACCGTGCCGTGCAGGCCGATCTCAAGCCGCGCGACATCGTCACCAAGCAGGCCATCGAGAACGCCGTGGCGGTGATCATGGCCACGGGCGGCAGCACGAATGCGGTGCTGCACTTCCTGGCCATCGCGCACTGCGCCGAGGTCGACTGGACCATCGACGACTTCGAGCGCATGCGGCGCAGGATCCCGGTGCTGTGCGACCTCAAGCCCAGCGGTCGCAACCTCGCCATCGACCTGCACCGCGCCGGCGGCATCCCGGCCGTGATGAAGGAGCTGCTCGACGCCGGACTGCTCAACGGCGACTGCATCACCATCACCGGCAAGACGGTGGCGGAGAACCTGGCTGCGCTGCCGTCGCTGCGCACCGACCAGGACGTGATCCAGCCGGCGCGCAACCCGATCTACGCCCAGGGCCACCTGGCCATCCTGAAAGGCAACCTCAGCCCCGAGGGCGCCGTGGCCAAGATCACCGGGCTGAAGAACCCCGTCATCACCGGCCCGGCGCGCGTGTTCGACGACGAGCAGAGCGCGCTGGCCGCCATCATGGCCGGGCGCATCGTGGCCGGTGACGTGATGGTGCTGCGCTATCTGGGCCCCAAGGGAGGCCCGGGCATGCCCGAGATGCTGGCGCCGACCGGTGCACTCATCGGCCAGGGTCTGGGCGAGAGCGTGGGGCTCATCACCGACGGCCGCTTCAGCGGTGGCACTTGGGGCATGGTGGTGGGCCACGTGGCGCCCGAGGCCTATGCCGGCGGGCTGATCGCACTGGTGCAGGAGGGGGACTCGATCACCATCGACGCGCACCAGCTGCTGCTGCAGCTGCACGTGCCCGACGACGAGATCGCGCGTCGGCGTGCGGCCTGGAAGCAGCCCGCCCCTCGCTACACGCGCGGCGTGCTGGCCAAGTTCGCCAAGAGCGCGGCCAGCGCCAGCCGGGGCGCGGTGCTGGACTCGGACTGACTCCCGCTACGTGCCCGACCCACGGCGCTGCTCGATCCCGGACGGCGCCACCACCTTGGGCGCCCCGTCGGAACCGTCGTGCGTGGGGTCGGCAGAGACCTGCCGCGCCTGGGCCTCGGTCTGGCGGGTGACGATGCGGTCACGCCGTTTGCCGGTCACCTTATGGCTCAGCCGGGCCAAGGCCTTCTCGCGGCGATCGAGCTTGCGCTGCGCCATCCGCTGCATCGCGCGGCTCTGCGTCCAGCCGGATCTGTCGGCGAACGCCCACCACAGCACGGCCAGGCCGAACGGCAGTGCCACCCACCAGCCGCTGAACTCACCGAGCGGCCCCACCTTGCCCAGCCACAGGCCGAGCAACAGCACACCGATGACGACGAATGCCACGGCCAGGGCCTCCTGCGCGACACTCTAGGAGCGTGGGCGGCAGAAATCCAGCCCCGCGTTGGGCCGACTTCGGGGCCCAGGCCAGGCGCCGCGCGCAGCCCGGGCTGTACGCCCGGGCCAGCGTGGCAACGCCGCAAGGGCCCCGAAATCGGCCCAACCCGAAGGGCCGGGGCGGCCAAAGCCGCTGGCGGGTGTTGCGCCGCTGGCGCGGGCGTGTAGCCCGCGCTGCGCGACGCGCCTACGCCAGTGGCTTTGGCCGCCCCGGCGCGGGGCTGGATTTCTGCCGCCCACGTTCCTAGCGCAGGGTGCCGCTGGCCGACCGTGAGAGATCAGTGGGCCTGGCCCAACTGATCGAGGATCGCCGGATTCTGGTGCCCGCTCACATCGCTGCGCGATATGAGCAGGCCCCGAATCAGGCAGTTCGCGTCGCTGCGCGCCGCACCGCGCATTCGCGCGGCCTCGATCAGTGGGCCTGGCCCAACTGATCGAGGATCGCCGGATTCTCCAGGGTGCTGGTGTCTTGCGTGATGGCCTCGCCCTTGGCGATGCTGCGCAGCAGGCGCCGCATGATCTTGCCGCTGCGTGTTTTGGGCAGGTTGTCGCCGAAGCGGATGTCCTTGGGCTTGGCGATGGGGCCGATCTCCTTGGCCACCCAGCTGCGCAGCTCGTTGGCGATCTTGCGCGCCTCCTCGCCGCTGGGCCGCGAGCGCTTGAGCACCACGAAGGCGCAGATGGCTTCGCCGGTGGTGTCGTCGGGGCGGCCCACCACGGCGGCCTCGGCCACCAGCTCGGTGCAGCTGACCAGCGCGCTCTCGATCTCCATCGTGCCCATGCGGTGGCCGCTCACGTTGAGCACGTCGTCGATGCGGCCGGTGATGGTGAAGTAGCCGGTCTTCGCGTCGCGGATGGCGCCGTCGCCGGCCAGGTAGTAGCCCTTGAGCTCCGGCGGGTAGTAGCTCTTCTTGAAGCGCTCGGGGTCGCCCCAGATGGTGCGGATCATGCTCGGCCAGGGCTTCTTGATGACGAGGATGCCGCCCGCGCCGTTGGGCACGTCGGCGCCGGTCTCGTCGACGATCGCGGCGGTGATGCCCGGGAACGGCAGCGTGCACGAGCCCGGCACCATGGGCGTGGCGCCCGGCAGCGGCGTGATCACGTGGCCGCCGGTCTCCGTCTGCCAGAAGGTGTCGACGATGGGGCAGCGGCTGCCGCCCACGTTCTGGTAGTACCACTCCCAGGCCGCCGGGTTGATGGGCTCGCCCACCGAGCCCAGGATGCGCAGGCTGCTGAGCTTGCTGTGCTTGGGGTGCACGGCGTCGTTGGTCTCGGCGGCCTTGATCAGGCTGCGGATGGCCGTGGGCGCGGTGTAGAAGATCGTGACCTTGTGCTTCTCGATCATCCGCCAGAAGCGGTCGGCCGCCGGGTAGGTGGGCACGCCCTCGAACACCACCTCGGTGCCGCCCAGGGCCAGCGGGCCATAGGTGATGTAGCTGTGGCCGGTGACCCAGCCGATGTCGGCCGTGCACCAGAACACGTCGTCGGGCTTGAGGTCGAAGGTCCAGGCGGTGGTGAGCGCCGCGTGCAGCAGGTAGCCGCCGGTGCTGTGCTGCACGCCCTTGGGCTTGCCGGTGGAGCCGCTGGTGTACAGCAGGAACAGCGGGTGCTCGGCGCCCACCCACTCGGGCTCGCAGGCCTCGGACTGGGTGGCGAGTTCCTCGTGCAGCCACAGGTCGCGCCCGGCCTTCCAGGCGACATTCCCGCCCGTGCGCTTGTAGACGATGACGTTCTTGATGCTGTCGCAGCCGGGCATGGCCAGGGCCTCGTCGACGATGGCCTTCAGCGGCAGGCTCTTGCCGCCGCGCGCCTGCTCGTCGGCGGTGATCACCATCACGGCGCCAGCGTCCTCGATGCGGTCGCGCAGGCTCTGCGCGCTGAAGCCGCCGAACACCACCGAGTGCGTGGCGCCGATGCGCGCGCAGGCCTGCATGGCGGCCACGCCTTCCACGCTCATGGGCATGTAGATGACGACGCGGTCGCCCTTCTTCACGCCGCGCGCCTTGAGCACGTTGGCGAACTGGCCCACCTTGGCCAGCAACTGCGCGTAGGTGACCTTGGTGACGGTGCCGTCGTCGGCCTCGAAGATGATGGCCGTCTTGTCGCCCAGGCCGCGCTCGACGTTGCGGTCGAGGCAGTTGTGCGAGACGTTCAGCGTGCCGTCCTCGAACCACTTGAAGAACGGCGCGTTCGACTCGTCGAGCACCTTGGTGAACGGCGTCTTCCAGCTGACGAACTCCCGCGCGAGGCGGGCCCAGTAACCGGCGTAGTCGGCAGCGGCCTCGTCGCACAGCTTCTGGTAGGCGGCCATGCCCGAGACGCGGGCGGCCGCCACCAGGGCGGCCGGCGGCTGGTGGGTCTTGAGCTCGGTGGCGGCGTTGTCGCTCATCGCTTGTCTCCGTTGAAGGCGTGTCAGAGGTAGGTTGGTTCAGGGCGGGATGCTGGGAACGGGCTCTGACAAGGTGCTGACGGGCCCGGAACCTACAATTTGCCGCATCCCGCCCGCGGCCGACACGCCGCGAAAACCCGGCAGCCGCCCCTCCCCACCCCGCGCCCGCCATGCCCACCACCATCAAGGCCGCCGACCTCATCGACAGCATCGCCGCCGCGCTGCAGTACATCAGCTACTACCACCCGGCCGACTACATCGCCCATCTGGCCCGCGCCTACGAGCGCGAGCAGGGCCCGGCGGCCAAGGACGCCATCGCGCAGATCCTCACCAACAGCCGCCTGTGCGCCGAGGGGCGCCGCCCCATCTGCCAGGACACCGGCATCGTCAACGTGTTCCTGAAGATCGGCATGGACGTGCGCTGGGAAGGTTTCGCCGGCAGCATCGAGGATGCGATCAACGCGGGCGTGCGCAAGGGCTATCTCAACCCCGACAACGTGCTGCGCGCCAGCGTGCTCGACGACCCCATCTTCGCGCGCAGGAACACCAAGGACAACACACCGGCCGTCGTGCAGGTGGAGCTGGTGCCCGGCGACAAGCTCGACGTCACCGTCGCGGCCAAGGGCGGCGGCTCCGAGAACAAGAGCAAGCTGGCCATGCTCAACCCCAGCGACGACATCGTCGAGTGGGTGCTCAAGACCGTGCCGACCATGGGCGCCGGCTGGTGCCCGCCGGGCATGCTGGGCATCGGCGTGGGCGGCACGGCCGAGAAGGCGGCGCTGCTGGCCAAGCAGGCGCTGATGGACGACATCGACATGCACGAGCTGCTGCAACGCGGCCCGGCCAGCAAGCTCGAGGAGCTGCGCATCGAGCTCTACGAGAAGGTCAACGCCCTGGGCATCGGCGCACAGGGCCTGGGCGGCCTGACCACCGTGCTGGACGTGAAGATCAAGACCTTCCCCACGCACGCCGCGAGCAAGCCCATCGCCATGATCCCCAACTGCGCTGCCACGCGGCACGCCCACTTCGTGATGGACGGCTCAGGCCCGGTGTACCTGGACCCGCCCAGCCTGGACCTCTGGCCTGACGTGCACTGGGCGCCCGACTACAACAAGAGCCGCCGCGTCGACCTGAACACGCTCACCAAGGCCGAGGTGGCCAGCTGGAAGCCCGGCGACACGCTGCTGCTGTCGGGCAAGCTGCTCACCGGCCGAGACGCCGCGCACAAGCGCATCCAGGACATGCTCGCCAAGGGCGAGCCGCTGCCGGTGGACTTCACCAACCGCGTCATCTACTACGTGGGCCCGGTCGACCCGGTGCGCGACGAAGTCGTGGGCCCCGCCGGGCCGACGACGGCCACGCGCATGGACAAGTTCACCCGCATGATGCTCGAGAAGACCGGCTTGATCGCCATGGTCGGCAAGGCCGAGCGCGGGCCCGTGGCCATCGAGGCCATCAAGGACGCGAAGAGCGCCTACCTGATGGCCGTGGGCGGCGCCGCCTACCTGGTGAGCAAGGCCATCAGGGGCGCCCGGGTGGCGGGCTTCGCCGACCTGGGCATGGAGGCCATCTACGAGTTCGATGTTGTGGACATGCCGGTGACGGTGGCGGTGGACGCCGGCGGCACCAGCGTGCACAGCACGGGTCCCAAGGAGTGGCAGGCCCGGATCGGCAAGATCCCGGTGGCGGTGGCCTGAGGCGGTGGCCGGGGCGGGCGCCCGATGTCGCAGTACTTCGAGGTCCACCCCACGCACCCGCAGCCGCGCCTGCTGAAGCAGGCGGCGCAGATCCTGCACGAGGGCGGCATTGCCGCGGTGCCCACCGACAGCAGCTACGCCCTGGTGTGCCATCTGGACGACAAGGCCGCCGTCGAGCGGCTGCGCCGCGTCCGCGGTGTCGACGAGAAACACCACCTCACGCTCCTGTGTCGGGACCTGAGCGAGCTCGCCCGCTTTGCGCGGGTGGACAACCGCCAGTACCGCCTGCTCAAGCTGGGCACGCCAGGGCCTTACACCTTCATCCTCGAGGCCACGAAGGAGGTGCCGCGCCGGGTCAGCCACCCCAGCCGTCGCACCATCGGCCTGCGCGTGCCCGACCACCTGGCGCTGCAGGCGCTGCTCGAGGTCTTCGGCCAGCCACTGCTGGGCACGACACTCATCCCGCCCGGCGAGGCCGAGGCGCTGAACGACGCGCAGGAGATCCGCGACCGTTACCAGAAGGCGCTGCAAGCCGTGGTGGACGCCGGAGCCTGCCCCCTGCAGCCCACCACCGTGGTGGACCTCAGCGGCGACGAGCCCGTGCTCGTGCGCCGGGGCCGCGGCGACCCCGCCCGGCTCGGTCTGCTCTGAAGGCCGCCCGGCCCTGGAGGGGGTTCAGAGCGCGGCGGTGACGACCATCTCCACGCGCCACTGCGGCCGCGCCAGCTCTGCCTGGACGGTCGCCCGCGGCGGCGCGCAGCCGGCGGGCAGCCAGGCCTCCCACACCGCGTTCATGCCCGGAAAGTCGGCCAGATCCTTGAGGAAGATCTCCACGCGCAGCAGCCGGCTCTTGTCGGTGCCGGCGCGCGCCAGCAGCGCGTCGATGGCCGCCAGCACCTGCTGCGTCTGGCCGGTGATGTCGGCGCTGCCGTCGGCGGCCACCTGGCCGGCCAGGTAGCACACGCCGTTGTGCACGGCCATTTCCGACAGGCGGGGGCCGACGTCGAAGCGTTGAACCATGGTCAATGTCCCTTCTTGCGAGACGCGGTGGCCGCCTTGGTGGCGGATGCGCCGAACTTGTTCTCCGTGCCGGCCAGCAGCTTGCGGATGTTGCCCTCGTGCCGCCACACCAGCAGCAGGCTCATCAGGGCCAGCGCCAGCAGCGCCGGGGAGACGCCCCAGATCAGCGCCTGGTAGAACGGCGCGAACACGGCCGCCACGATGGAGCCCAGCGACACGTAGCGCGAGAAGAACACGATGATGGCAAAGCTGGCCAGCGTGGCCACGGCCAGCATCGGGTTCCAGGCCATCAGCACGCCGGCGGCGGTGGCCACGCCCTTGCCGCCCTGGAAGGCAAAGAACACCGGCCACAGGTGGCCCGTGAAAGCCGCCAGGCCCACCCAGGCCGCGGCCTCGGCGGACAGGCCCACGCGCTCGCCGTAAGCCAGGCACAGCACCACGGGCACGAAACCCTTGAGCGCGTCGAACACCAGCGTGAGCACGGCCGCCTTGCGGTTGCCCGAGCGCAGCACGTTGGTGGCGCCGGGGTTGCCGCTGCCATAGCTGCGCGGATCCGCCAGCCCGAAGACGCGGCTGAGGATCACCGCGAACGACAGCGATCCGACGAGGTAGGCGGCAAGGAGCGCTCCGGCAATCCACATCCATTCCATGGCGGGCGCGAGTGTACGGGCGCGCCGCACCGTGCCTGCGCGTTGAGGGATTGCCCTGTGCGTGGTTTCCGCAGCCGCGCCCGCGGCGTCGGGCAGGACACTTGTCCTACCAAAAACCTGAAGGCCTTCGACCATGCTGCTCGACGCGGCCGCGCTGCGCACGGCGCTGTCTGCCGCCAGCGCCGGCTGCGCGCACTGCGCGGCGCTGCGTGCGCCGGGCTGGGAGTCGGTGACCGGGCCGATCGGCGCGCCGCTGCTCGAGCCCGTGGGCAGCTTGCGCGACCTGTCCATCGAAGAGCCCACGCTTGACGAGCGCCACGCGCCGGGCACGAGCTACTGGCACGCCCGCGCGCCCATCGTGCCGACGCACTTTCCGTACAACCGCTGCACCGTGTGGCGCTGCCCGCAGTGCCGCCGCGGCTTCCTGCAGTACACCGAGGCCGGCGGCTACTACGTCGACCACCGGCTGCGCGAGCTGGACCCCACGCTGCTGGAGGGCTGAGCGCCTGAACCGGCGCCGCCCCGGCCTTCAGGCCGCCAGCGCGCAGCGCACCGGCACGGCGCCGAGCCCGGTCACCAGCACACCGGGCTCCAGCCCCACCAGGAAGCCGCGCCGCCCGCCGTTGATGCAGATGCGCGGCAGCTCCAGCACGCCGGCCTCCACGAACACGCGCATCGCCTTCTTCGTGCCGAAGGGCGACGTGCCGCCGACGAGGAAGCCGCTGTGGCGCTGCGCCACCTCGGGCTTGCAGGGCTCCACGCTCTTGACGCCGATGGCGCGCGCCAGGTTCTTGGTGCTCACCTGGCGGTCGCCATGCATCAACACGATCAGCGGCTCGGCGCGCTCGTCCTGCATCACCAGCGTCTTGATCACGGCGTGCTCGTCCACGCCGAGCTGCCGCGCGCTCTCGGCGGTGCCGCCGTGCTCGACGTAGTCGTACGGGTGCTCGGTGTAGGCCACGCCACGCGCCTTGAGCCAGGCGGTGGCGGGGGTTTCGCTGACGTGTTTGTCTTTCCTGGCCATCGTATGCAAGCTCGACCGGTGCTTCGACAGGCTCAGCGCGAACGGGGAAACCCCTCGGTGTGATCGGCGCGAGCGAAGAAGAATCCCCGTCCGGGCTGGGCCTGTCGAAGCCCCCGGGGAACCTCAGTCGCCCTCGACCCACTCCACGTGCGCACCCAGCGCGCTGATGTTCTCGGCGAAGCGCGGGTGCGCGCGCCGCACCGGCGTGGCGTTGCGGATGACGCTGCGGCCCGGGATGCTGCAGGCCACCATCAGCAGCGCGATGGCCACGCGGATGATGTAGGGGCTCTCGACCTCGGCCGCCGCCAGCGGCTTGCCGCCGAAGGTGATGATGCGGTGCGGATCGCTCTGGAAGGCGTGGGCGCCGAACTTCGAGAGCTCGCTCGTCCAGCCCATGGCGCCCTCGTAGACCTTGTTCCAGTACATCATGCTGCCCTCGGCACGCACGCCCAGGGCCACGAAGATGGGCAGCAGGTCGACCGGCAGGTAGGGCCAGGGCGCGGCCTCCACCTTGGGCAGGATGTTCTGCGTGAAGGGCTGCTTCACGCGCAGCGGGCCGTCGGCCACGGCGCGGCTGAAGCCGCCCTCGTGGTGCACCTGCACGCCGAACTTGGCGAAGGTGCGGTCGATCAGCGGAAACTGCTCCGGCGCCGAGTTCTTCACGACGATCTCGCCGCCGGTGATGGCGCCCAGCGCCATGAAGGTGACGGCCTCGTGGAAGTCTTCCGCGAAGCGGAATTCCACGCCCTCGGGCCGGCCCAGCGATGCCACGCCGTGCACCGTCAACCGGCTGGTGCCGATGCCCTCGATGCGCGCCCCGAGCAGCGCCATGAACTGGCAGAACTCCTGCACGTGCGGCTCGCTGGCGGCGTTCATCAGCGTGCTGGTGCCGCCGCCGGCCGTGGCCGTGGCGGCGCACAGCACGAAGTTCTCGGTGGTGGTGACGCTGGCGTAGTCCAGCCAGTGCGCGTTGGCCTTCAGGCCGCCGTCGGCCGTGCGCATCACCAGCGCCTCGCGTCGGCGCTCCACCGTGGCGCCGAAGCGCTCCATCACCTCGACGTGGGGGTCGATCTCGCGCACGCCCAGGGTGCAGCCCTGCACATCGTTCTCGATGCGCGCGGCGCCGAAGCGCGCCAGCAGGCCCGGCACCAGCATGATGGAGCTGCGCATCTCCTCGGGCAGGTGGTGCACATCGGGGTCGAAGCGCGTGTCGGCGTGGTGCAGCGAAAGCGTGCCGGCGGTGTAGTCCACCTGCACCTGGCTGCCGAGCTGGCGGAAGATCTCGAGGATCTTGCGCACGTCGGTGATCTCGGGGATGCCGACCAGGCGCACCGGGTGGCGCGTGAGCAGCGTCGCGCACAGGATGGGCAGCACGGCGTTTTTGTTGGCGCTGGGCACGATGCGGCCCGAAAGCGGGCTGCCGCCGTGGACGATCAGGTGGGGCATGGTGGGGGCGGAGCGGAAGTCAGGCCCGCATTGTCGCCGGGGGGCAGCGCGGGTGGGCGCGGGCACTTCGACAAGCTCAGTGCGAACGGATCGTCAGGCCCACCCACACCCGTTCAAGCCGATCCTGTCGAAGCCCCCCGCCCCGCCCGGAGCTCCTCCTGAAGCCGCAGCACCCGCCGCTGCACCTTGCCGGTGGTCGTCATCGGCAGCGCCTCGATGAACTCGATCTCTTTCGGGTACTCGTAAGGCGCCAAGCGCCCGCGCACGTGCTGCTGCAGCTCAGCCACCAGCGCCTTGCCAGGCTCGAACCCCGGAGCCAGCACCACGTAGGCCTTGACCACCGCGCCGCGCTCGGCATCGGGCTTGGGCACCACCGCCGCATTGGCCACCGCCGGGTGCTTGACGAGGCAGTTCTCCACTTCGCTGGGGCCGATGCGGTAGCCGGCGGCCTTGAAGACGTCGTCGCTGCGGCCCTGGTACCAGAGGTAGCCGTCGGCATCCATCACCGCCGTGTCGCCGGTGCGGCACCAGCTGCTCAGAGGGCTGCCGGTGAACTTGGCCGCCGTGGCGCGCGGGTTGCGCCAGTAGCCGAGAAAAAACACGGGGTCGGGCTCGCCGTGCCCGTCGAGCCGGTGCACGGCCACGTCGCCCGGCGTGCCGCGCGGGCACTCGCGGCCCTCGTCGTCGATCACGGCCACGCGGTGGCCGGGGTAGGCGCGGCCCATGCTGCCGGGCCGGGCGGGCCAGCCCGGGTGCTCGCTGCCGTCGGCCGCCACCCAGCGGCCGCAGTTGCCGACGATGTAGTTGATCTCGGTCTGGCCGAACATCTCGTTGACGGTGACCCCCAGCGCCTCGCGGCACCAGTGGAAGACGGCGTCGCCCACGGCCTCGCCGGCACTCATCACGGCGCGCAGCCGCAAGGTGTACCGCTCGCGCGGCGCCGGCACCGCTTTCATGATCGCCTTCAGCGCCGTGGGGAACAGGAAGCTGTGCGTCACGCGGTGGCGCTGCATCAGCGACAGCGCCGCATCGGCCCCGAACCGGCCCTGGTAAGCCACGATGGTGCGGCCGAAGTACAGCGTGGGCAGCAGCGCGTCCATCAGGCCGCCGGTCCAGGCCCAGTCGGCCGGGCTCCAGAAGACCTCGTCGCTGGCCTCGGGCCGGCCGAGGCCGAACCAGTTCTGGCTGCACACGAAGCCGGTGAGGTTGCCGATGAGCGCGCGATGCGGGATCAGCGCGCCCTTGGGCGGGCCGGTGGTGCCGCTGGTGTAGATGAGCACGGCCGCGTCGTCGGCGTGCGTGTCGGCCACGGGCGGCACGCGGCGCTTCGTGGCCAGGGCGGCGGCCCAGTCCACATCGCCCTGCCCGGATGCGCCGCCCACGGCCACCACGGTGCGCAGGGCCGGGCACTCGGCGCGCACGGCGTGCAGGTTGGGCATGGCGGTGTCGTCCACCAGCGCCAGCACGGCCGCGCTGTCCTGCAGCCGGAAGGCCAGCGCCTCGGGGCCGAAGAGCATGGACAGCGGCATCGCCACCGCGCCCAGGTGGTAGATCGCCAGGTGCGCCACGGCTGTCTCGGGGCGCTGCGGCATCACCACGGCCACGCGGTCGCCGCGCTTCACGCCCAGGCCGGCCAGCGCGGCGGCCAGGCGCAGCGACTGCGCGTGCAGCCCGGCGTAGCTGAGCGTGCCCGAGCGGCCGTCCTCGTGCTCCCAGGCGATGGCGGTGCGGCCGGCCACCGCCGGGTCGGCCGCCCAGCGCGCGCCACAGACCTGGCCGATGTTGAAACGCTCGGGCACGCGCCAGCGCAGGCCGCCATGCAGCAGCGCCCAAGGTTCAGCGGCATGGCCCGGGGCCGCCTGTCGGTCGTTCATGGCGCGAGCTTAAGGGCCAGCGTCACGGGCGGACCTGGGGCAACACCCTGTCACGATGCACCGTCAAGTTCCCTGCGCCCCAGGCCGATGACGCCAACATGCCCCCTGCCGGGGGGCGCATCCTCCGCACACCATGCCACTCGCACCCCTTGCCGCCGTCAAGCACCGCGTCCAGCTTGGTCAACCGCTGCCCTTCGGCGTGCGCGACGCCGACGGCACGCTGCTGCTGGCGCGCGGCCACCTCATCGAAGGCGCGCCGCAGCTCGACGCGCTGCTGGCACGCGGCGCCCTCGTCGAGCTGGGGGAACTCGCCGATGCCCTCAGCCTGGCCCGCCTCGCGCCGCGCGACCAGTTGCCCCGGCTGTGGGCCGAGGCCATCCGGCGGCTCGACCAGACCCTGACGGACCATGCCGCCGCGGGCTTTGTCGCCGCGCTCGACGAGGCCAGCGCCCCGCTGTCGGCGCTGGTGGCGCGCGACCCCGACCTGGCCATCTTCCACGTGCTGCACCAAGGCGCGGGCGAAGACTTGACCTGCGGCATGCGCCGCTCGCTGCAGACCGCCATCACCGCGACGCTCGTGGCCCGCCGCCTGGGCTGGGAGGACGACGAGGCCACGCGCAGCTTCAAGGTGGCGCTGACCATGAACCTCAGCATGCTGGAATTGCAGGGCCAGCTGGCCAGCCAGCACACGCCCCCCACGCCGGCCCAGCGCGAGCAGCTGCAGACACATCCCATGCGCAGCCTGCGGCTGCTGGAGCAGGCCGGCGTAGACGACGCGCTGTGGCTCGAAGCCGTGCTGCAGCATCACGAGGTGGAAGACGGCAGCGGCTATCCCGCCGGCCGCAGCGACGTCTGCGACCTCGCCTCACTGGTGCGGCGGGCCGACGTCTACACGAGCAAGCTGTCCGCGCGCTCCACGCGCGATGCGCTGGCGGCCGACGTGGCCGGGCGCCAGATGTTCATGCAGGATCCCGGGCACCCGATGACGGCGGCGCTGGTCAAGGAGTTCGGGATCTACCCGCCCGGCTGCCACGTGCGGCTGCACTCGGGCGAGCTGGCGGTGGTGGTGGCGCGCGGCAGCAGCATCACGACGCCGGTGGTGGCCTGCCTCGCCGACGCCACCGGACGGCCCCTGCCCCGGCCCGAGCGCGTGGACACCGCCGCCCGAGGGTGCGGCGTGGCCTCGGTAGTGGGCGAGAAGAGCCTGACGCGACCGCTGCCCTTCGAGCGGCTGATGGCCGCGCTGGTGGCCTGATCGGCGGGCGGCGTCCGGCCGCCGTCAGGGCCGCCGTCAGGGTCGCCGTCAGGGTCGCCGTCAGGGCCGCCCGAAGGCCGCCAGCGCCGGCCCCGTGACGCGGCAAATGCGCCAGTCGGGCATCACCGTGGCGCCCATGGCCTCGTAGAAGCGGACGGCGCGCTCGTTCCAGTCGAGCACGCTCCACTCGAAGCGCCCGCAGCCGCGCGCCACGGCCAGCGCACCCAGGTGCTGCAGCAGCGCCCTGCCCAGGCCCGTGCCGCGGTGCGCAGGCTGCACGTACAGGTCTTCCAGGTACAGCCCGGGCTTGCCGAGGAAGGTGCTGAAGTTGGTGAAGAAGAGCGCGAAGGCGACGACGCGCCCGTCCGCCTCGGCCACCACGCACTCGGCCACCGGCCGCTCGCCGAAGAGGTGCGGGTGCAGCGACTCGGGCGTGACCACGACCAGATGCTCGAGCTTCTCGAACACCGCGAGCTCGGTGATGAGGCCAACGACCGCCGGCAGATCGGCGGGGGTGGCGGGGCGGAGGGTGGGCGGGGCAGCGGCGGGGTGCATGGACGGATTGTCTGCGGGAAAGCGATAGGCTGGGTGTTTGCACAGTGGCGCAGCAACTGAGCGGGTCTGACGGGCAAACTGCGCGCATGAACGTGGACTGGCAAGACCGCATCGTGACCTCTCCTGACACCTTGTTCGGGCGGCCGCGCATCGCTGGCTCGCGCATCGGTGTCGACTTCATCCTGGACCTGATGGCCTCGGGCTGGAGCAGCCAGCGGATCCTCGACGAGTACCCACACGTCAAGCCCGATGACCTGCAAGCGGTCTTTGCCTTCGTCCGGGACTGCCTGAAGGAAGAAGACTTCGTGCTGAAGGCCAAGGCGGCCGAAGGCATGGCGGGCTGAATCCGCGCCGGGCACGGCGATGGCTGCCCTGCTGCTGGACAAAAACCTGCCGCGGTCGGCGGTCGACGCCTTGGTCCGAGCAGGCCATGACGTGCTGCACATGGCCCAGGCCGAACCGTCGGCGGATGACCGGCGCGTTCTGGCCATGGCCCGATCGATGGCACGCGTGCTCGTCACCTTTGACTCCGACTTCGGCGACCCGGTCTACCGGCATGGAGAACCCGGCCCGCCGGCCATCCCTTACCTGCGTCTGCACCCCATCGTCGGGGCCGCCGCCGCAACGCCGGTGATTCAAGCGCTGGCAGACAACGTGCAGCGACAGTTCGTGGTGTGCACACCCGATGGCCTGCGGCGCCGCCCGTTGCCGACGCCTTCATGAGAACACCGTCTTGGACGATGTGGACCCCCCGGCCGCTGTCGGCCCTGCAGCACTGGGCCTACTGCCCGCGCCAGTGCGGCCTGATCCACCTCGAACAGGCCTTCGACGACAACCTGCACACGCTGCGCGGCAACGCGGTGCATGCCCAGGTCGACCGCCCCGGCTTCGAGCTGCGCCGCGGGCTGCGTGTGGAGCGCGCCCTGCCCCTGTTCAGCGACCGGCCGGGCCTGGTGGGCAAGGCCGACACGGTGGAGTTCGAGGCCGACGGCACGCCCTACCCGCTGGCGCGGCGTCGCGCGCCCTCTACGGGGCGCGCGTGGGTTGAAACAAAGTCTCCAGGTGTTATCGACAACACGTTGGGCTTCACAATTGCACCATGCAATCTCGAATCGCCGTCGCGCAGATCACCATGCACTGGACAACGCGCGAAAACGTCGACACGATGCTTGAGGCGCTATCCATCGCAAGGCACCACGGAGCCGAAATCTGTGCGTTCTCCGAGTTGGCCGTTACGGGCTTCCATCGCGAAATTGCCAGAGAAGCGCTGCCCGAAGTAGTCGGCCCAGCCGTGAGCGAACTCCAGGCGAGGTGCGCCGAGCTGAAGATCGCAGCCTCGATCGGCGCACCAACCTTTTCAGAAGGCGGCAGAAGGCTCATCTCTCAACTTCTCGTCGACGAGCACGGACACTTGTCCGCCACCGTTTCAAAGCAAGGTCTCACTGGGCCTGAGGCGACCTTCTTCGAGCGCGGAACCACCCGACCCGTCGCCAAGATGCAAGGTCTGCGTTGCTCCGCGGTCATCTGTCGTGAAGTCGAAGACCACGAGCAAGTTTTCGCAGAGCTGCCGCCCGGAGCCGTAGACCTCGTCTTTGTTCCCGGCGCACTCAGACAGGACCCTGAGAAGCCCAGAAGTGATCCGCCTGAATATGTTCGGAACATCCAGCGCCTCGCGAAGGGTACCGGCGCGTTTGTGGTTCAAACGAACTGGCCGAACGCGCTCAATCGTCCTGAGGAGAGCGTCGACGGTGGCGAAAGCACGGTCGCAAGCCCGGACGGCGAGGTTCTCTTGCGCCTCCCCAAGCAGTCCTCCGGCTTGGGCATCTTCTGTCTTGGAGAAAGAACCTTCGCCTGGCTTGCGCGGTGAAGCCTAACCCCTCGCCCAAGCTGACCCGCTTCGGCAGGCGCTGCAATCCTCCGCGGGCAGCGTAGCTCGAACGATAGGCGTCGAAGACAAGCGCCGCGGAGCGCGTCGTGCCTCTGGTGTGGCATGCTTGCGGCTCGTACAGGAGCTCCAGCCGTGTCCACGCCAGTTGAAGATCTCGCCGCCCAGGCACTTGGCCTGCCTCCAGAGGACCGCGCAAAGCTTGTCGAGCGCCTGCTAGAGAGCTTTGAACCAAGGTCACCAGCCCAAGCCGCATGGCTTCAGCTTGCCCGATCTAGGCGAGAGGAAGTTCGCGCTGGCACGGTTGCCATGGTGCCTGGCAGCGAAGCCTTGGCACGGGTAAGAGCACGCATCTCGTGAGCTACTGGCTTCATCCCGAAGCCGAGGTCGAGCTTGGTGACGCTGCCGTCTACTACGCAAAGCACGCCAGCCGAAACGTCGCAGAAGCATTCCTTACTGAGTTCGAGCGAGTCCGAGATCTACTCATCGAGAACCAGTACCGCGGCCCACTCGGTGACTTCGGTCTGCGCGTCTACCATTTCGATCGCTTCCCCTACACGCTGGTGTATGGGCCGAACGATGAGCTCGGACCGCAGTTCTTTGCCGTTGCGCATCAACACAGAGAACCAGGCTACTGGTCGTCGCGCGTCGACGCTTAACCCCTCGCTCAAGCTGACCCGCTACGGCAGGCACTGTAAGCCCGGCCTGAGCCACTCGTACGATCGTCTCAGTCCGGGCTTACAGTACCTGCCTACGCGGGCGGTTTAGCTCGTTAGGCGGCACAGGACACACCGCGGCACGCCGCCGGTTGACAATACGTATTCATCGCTTATCATTGGCCGCTGAACACGATCAACTGGCAGCCCAAGGCACTTCGCCAACTGCGCAAGATCGATGCTCACGCGGGGAAGCAGATCCGCACTGCGGTCAGCTCTGAACTTGTGGACCTCGCCTCAGCGAGGAACGTCAAAGCGCTTACGAACCACGAGTACGGATACAGGCTGCGCGTAGGCAACTAGCGGGTCTTCCTTGAGTTCGATGGTGCAGTCCGCATCGTGAGCATTGAAGAGGTCAGGAAGCGCGATGAACGCACGTACTGAGTTTCAGGTCATCGTAGGCCAGGACGGGAAGCCCGCCTTCGTAGTTGTTCCCTACGAGCAGTTCCGCCGCATGAAGGGCGGCTTCACGCATGGGACCGTGCCCAACGAGGTCGTGAACCTCTCGTTTGAGCGTGGCGTCTCCCCCATGGCAGCATGGCGCGAGCACTTTGGACTCACCCAGGCCGAAGTTGCAGGCCGAATCGGCATCACGCAAGCCGCGTACGCACAGATGGAGCGAGTGAAGCAACCGCGCAAGGCAACCTTGGAGAAGGTTGCAACCGCTCTCGGACTCGAGGTCGAGCAACTCCGCTGGTGAGCGGTGCTGCCTAACCCCTCCATGGCGTTGCGCGCCCTCTACGGGGCGCGCGTGGCTTGAAACATCGCCTGATAGCCAGCGCCGCGCTAAGCTGAGGCGGTCGCTGCACCGCTGGCGTGGAGCCCGCCCTGCAAACCCTCACCACCGAAGACCTCGCCGGCCAGCCCGGCCGGCTGGTTGATGACGCGCGCAAAGGCCAGGCCAACATGGTGTTGTCCGGGGGGCTGCCACTGATGTTGACGGTGCCCCTGGGCAGCGAAGCCGGCTCGCCCAGGGCCCTGCTGGAGCTGGCCGTGGCGCTGTACGAGGCTGACTGCATCAGCCTGGGCCGTGCGGCAGAGGCGGCCGGCCTGCCCTACGCACGCATGGTTGACGAGCTCGGGCAGCGCGGGATCGCCACCGTGCGCTACACGGCCCAAGAGCCCTCCAACCCAGGGCTGACCGGGCTTCAGGCCGCGTTTGCCCGCTCACGTTTCAGGTCGGCACCCGATGCGGCCGATCGCCCCTGCCCTACAGTGCCCCCATGCCCAAGCCCTACCGCCCCCACCGCCTCGCCACATCCACCACCCTGCCGCTGCGCGGCTTGCAGCAGCACGTGCTGCAGTGGGGCAGCCCCGATCGGGCCCTGCCCGAGCGCCCGCCGCTGGTGCTGGTGCACGGCTGGATGGACGTGGCCGCGTCGTACCAGTTCGTCGTCGATGCGCTGGCGGCGGCCGAGGGTTTCGAGCGCTGGGTGATCGCGCCCGATTGGCGCGGCTTCGGCCGCAGCACGCCGCCACCGGGCACCGACAGCTACTGGTTCCCCGATTACCTGGCCGACCTGGATGCGCTGCTCGACGCGCTGGTGCCGGCCGGGCGCTACGGCCCAGTCGACCTCGCCGGCCACAGCATGGGCGGCAACGTGGTGATGGCCTATGCGGGGGTGCGCCCCGCACGGGTGCGCCGGCTGGTCAACCTCGAGGGCTTTGGCCTGCCGGCGACGAAGCCGCAGCAGGCGCCGAAGCGCCTGCTGCAGTGGCTTGACGAGCTCAAGGCGCCGCAGGCCCTGCGCAGCTACACCAGCGTGGCCGAGGTGGCCGAGCGGCTGATGAAGAACAACCCGCTGCTCAGCCCCGACAAGGCCGCATGGCTGGCGCCGCACTGGAGCGAGCAGCGCGAAGACGGCCGCTGGCACATCCTGGGCGACCCCGCGCACAAGCGCGTGAACCCGGTGCTGTACCGCGTCGACGAGGTGCTCGAGACCTGGAAGTGCATCACCGCCCCGCTGCTGTGGGTGGAGGGCGACCGCACCGACGTGGCCAAGTGGTGGGGCCACCGCTACCCGAAGAGCGAGTTCGACACGCGCCTGGCGGTGGTGCCCACGCCGGTGACCAAGGCCGTGCTCAGCCCCGCCGGCCACATGCTGCACCACGACCAGCCCGAGGCCCTGGCCGCCGAACTCGCGGCGTTCCTGCGCTGACCCTCCCCCCCGGGGCTGCGGCGGGGCCGCGTGCGAAAATTGCAGCATGGACACCGAACAGATCAACGCCGTCGGCTCGCTGCTCGCCGACCTCAGCGCCCGCACCGAGCAGCTCCGGGGGTATCTTTGACTACGACCGCAAAGCCCTGCGGTTGAACGAAGTCAACGCCGCACTGGAGAACCCGGCGGTCTGGAACGAGCCCAAGCGCGCCCAGGAGCTCGGCAAGGAGAAGAAGGCACTGGAGACCGTGGTCGAGACCATCGACCACCTCAAGCGCAGCCTCGCCGACAACTCCGAGCTCTTCGAGATGAGCAAGGAAGAAGGCGACGAGGCCGGCATGCGCGCCATGCTGGCCGAGGCCGAAGCGCTGCGCGAGACGGTGGAGCAGCTCGAGTTCCGCCGCATGTTCAGCAACCCGGCCGACCCCGGCAACTGCTTCGTCGACATCCAGGCCGGCGCCGGCGGCACCGAGGCCATGGACTGGGCGCAGATGCTGCTGCGGCAGTACCTGAAGTACTGCGAGCGCAAGGGCTTCACCGCCACCGTCGAGGACGAGACCCCGGGCGACGTGGCCGGCATCAAGAGCGCCACCATCAAGGTGGAGGGCGACCACGCCTTCGGCCACCTGCGCACCGAGACCGGCGTGCACCGCCTGGTGCGCAAGAGCCCCTTCGACAGCTCGGGCGGCCGCCATACCAGCTTTGCCAGCCTGTTCGTCTACCCGGAGATCGACGACTCCATCGAGATCGAGATCAACCCGGCCGACGTGCGCACCGACACCTTCCGCGCCAGCGGCGCCGGCGGCCAGCACATCAACAAGACCGACTCGGCGGTGCGCCTGACGCACATCCCCACCGGCATCGTCGTGCAGTGCCAGGACGGCCGCAGCCAGCACAGCAACCGCGACGTCGCCTGGAAGCGCCTGCGCAGCCGCCTGTACGACCACGAGATGCGCAAGCGGCTTGAAGAGCAGCAGAAGCTCGAGGACACCAAGACCGACGTCGGCTGGGGCCACCAGATCCGCAGTTACGTGCTCGACCAGAGCCGCATCAAGGATCTGCGCACCAGCGTCGAGATCAGCAATACCCAGAAGGTGCTCGACGGGGATCTCGATCCCTTCATCGTGGCCAGCTTGAAGCAGGGTCTTTGAGCGGCGGCGCCGCCACCCGACAACGAGAACCCCGGAGACCCCGCCCATGCGCGAAGGCACGAAGACCCTGGTGCGGCGCGAGGCCTACACGGCCCCCGCCTATTTCATCAAGACGGTCGAGCTCACGTTCGACCTCGACCCGGCCAAGACCATCGTCTCCAGCCGCCTGCGCATCGAGCGCAACACGGCGATGGAGCGCCAGCCCTTGCGGCTGCACGGCGAGGGCCTGACGCTGCTGCGTGTGCTGGCCGACGGCGCCAGCGTGAGCTTCCGCCATGAGCCCGAGGGTTCGGGTGGCGACCTCGTCATCGACAACCCGCCCGAGTCGGACGCCTTCACGCTGGAGATCCGCAACACCTGCAGCCCCGAGAAGAACTCTGAGCTCTTGGGCCTGTACACCAGCGGCTCGCCCGCGATGTTCTGCACGCAGTGCGAGGCCGAGGGCTTCCGCCGCATCACCTGGTTCCTCGACCGGCCCGACGTGATGGCGGTCTACACCGTCACGCTGCGCGCCGACAAGGCGCGCTTCCCGGTGCTGCTGAGCAACGGCAACCTCGTCGAGCAGGGCGATCTCGACAAGGGCCGCCACTTTGCGAAGTGGCACGACCCCTTCCCCAAGCCCAGCTACCTGTTCGCCCTGGTGGCCGGCCGCCTGGTGGCCCGCGAGCAGCGCGTGCGCACCCGCGCCGGCAAGGACCACCTGCTGCAGGTCTACGTGCGCCCGGGCGACCTCGAGAAGACCGAGCACACCCTGCGCTCGCTGGTGGCCAGCCTGGTGTGGGACGAGGCGCGCTTCGGGCTGCCGCTGGATCTGGAGCGCTACATGATCGTGGCGGTGGAGGACTACAACTCCGGCGCCATGGAGAACAAGGGCCTGAACGTCTTCAACACCAAGTTCGTGCTGGCCAGTGCGGCCACCGCCACCGACGCGGATTACGGCTTCATCGAAAGCATCGTCGCGCACGAGTACTTCCACAACTGGACGGGCAACCGCATCACCTGCCGCGACTGGTTCCAGCTGAGCCTGAAGGAGGGCCTGACGGTCTTCCGCGACCAGGAGTTCAGCATGGACATGGCCGGCAGCGCCAGCGCCCGCGCCGTCAAGCGCATCGACGATGTGGTGCGGCTGCGCGCCAGCCAGTTCCCCGAGGACGCCGGCCCCATGGCGCACCCCGTGCGGCCCGACAGCTACGTCGAGATCAGCAATTTCTACACCCCCACCGTCTACGAGAAGGGCGCCGAGCTCGTGCGCATGATGCAGACGCTGGTGGGCCGCGACGGCTTCCGCCGCGGCATGGACCTGTACTTCCAGCGCCACGACGGCCAGGCCGTCACCTGCGACGACTTTGCACAGGCCATCGCCGACGCCAACCCCGGCAGTGCGCTGGCCACGCGGCTGCAGGCCTTCAAGCGCTGGTACGCGCAGGCCGGCACGCCGAAGCTGGCCGCCCGCGGCGCCTACGACGCCGCCACCCAGCGCTACACCCTCACGCTGCGCCAGAGCGCCGAGCCCTCGCCGGGCCAGGCCAGCAAGCTGCCCTTCGTGATGCCGGTGCAGGTGGCGCTGCTGGGCACCGACGGCCACGAACTCGCGCCCGAGCGGCTGCTGGTGCTGGACGAGGCCGAGCAGGCGTTTGTCTTCGAGGGCGTGGCCTCTGCGCCCGTGCCCAGCCTGCTGCGCGGCTTCTCGGCCCCGGTGCGGCTGGAAGACGGCCTGACGGACGCCGAGCGCCAGGTGCTGCTGGCCCACGACACCGACCCCTTCAACCGCTGGGAAGCGGCGCAGCAGCTCATGGTCGAGCGGCTGCTCGCCGCCGTCACGCACGGCCATGAGCCGGTGCTCGACGACGCCCTGGCCGACGCGCTGGCGGCGGTGCTGTCGCATCCCACGCTCGACCCGGCCTTCAAGACGCTCGTCCTCACGCCGCCCAGCGAGACCTACCTCGCCGAGCAGCTTGCCGCCAACGACCCCCAGCGCATCCACACCGTGCGCGAGCAGTGGCGGCTGCTGTTGGCGACACGTCTGCACGACGCCTGGCAAGCGGCCTGGGCCGGCAACCAGGTGACCGAGGGCTATGCGCCCACGCACCACCAGGCCGGCCGCCGCGCGCTGGCCAACCTGGCGCTGGCCATGCTCACGCTGCATGCCGTGCGCACAGGAGATGCCGTTCAGCAGGGCCGCACCTACCAGCGCTTCAAGGATGCCGCCAACATGACCGATCGCGTCGGCGCGCTGCAGGCCCTGCTGCAATCGCACTCGCTGCTGGCCGACGCCGCGCTGCAGCGCTTCCACGCGCTGGCACATGGCGACGCGCTGGTGCTCGACAAGTGGTTCTCGATGCAGGCCCTGGCGCCCGAGCCGGTGCCGGGCGTGCACGAGTCCGCGCCGGGCGCGGCGGTACCGGGCAGCGTGTTCGCGCGCTTCAAGACCCTGCTGCAGCACCGCGACTTCACGCTCAAGAACCCCAACCGCGCGCGCAGCCTGATGGGCATCTTCGCGGTCAACCCCGCGGCGGTGCACCGGTCTGATGCCGCTGGCGTGGTGCTGTGGGCCGAGAAGATCCTCGAGGTCGACGCGCTCAATCCGCAGCTGGCCGCCCGCATGGCCCGCGCCATGGAGCGCTGGGCGCGCCTGGCCGAGCCCTACCGCAGCGCCGCCCGCGAGGCGATCTCGCGCGTGGCCGTACGGGCCGACCTCAGCGACGACCTGCGCGAGGTCGTCAACCGCGCCCTGGAGCCGGGCGCATGAACGGCCCCCGCCGCATCAGCCTGACGCAGTACCTCGTCGAGCAGCAGCGCGAGCATGGGCGCATCCCGGGCGAGCTGCGCCTGCTCATCGAGGTCGTGGCACGCGCCTGCAAGCGCATCGCCATTGCCGTGAACAAAGGCGCGCTGGGCGACGTGCTCGGCAGCACCGACCAGAGCAACGTGCAGGGCGAGATCGTCAAGAAGCTCGACCTCATCGCCAACGAGGTGCTGATCGAGGCCAACGAGTGGGGCGGCCACCTCGCGGCCATGGCCAGCGAGGAGATGGACTCCATCCACGTTGTGCCCAACCGCTACCCTCAGGGCGAGTACCTGCTGCTGTTCGACCCGCTCGACGGCTCCAGCAACATCGACGTCAACGTCAGCATCGGCACCATCTTCAGCGTGCTGCGCAAGGTGGGCCACACGCGCGGCGTGTCCGAAGAAGACTTCCTGCAGCCGGGCAAGCACCAGGCGGCGGCCGGCTACTGCGTCTACGGCCCGCAGACCACGCTGGTGCTGACGCTGGGCAACGGTGTGGCCATGTTCACGCTCGACCGCGAGACCGGCTCCTGGGTGCTCACCGCCACCGAGGTGCGCATCCCCGAGGAGACGAAGGAGTTCGCGATCAACATGTCGAACCAGCGCCACTGGGCCGAGCCCGTCACGCGCTACATCGGCGAGTGTCTGCAGGGCAAGGACGGCCCGCGCGGCAAGGACTTCAACATGCGCTGGGTGGCCAGCATGGTGGCCGACGTGCACCGCATCCTCACCCGCGGGGGTGTCTTCCTGTACCCCTGGGACCAGCGTGAGCCCGACAAGCCCGGCAAGCTGCGCCTGATGTACGAGGCCAACCCGATGGCCTTCATCGTCGAGCAGGCCGGCGGCCTGGCCACCAACGGCCACGAGCGCATTCTCGACATCGTGCCGGCCAAGCTGCATCAGCGCGTGAGCGTGATGCTGGGCTCGGCGGCCGAGGTGCGGCGCGTCACCGAGTACCACCTCGGCAGCTGATGCCGGGGGGCCAGCCCTTTACGATGCCGCGATGGCAACACCGATCCGGCTCTACGGCATCCCGAACTGCGACACGGTGAAGAAGGCGCGCGCCTGGCTGCAGGCCCGCGGCGAGGCGCACGAGTTCGTCGACTTCAAGAAGGCGCCGCCCGACGCAGCCTTGCTCGCCCTCTGGGCCCGGGCGCTGGGCAGGGAGCGCCTGCTCAACCGCAAGGGCAGCACCTGGCGCGCGCTGGCCACTGCCGCGCAGGCCGCAGCCGCCACCGAGGAGGGCGCCATCGCGCTCATGGCGGCGCAGCCCAGCGTCATCAAGCGCCCGGTGGTGCAGTGGCCGGGCGGCGCGCTGAGCGTGGGTTTTGACGAGGCGGATTGGTCAGCGCGCCTGGGCGGCTGAGGGCGGCTGACGTGACGGCGGCTCAGCAGCGCCCGCGGCCGGCGCTCAGGCCACCCTGCCCGCAGTCAAGCCCCTGGCAGCAGTGGTCGGTGAGGTAGCCCAGCAGCGCGGTCATGCGCGGCATGTCGGGCCGGTAGACGAGGTGGCGGCCGTCACGCTTCAGCGTCAGCAGCCCGGCGCGCGCCAGCTCCTTCAGGTGGAACGAGAGCGTCGAGCCCGGCACGCCCAGCAGGGCCGCCAGCGCGCCCGGTGTCAGCCCCTGCGGCGCGGCGCCCACCAGCGCGCGGAACACGCGCAGACGCTGCGTCTGTGCCAGCGCCGCCAGCGCGACGACCGCGTCGGCTTCATCCATGCTGCGCGCTCCCCTCAAGGGCGCGCTGCCTTGGCAGCGCCAGCGTGGCCCCCCAGCACAACGCCAGCATCACCGCCGAACCCACCAGCGCGCCGACGATGCCGCCCCACTGCACCAGCAGGCCCGACAGCAGCGTGCCGATGAAGCGGCCCAGCGCGTTGGCAGCGTAGTAGAAGCCCACGTCCTCGGCCGCCTTCTCGCTGCCGGCGTAGGCCAGCACGAGGTAGCTGTGCACCGAGGAGTTGATGGCAAAGGCCACGCCGAAGACCGCCAGGCCGCCCACGACGATCCACACCTGCGGCTGCGCCCCTGCCAGCACCAGCCCGGCCAGCGCCGCCGGCACCAGCGCCAGCAGCGCGGACCACAGTCGCGCGGCCGGCACCTCGGACGAGAGGCCGTCGTCGCTGCGCCTCACCAGCGCGGGCGCCGCGGCCTGCACGGCGCCGTAGCCGATGGTCCACAGCGCGAGGAAGCTGCCGATCATCGTGAAGGTCCAGCCCGCGCCATAAAGAAACACCGGCACGCCGACGACGAACCACACGTCGCGCGCGCCAAACAGGAACACCCGCGCCGCGGCCAGCGCGTTGATGCCCGGGTTCTTGGCGAACAGCTCCTTCGCGCTCTTCGAGGCCTTGGCCTTGCCCATGAGCCGCGGCACGAAGGCCAGCACGCCCACGAGCACCAGCGCCAGCGCCGCCGCCATGGCCCACAGCGCGGCCTGGAAGCCCAGCACCTGCATCAGCACGCCGCCCAGGAAGAAGCCCACGCCCTTCATCGCGTTCTTGCTGCCGGTGAAGAAGGCCACCCACTTGAAGAGGCGCCCCGAGGCGTTGCCCGCCGTCAGCTTGATGGCGGATTTGCTGGCGGTCTTGGTGAGGTCCTTCGCGACGCCGCACACGCCCTGCGCCAGCACCACCCAAGCCACACTCGCCGCCGCCGTCCAACCCGGCGACAGCGCCGACAGCAGCAGGAAGCCCGTGATCTGCGAGGCCAGCCCCACCGCCAGCATGCGCGCGATGCCGAAGCGCGTGGCCAGCCAGCCGCCCACGAGGTTGGCCACGATGCCGGCGGCCTCGTACAGCAAGAACAGGAAGGCCAGCGTGAACGGGGAGTAGCCCAGCTGGTGGAAGTGCAGCAGCACCAGCATGCGCAGCGCGCCGTCGCTGAGCGTGAAGCCCCAGTAGGCCGCCGTGACGATGGCGTAGTCGCGCGTGCCGGTGTTCACGGGCGCGCTCCGCTCACGGGCCCGCGGCGCGGATGTGGCAGGCCAGATCCACCATGCGGCAGGCGTAGCCCATCTCGTTGTCGTACCAGGCGTAGACCTTCAGCAGCGTGCCGTCGGTCACCATCGTCGAGGGCGCGTCGACGATCGAGCTGCGCGTATCGCGCGCGTAATCGGCGCTCACCAGCGGCCGCTCCTCGTAGCCCAGGATGCCGGCCAGCGGCCCCGCGGCGGCGGCCTTGAACAGCGCGTTGACCTCCTCGGCCGTGGTGGCACGTTGCAGCTCGAACACGCAGTCGGTGAGCGAGGCGTTGAGCACCGGCGCGCGCACCGCATGGCCGTTGAGCTTGCCCTTGAGCTCGGGGTAGATCAGTGCGATGGCGGTGGCGCTGCCGGTGGTGGTGGGCGCCAGGCTCAGCATCGCGCTGCGCGCACGGCGCAGGTCCTTGTGCGGCGCGTCGACCACGAGGTTGGTGTTCGTGGGGTCGTGGATGGTGGTGATCTGGCCGTGGCGGATGCCCAGGGCCTCGTGCACGACCTTCACCACCGGAGCCAGGCAGTTGGTGGTGCAGCTGGCCGCGGTGACGATGCGGTCGCGGGCCGGCTCGTAGAGGTGTTCGTTGACGCCGACGACGACGTTGAGCACGCCACCGGACTTGACGGGCGCGGCGACGATCACACGTTTCGCACCGCGGTCGAGGTGGCCCTGGATGGTCTCGGGCGTGAGGAACTTGCCGGTGCACTCCAGCACCACGTCGACGCCGAGCTCGCCCCAGGGGATGTCGGCCGGGCTGGCGAGGCTGCTGAAGCCCAGCCGGCGGTCGCCGATCACGATGGTGGCCTCGCCCTCGGCCTCGATGCGCTCGCGCCAGCGGCCCTGCACGCTGTCAAAGGCCAGCAGGTGCGCGGTGGCGGCCACGCCGCCCTTCAGCTCGTTGAGGTGCACCACCTCCAAGCGGTTGCCGGCCCGGGGGTCGTCGGCCGGGCGCTCGGCCGCCCCCAACGCCGCCCGCAGCGCCAGCCGCCCGATCCGCCCCATGCCGTTGATGCCGACCCGCATGCAAGACTCCATTTCGATGTTTCTATCTTCATCGAAAGATAGTCCGCTTCGATGTCGGTTCGATGACGGCGCGGGCCGGATCTTGGGGTGCACCGGCTACACCGGGTGCCCTGACCCGCGCGGAGGGCGGGCTGAGCGCAGCCCGGCCCTGGGGGCGCTCAGAGTTCGAGGTCGTCGCGCAGCGCCGCGATGCCGGCCCTGGCGCAGGCTTCGTCGGCATCGCCACTCGGCGCGCCCAAAACCCCGATGCCACCGACGACCGCGCCAGCCGCCTCGGGCGTGAGCAGGCGGACGCTGTGCGTGGCCGCACCGCCCTGGGCCCAGGCAGCGGCAGTGGCCAGCATGGCCAGCGTGGCGGCGAGAGCACGTTTCATGACGGGGTGTCTCCTTTGGAGTCAGAAGGCTGCCAGTCATGCTGGCGCGGCGGCGCGGCGAGGACTTGCGGCGCATCAATGACGCCCCGCAAAGAAAAGAGGCGCCGGCCTGGATGGCGCGGCGCCTCGATGGCCGGG
This sequence comes from Ideonella sp. WA131b, assembly GCA_023657425.1. Classification (NCBI taxonomy): domain Bacteria; kingdom Pseudomonadati; phylum Pseudomonadota; class Betaproteobacteria; order Burkholderiales; family Sphaerotilaceae; genus Ideonella; species Ideonella sp. WA131b. The sequence goes on from JAGTJW010000002.1 coordinate 780,981, forward strand.
CCCTTGGAGAGCCCTGCTGGATGGTGGATCCGGGGGGAATCGAACCCCCGTCCGCAAGCCATCGCCGGACGGTTCTACATGCGTAGCTGTCTGATTTGGATTTGAGGGCCCCGGTCGCGCAGCAGCACGCTACCGAAGCCCCGAGTCATTTGGGTTTAGGCCCGCCGCGAATGACTCACGGCAGGACGAGCCAATGTGTATGACCTCGCAGCCCTTCGGTGTGACCCGTCAGACCCAGCCCATCGGCCAACTGTTGCGAGGCTCACCGGTGTTTAAGCGGCGAGGGCGAAACGTTCGTCGTTCGCAGTTACTTTGTTTCCAGTGGATTTACGAGCGAACTGGTGCTCGGCATGCCCCGCGCCGACTCCGCACCCACGTCGAAGCCAGGTCGGACCCGAAGCCCTGAGTTTAGGCCAACGCCAGCCTTTTCAAGATGGTCGATGGTGAGTCGAGCACGGCCTGAGCGCCCCAGGCGTGCACGGGCTCGGCCACGCCCAGGTAACCCCAGGCCGCGGCCCAGCCGGGCATGCCGGCGGCAGCCGCGGCGCGCATGTCGCGCGGGTCGTCGCCGATGTAGACGCAATCGGACGCCGCCATGCCCAGCGACGCGCAGGCCGCCCACAGCGGCGCCGGGTGCGGCTTGGTGTGCGGCGTGCTGTCACCGCCGATCAGCACGGCCGCTGGCGGGCGCAGGCCCAGGCCCTCGGTCAGCGGCGTGGCCAGGCGAAGCGCCTTGTTGGTGACGATGCCGAAGGGCAGGCGCGCCTGCTGCAGGCCCGCCACCAAGGCCGCGACCTCGTCGAACAACCGGGTCTGGCGCAGCAGCCGCGCCTCGTACACGTGCAGGAACTCGTCACGAAGCGCCTCGTAGCCCTCATCGCCAGGGCCAAGGCCAAAAGCGGCGCCGATCATGCCCCTTGCCCCCGAGCCCCCGTGGGGCCGCAGTGTCGACAGCGGAAGGGGCTCGCGACCCCGGTCCCGCAGCATGTCGTTGGCGGCGCCGCCCAGATCCGGGGCGCTGTCGACGAGCGTGCCGTCAAGGTCGAAGAGGAGCGCAGCCGGGCGCATCGCCACGGCCCTCATCCCGGCTTGCGGCAAGCCATCAGGTAGTTGACGCTGGTGTCGCCGCTCATCCAGTAACGGCGTGTCAACGGGTTGTACTCCATGCCTCGGCTGGCCTGCGTGGCCAGGCCGGCCTCGCGGCTCCAGCGGGACAGTTCGCTCGGCCGTATGAACTTGGCGTACTCGTGGGTCCCACGGGGCAGCAGTCGCAGGACGTACTCCGCGCCGACGATGGCAAACAAGAAAGACTTCGGGTTCCGATTGAGGGTGCTGAAGAACACCCAGCCGCCCGGCCGCGCCAGCTGCGCGCAGGCACGCACCACGGCCGCAGGATCGGGCACGTGCTCGAGCATCTCCATGCAGGTGACGACGTCGAAGGCGCCAGGCTTCTCAGCCGCCAGCGCCTCGGTGGCAACCTCCCGGTACTCCAGGTTCTCCACACCGGCCTCCAGGGCATGAAGCCGCGCCACGCCCAGCGGTCTGGCCGCCAGATCGATGCCGGTGACCTGCGTCGCCCGCCGCGCCATGGCCTCGGCGAGGATACCGCCGCCACAACCGACATCCAGCACGCGCTTGCCGCGCAGCACGGCCAGTTCGTCGATCCACTCCAGCCGAAGCGGGTTGATCTGGTGCAGGGGACGGAACTCGCTCTCGGGGTCCCACCAGCGGTGGGCGAGTTCGCTGAATTTGGCCAGTTCCTGGGCGTCGACGTTGTTCATGACGGGCATGGTAGCGGGGCGACTTGCAGACACACACAGGCAAGAAAAAGCCCCGCCGAGGCGGGGCTCCGTGAGGGCAAACCCGGCAACCGGGCCGAGTTCTTCGCGGCTCAGCGGTCAGGGACGGCGGGTGCGCGTGCCCACGACCTCGACCTCGACGCGACGGTTCTTGGCGCGGCCTTCCGACGTCTTGTTGTCGGCGGCCGGCTGGGTCGAGCCCTTCCCTTCGGTGTAGACGCGGTTGGCCTCGATGCCCTTGCTCACCAGGAACTTCTTGACCGCTTCGGCGCGCTGGGTCGACAGAAGCTGGTTGACGGAAGCAGGACCAGTGACGTCGGCGTGACCAACGGCGATGATGACTTCCAGGTTGACACCCTTGGTCTTGTCGACCAGGTCGGTCAGCTTGGCCTGCGACTCTGAGCTCAAGGCCGCCGAGTCAAAGGCGAAGAACGAGTCCGCGGCGAAAGTCACCTTCTCGCTCACCGGCGCCGGGGGAGGCGGCGGCGGCGGGGGCGGCGGGGGCGGGGGCGGGGGAGGCGCGACAGGGCGCGGCGGCGGCGGGGGCGGCGGGGGCGGGGGCGCCACACGTGGCGGCGGCGGCGGCGGCTTCAAGGCGCCGTCGCAGGCCGGGTCGGCTGTGGCCGGCGTCCAACCGGCATCGCGCCAGCACAGCTCGTTCGAGCCGTTCCTCCACACCGTGCCGTCGCTCGCACGCCAGTTGTCGATCGTCCTCGCCTGGGCGTAGGCCGAGATCGGCGCGGCGAGAGCGGCTGATGCGAAAAGCAGCGCCACCGTGTTCAATTTCTTCATTGATTCTCCTCTCGAGGAATGCCGCAGATGAGCCTGCGAAACGTCCAAAACGACAAGCGATGAACCTGGACCGTGCAAGCCTGCAACCACCCACTGCCGCAGGCACTTACAACTGGCCGATGATTGTGCCATACGGGCTTGGCCGGTCCTGATTTTGGGCCTGCCAGCCCAGGCACCCGCTCGCCCTGTTGCGCAGCCGCTACAGGGTTCGCACCCGTAGAATCCGACGTTCCGAATCCCCGGTTTCCCTGCTTTGCCCCTGCACGCCGGCTTGCCCGGGTGCAAGGGGCGCCCGCGCCTCCGCATGAGCTCCCCGTTCGCCAAGGAAACGCTGCCCACCAGCCTCGAAGAGGAGATGCGCCGGTCGTACCTCGATTACGCGATGAGCGTCATCGTCGGCCGCGCGCTGCCCGACGCACGCGACGGTCTGAAGCCCGTGCACCGGCGCGTGTTGTACGCCATGCACGAGTTGTCCAACCACTGGAACCGCCCGTACAAGAAAAGCGCGCGCATCGTTGGCGACGTCATCGGCAAGTACCACCCGCACGGCGACACGGCGGTCTACGACACCATCGTGCGCATGGCTCAGGACTTCTCCCTGCGCCACATGCTCGTCGACGGTCAGGGCAATTTCGGCTCGGTCGACGGCGACAACGCCGCGGCCATGCGCTACACCGAGATTCGTCTGGCGAAGATCGCGCACGAGATGCTGGCGGACATCGACAAGGAAACCGTCGACTTCGCCCCCAACTACGACGGCTCCGAGCAGGAGCCGACTGTGCTGCCGACGCGGCTGCCGAACCTGCTGGTCAACGGCAGCGCGGGCATTGCCGTGGGCATGGCCACAAACATCCCGCCGCACAACCTGTGCGAGGTGGTGGACGCCTGCCTGCATCTGCTGAAGAACCCGGACGCCTCGGTCGACGAACTGATGGAGCTGATCCCGGCGCCCGACTTTCCCACCGCCGGCATCATCTACGGCCTCAATGGCGTGCGCGAGGGCTACCGCACCGGGCGTGGCAAGGTGGTGATGCGCGCCAAGTGCCACTTCGAGGACATCGACCGCGGCCAGCGCCAAGCCATCGTCGTCGACGAGATCCCTTATCAGGTCAACAAGAAGAGCCTGCTCGAGCGGATCGCCGAGCTGGTGCACGAGAAGAAGCTCGATGGCATCAGCCACATCCAGGACGAGTCCGACAAGTCGGGCATGCGCGTCGTCATCGAGCTCAAGCGTGGCGAAGTTCCCGAGGTGGTGCTGAACAACCTGTACAAGCAGACACAGCTGCAGGACACCTTCGGGATCAACATGGTGGCCCTGATCGACGGCCAGCCGAAGCTTTGCAACCTGAAGGATCTCGTCGAGATCTTCCTCGAGCATCGGCGTGAGGTGGTCACGCGGCGCACCGTGTTCGAACTGCGCAAGGCGCGCGAGCGCGGCCACGTGCTCGAGGGCCTGGCCGTGGCACTGGCCAACATCGACGAGTTCATCGAGACCATCAAGACCAGCCCCACCCCGCCGGTGGCCAAGGCCGCGCTGATGGCCAAGAGCTGGGACTCGGGCGTCGTGCGCGAGATGCTGACGCGGGCAGAGGGCGAAACGCAGGGCGGCCTTGCCGCCTACCGACCCGAGGGCCTGCCGGCCCACTGGGGAATGCAGACCGACGGGCTGTACCGCCTCTCCGACGAACAGGCGCAGGAAATCCTGCAGATGCGGCTGCAGCGCCTGACGGGCCTGGAGCAGGACAAGGTCGTCGGCGAGTACCGCGAGGTGATGGCCCAGATCGCCGACTTGCTGGACATTCTGGCGCGTGCCGAGCGCGTGACGGCCCTCATCGCCGGCGAGCTGGCCGACCTGCGCCAGGAGTTCGGCCAGACGAAGCTTGGCGGTCGCCGCAGCCAGATCGAGCGCAACGCACTCGAGCTCGGCACCGAAGACCTCATCACCCCCGCCGACATGGTGGTGACGCTCAGCCACACCGGCTACATCAAGAGCCAGGCGCTGAGCGAGTACCGCGCGCAGCGTCGCGGCGGCCGCGGCAAGCAGGCCACGCAGACGAAGGACGACGACTGGGTCGATCAGCTGTTCATCGCCAACACGCACGACTGGATCCTCTGCTTCAGCGACCGCGGGCGCGTGTACTGGCTCAAGGTCTGGGAGGTGCCGCAAGGCAGCCGCGCCAGCCGCGGCAAGCCCATCGTCAACATGTTCCCGCTGCAGAGCGGCGAGAAGATCACCGTGGTGTTGCCGCTGACGGGCGAGTTCCGCAGCTTCCCGGCCGATCACTGCGTGTTCATGGCCACCGCGCTGGGCACGGTCAAGAAGACGGCTCTCGATGAGTTCAGCAACCCCCGCAAGGCCGGCATCATCGCGGTCGATCTCGACGAGGGCGACTACCTCATCGGCGCGGCGCTCACCGATGGCCATCACGACGTGATGCTGTTCTCCGACGGCGGCAAGGCCGTGCGCTTCGACGAGAACGACGTCCGGCCGCTGGGTCGCACGGCGCGCGGCGTGCGCGGCATGCAGCTCGAGCCGGGGCAAAAAGTCATCGCCATGCTGGTGGCCGAGGACGAGACGCAGAGCGTGCTCACGGCCACCGAAAACGGCTACGGCAAGCGCACCAGCATCGTCGAGTACACGCGGCACGGGCGCGGCACCAAGGGGATGATCGCCATCCAGCAGTCGGACCGCAACGGCAGGGTGGTCGCGGCCACGCTGGTGCGTCCTGCCGACGAGATCATGCTGATCACCGACAAGGGCGTGCTGGTGCGCACGCGCGTGGCCGAGGTCCGCGAACTTGGCCGCGCCACGCAGGGCGTGACGCTGATCGCGCTGGACAACGGCGCCAAACTCTCGGGGCTGCAGCGCATCGCCGAAAACGACACGCCAGCCGACAGCGGCGACGGCAATGAGGGCGCCCCGGGCTCCGGCGACAACTCCGGCGCTGCCGGCCCGGAAGGAAGTTGATGCGCAAGGCGTTGTGGACGGCCCTGGCCTTGACGGCCGTGGTGGCGACGGTGGCAGCCCCTGAGGAAGCCCAGGCCCAGGCCGCCGCGGCCCCATCACCGGCCAAGATGGAATTGCTGGGCAAGCTGCTGGCGCTGCAGGCACCCGGTGTCGAGCAACTGGCCACGCAGATCGTCCAGCAGCCTGCCGTCGCGCTCATGCAGCAGGCCGGCGCTGCGCTGCAGCGCGTGCCGCAGGACAAACGTGAAGCGCTGGAACGCGACCTCGACGCCGACTTGCGAAAGTACGCCGAGGAGTCGCTGCCGATCGTCCGCAAGCGCGCTGCCGAGCTCTCGCCGCTGACGGTGGGCGTGGTGCTTGACGAGCGCTTCACCCCGGAAGAACTGCAACAGATCATCGCCACGCTGGAGAGTCCGGCCTGGCGGAAGTTCCAGGGTGCGGCCAACGACATGCAGCGGGCACTGCTCGAGCGACTGGTGGCCGATACCAAGGGCCAGGTCGACCCGAAACTCCAGGCCCTGCAGAAGTCGATCGGCGACCGCCTGCGGGCCGTGGGCTCTGCGCCGGCCCGCCCGCCGGCACCGGCACGCCCGCCGGCGGCGCGGCCCTGATCCGGCCGCTTTCTCGACCCCGTTCCACCCTGCGCCTCAGATCCCACACGTGAGCCACACGGCCCCCAACAGCCCGGCGCTGCTGGTCCTGCGCGAGCGCATCGATGCGGTCGACCGCGAGCTGCTGGCACTGCTGAACCAGCGCATGCGTCTGGCACAGGAGGTCGGCGAGATCAAGAAGTCCGAGGGCTCGGTCGTGTTCCGCCCCGAGCGCGAAGCCCAGGTGATCGACGGCCTGAAGGCCGACAACCCCGGCCCGCTGCCGCGCGACAGCGTGGCGCCCATCTGGCGCGAAATCATGAGCGCCAGCCGCTCGCTGGAGACGCCCACCCGCGTGGCCTACCTGGGACCGGCGGGCACCTTCAGCGAAGAGGCGGCGCTGGGCTACTTCGGCAGCAGCATCCTGCGCCTGCCCTGCGCCAGCTTCGACGAGGTGTTTCATGTCACCGCCACAGGCGCGGCCGACTTTGGCGTCGTGCCGGTGGAAAACAGCACCGAGGGCGTGGTCACGCGCTCGCTTGACCTGTTCCTGCACACACCGCTTTTCATCATCGGCGAGACCAGCCTCTTCGTGCGCCACAACCTGCTGCGCAAGGCCGACTCGCTGCAGGGCATACAGGCCGTGGTCGCGCACCCGCAAGCGCTGGCGCAGTGCCACGCCTGGCTGTCAGCGCACCTGCCGCAGGCCGAGCGACGGCCCGTTTCGAGCAACGCCGAGGGCGCGCGGCTGGCTGCACAAGACACCACGCTGGCCGCCATCGCCAGCGCCCGCGCCGGCAGCGAGTTCGGCCTGCACCTGGTGGCGCCATCGATTCAGGACGATGCCCACAACCGCACGCGTTTCGCCGTCGTCACCCATCCGCAACGACAGCCGGCGCCCGGACCCAGCGGACACGACTGCACCAGCCTCGTCGTCAGCGTCAGAAACCGACCTGGCGCGGTGCACGACATGCTCGTGCCGCTCAAGCGCCATGGCGTCTCGATGAGCCGCTTCGAGAGCCGCCCGGCGCGCTCGGGCCAGTGGGAGTACTACTTCTACATCGACGTCGAGGGCCACCCGGCCGACGCACACGTCGGTCAGGCGCTGCAGGAACTGCGCGACGCCTGCGCGTTCTTCAAGGTGCTGGGCACCTACCCGGTGGACGTGCACTGATGTTCATCCAGCTGGGCCTCATCGGATGTGGACTGATGGGGGGCAGCTTCGCCTTGGCGATGAAGCGCGCCGGCCTCGTCAAGCGCATCGTCGGCTACAGCAAGTCGCCGAGCACCACCCAACAAGCGAAGAGGCTCGGCGTCATCGACGTTGTGGCCGAGTCCGCGCTGCTGGCCGTCAGCGGTTCCGACATCGTGCTGATCGCCCTGCCGGTGGCGGCCACCGAGGGTACGTTCAGGGCCATTCGCCAGCTCGTGGAGCCGGGCGTGCTGTTCATGGACGTCGGCAGCACCAAGCGCGACGTCGTCGACGCCGCGCACCGCGTGCTGCGCGAACGGGTGGCCTCGTTCGTCCCCGCACACCCGATCACCGGCAAGGAGGCCTCGGGCGTCCAGCACGCCGATCCCGACCTTTACCGCGGCCGCCAGGTCATCATCACGCCGCTGCCGCAGAACCCGCCCGAGCTCGTGCAGAAGGCCACCGACGTATGGGCGGCGCTGGGCTCCCAGGTGCTGTGCATGACGGCCGAGAACCACGACACCGCTTTTGCGGCCGTGAGCCACCTGCCGCACCTGCTGGCCTTTGCCTATCTCAGCGCCGTGCTCAACCAGCCCTTGGGCCCCGACTTCCTGGCCCTGGCCGGCCCGGGTTTCCGCGACTTCACACGCATCGCCGGCTCCAGCCCGGAAGTGTGGCGCGATATCCTCGTCGCCAACCGCGAAGAGGTGCTCATGCAGAGCCTGCACTTCCGCCACGCGCTCGACGCGCTCGAACACGCGATGCGCGAGGGCAACGCCGATGCGCTCGAGGGCCTGATCCGGGGGCCGGCCGAGGCGCGCGGCCGCTGGACGCAGGGCCGCGAAGGCGCACCTGGCATCAGCACGCGCTGAGGATGCAAGCGCCCGCACCGCGGGCGTCCTGACCAGGACGCCGGCTCGCACCATGTACGACATCCCTTTCCTCGACCTGCCTCCGATCGTCGGCGCCTCAGGCACGGTGCGCCTGCCGGGCTCGAAGAGCATCTCCAACCGGGTGCTGCTGCTGGCCGGGCTGGCCGCGGGCACGACCACCGTTCACGGCCTTCTCGACAGCGACGACACGCGCGTGATGCTGGCCGCGCTGCGTTCGCTGGGTTGCACGCTGGCGCAGACGGCCGAGGGCGCGCTGCAGGTCGGCGGCATGGGTGGCCGGCTGAGCGTGCACGAAGCGGAGCTGTTCCTGGGCAATGCCGGCACCGCGATGCGCCCTCTGGCGGCCACCCTGGCTGTGCTGGCCACGCTGCAGGGCGGGCGCTTCGTGCTGAGGGGCGTGCCGCGCATGCATGAGCGCCCGATCGGCGACCTGGTGGACGCGCTGCGCCCGCTGGGCTGCCAGGTCGACGAGCTCGGCCAGGCCGGCTACCCGCCGCTGGCACTGCACGGCCGGCCCGGCGGCCGCCTGGCGCTGACGGCCCCGCTGCGCGTGCGGGGCGACGTCTCGAGCCAGTTCCTCACCGCGCTGCTGCTGGCGCTCCCGCTGGCCGCCGCCACGCAGGACGTGGTGATCGAGGTTGACGGAGAGCTCATCAGCAAGCCCTACGTCGAGATCACGTTGAACCTGCTGTCGCGCTTCGGCGTCGTCGTGCGCCGCGAGGGCTGGCAGCGCTTCACCATCCCCGCCGGCAGCGCGTTTGCCACGCCGGGCGAGATCCACGTCGAAGGTGACGCGTCGTCGGCCAGCTACTTCGTGGCGCTGGGTGCGATCGCGGCGCACGGTGGCGCGCCGCTGCGCATCGAAGGCGTGGGCGCCGGCTCGATCCAGGGCGACATCCGCTTTGTCGACGCTGCCGCGGCCATGGGCGCCTCGGTCCAGTGCGGCCCGGGCTACATCAAGGTGCGGCGCGGCCGCTGGCCGCTCGCGCCGATTCAGATGGACTGCACCGCCATCCCCGACGCCGCGATGACGCTGGCGGTCATGGCGCTGTTCGCCGAGGGCACCAGCCGGCTGGAGGGCATCGCCAGCTGGCGCGTGAAGGAGACCGACCGCATTGCCGCAATGGCCGCCGAGCTGCGCAAGCTCGGCGCAGCCGTGGTGGCCGGTGACAACTTCATCGAGGTCACGCCGCCGCCTGGACCATGGCCAGCCGCCGCCATCCACACCTACGATGACCACCGAATGGCCATGTGCCTGTCGCTGGCCGCCTGCCACGCCCTGCTGCCGGGCCGCGCCGCCGATGCGCAGCCCTGTGCGGGTCCTCGACCCGAAGTGCGTGGCCAAGACCTTTCCCGAGTACTTCGAGGCGCTCTTCGCCGTCATCGAGGCCAGGGCCGTGCCCGTGATCACCATCGACGGCCCCACCGCATCGGGCAAGGGCACGCTGGCGGCGCGGGTGGCGTCGGCGCTGGGCTATGGCTTGCTGGACTCCGGCGCGCTGTACCGAGCCACGGGCCTGGCGGCCGTGGACGCCGGCTTCGACCCTGAGATCCGCCCCGAGGACGAGCCGGCCGTGGCCTCCCTGGCCGCCAGCCTGCCGCTGCGCTTTGGCCATGGGCCCGAAGCCGGCCGCACCTGGTTCACGGGCCCCTTTCTGGGCCGTGAGGGCCGCGAGATCACCAACGAGCTGCGCCTGGAGAGCACCGGCCTGCTGGCGTCTCGGGTGTCGGCCCTGCCGGCCGTGCGCGCAGCCCTGCACGGGCTGCAGCTGAGCTTTCGTCGAGCGCCGGGCCTGGTCGCCGACGGGCGCGACATGGGCACCGCGATCTTCCCCGATGCGGCGCTGAAGGTGTTCCTGACCGCCAGTGCCGAACAGCGTGCCGAAAGGCGCCATAAACAGTTGATTTCAAAGGGAATTACAGCTAGCATCCCGGCCCTTCGGGCGGACCTGGAGGCCCGCGACCGGCGCGACATGAGCCGGGCCGCGTCGCCACTGAAGCCCGCCGAAGACGCTCTTCAACTCGACAACTCCCAGCTCGACATCGATCAATCGGTGCAGCAGGTGTTGGCTTGGTGGCAGGCGCGTCGGCCGTTTGCCTGAAGAAGTCCCCAGCCCCTGCCCGCCTCCCGCCGTGGCCGCCAGGCCCTGTCCTCAAGACCGGGCGAGCAGGATCCGATCCATCGCAACCCGCGGCATCCCGCCGCACGCACCCCGGCTCTGCACCCAACTCCTCCGGGATTTCAGGAACTCCATGCCCGTCACCACCACCGTCACCGCCAAGGGCGGCTTCGACGCCTTCGCCTCGCTGTTCGAAGAGTCGCTCAAGAGCAACGACATGCGCGTCGGCGAGGTCATCTCCGCCGAGGTCGTGCGCATCGACTTCAACCACGTCGTCGTCAACGCGGGCCTCAAGAGCGAGAGCTACGTCCCCATCGAGGAATTCAAGAACGACCAGGGCGAACTCGAAGTCCAGGTCGGCGACTTCGTCTCGGTCGCCATCGACGCTGTCGAAAACGGCTACGGCGACACCATCCTCAGCCGTGACAAGGCCAAGCGCCTGGCCTCGTGGATGAGCCTTGAGAACGCGCTGGAGTCCGGCGAGTTCGTCACCGGCACCGTCAGCGGCAAGGTCAAGGGTGGCCTCACGGTGCTGGTCAACGGCATCCGCGCTTTCCTGCCCGGCAGCCTGCTCGACACGCGGCCCGTCAAGGACATGTCGCCGTTCGAGGGCAAGACCATGGAGTTCAAGGTCATCAAGCTCGACCGCAAGCGCAACAACGTCGTGTTGTCGCGCCGCGCCGTCGTCGAGGCTTCGATGGGCGAAGAGCGCGCCAAACTGCTGGAGACCCTGACCGAAGGCGCCATCGTGCACGGCGTGGTCAAGAACATCACCGAGTACGGCGCCTTCGTCGATCTCGGCGGCATCGACGGCCTGCTGCACATCACCGACATGGCCTGGCGCCGCGTGCGCCACCCGTCCGAGGTGGTCACCGTGGGCCAGGAGCTCAGCGCCAAGGTGCTGAAGTTCGACGCCGAGAAGAACCGCGTCAGCCTGGGCATCAAGCAGCTGGGCGACGACCCCTGGCACGGCGTGTCGCGCCGCTACCCGAACAGCACGCGCCTGTTCGGCAAGATCACCAACATTGCCGACTACGGCGCCTTCGTCGAGATCGAGCCGGGCATTGAAGGCCTGGTGCATGTCTCCGAGATGGACTGGACAAACAAGAACGTCGCCCCGTCCAAGGTGGTGTCGCTCGGCGAAGAAGTCGAGGTCATGGTCCTCGAGATCGACGAGGACAAGCGCCGCATCAGCCTGGGCATGAAGCAGTGCAAGGCCAACCCCTGGGAGGAGTTCAGCTCCACCGTCAAGCGCGGCGACAAGGTCAGGGGCCCCGTCAAGAGCATCACCGACTTCGGGGTGTTCATCGGCCTGTCGGCCGGCATCGACGGCCTGGTGCACCTGTCCGACCTGAGCTGGCACGAGCCGGGCGAAAGCGCGGTGCGCAACTACAAGAAGGGCCAGGAGGTCGAGGCCATCGTGCTGGCCGTGGATGTCGAGCGCGAGCGCATCAGCCTGGGCATCAAGCAGCTCGACGTCGACCCGTTCACCAGCTTCACCACGCTCAATGACCGCGGCGCGGTCGTCACCGGCAAAGTGAAGTCGGTAGATCCTCGCGGCGCCGAGATTCAGCTCAACGACGACGTCACCGGCTATCTGCGCGCCTCGGAAATCGGCTCCGACCGCGTGGAGGATGCCCGCAACGTCCTGAAGGAAGGCGACGAGGTCTCCGTGATGGTGATCAACGTCGACCGCAAGATGCGCAGCATCCAGCTCAGCATCAAGGCCAAGGACAACGCCGACGCCCAGCAAGGCATGCAGGCGCTGCGCCAGAGCGCCGAGCGCGAGAACGCCGGCACGACGAGCCTGGGTGCGCTGCTGCGCGCCAAGCTCGACAAGGGCAACGAGTAGTCAGCGCCCCAGGCCCGGCCGCGGGGGTGTCCCTGCGGTCGGGTCCTGTCGTCAGCCCTTGGCGGCGACGAGCCGCCCTCACCCGCCGATGTGCCGCCGATGACCCGCTCCGATCTCGTCACCCGCCTCGCCGAACGCTTTTCGCAGCTGACACAGCGAGACACCGAGTTCGCCGTGAAGACCATTCTGGACGCGATGAGCGATGCACTCGCACGCGGCCACCGCATCGAGATCCGCGGCTTCGGCAGCTTCAGCATCAACCGCCGTCCTCCGCGCATGGGCCGAAACCCGCGCAGCGGCGAGCAGGTGCTGATCCCGGAGAAGCTGGTGCCGCACTTCAAGCCCGGCAAGGCGCTGCGCGAGGCCGTCGACGCCCGCGAGGCTGCGACCGGCACAGCCGACGCCGGCCGATGAGCCGCCGGCGGCGTGCTGCCTAGAATGGGCGCGCGATGCGCGTCCTCGTCTGGCTCGTCCGGTCCTTCATCTTCTTCACGCTGTTCGCCTTTGCGCTGAACAACCAGCAGACCGTGACGGTGAACTGGTTCTTCGGTGCGCAGTGGCAGGCACCGATGGTCATCGTCGTGCTCGCGGTGTTTGCCGCCGGGGCTGCGCTGGGCGTCCTGGCGATGCTGCCCGGGGCTTGGCAGCGCTGGCGACGTCACCGGCTCCGGGCCGCCGACGCGCCCTCTTCCGCGGCGCCGAACACGGCCGCCGCCGCGGCCCCATCCGTTCCGGGCCTTGAGCAGCCCCCACGCGTCGGCCTCTGAACGGCCCCGCTGCCTGCATCCGATGGAGCCCGAACTCTTGAGCTGGCTGCTGATCGGCCTGCCCGTGGCATTCGCCCTGGGCTGGCTGGGGTCGCGGCTGGACCTGCGGCAACTCAAGCGCGAGCGCGACGACTCTCCCCGCACCTACTTCAAGGGTCTGAACCTGCTGCTCAACGAGCAGCAGGACCAGGCCATCGATGCCTTTATCGAGGCGATGCAGAGCGACCCCGACACCACCGAGCTGCACTTTGCACTGGGCAACCTGTTCCGACGCCGCGGCGAGATCGACCGTGCCGTGCGCGTCCATGAACATCTGGCAGGGCGCGGTGACCTGAGCCCGTCGGTGCGCATGCGCGCGCAGCGGGCGCTGGCGCAGGACTTCATGAAGGCCGGGCTCTTCGACCGCGCCGAGGCCGCATGGTCGGCACTGGCAGGCAGCACCTACGACGCCGAGGCTCAGCTCGCGCTGCTGAGCCTGTACGAACGCTCACGCGGCTGGCAGCAGGCAGCGCAGGTGGCGCGCCGGCTCGAGGGCCGCGGCCAGGGCAGCTTCGCTGGACGCATCGCGCACTATGAGTGTGAGCGTGCCGAGGAGCTCGATGCCGCGGGCCAGCCCGACGAGGCCGCGGCCGCCCTGGCGCGTGCGCAGGCTGCTGCGCCCGAGACGCCGCGACCCTGGTTGCTGGCCGGCCAACGCCTGCTGCGCCAAGGCGACCCCGCAGGGGCTGTGCGCGCCTGGGACGCGCTGCGCGAGCGCCACGGCGCTGCCTTCGTGCTGGTGGCCGGCGACTACGCGGCCTGCGCACGCGCCATCGGCCACACCGACGCCGCGCACAAGGTGCTGCTGGATGCGCTGGCCCTGCAACCTGCGGTCGAGCTGCTGCAGGCGCTGGAGGTACTCGATGCCGAGCGCCCGCAGGCCGAGCGCATACCTCGGATCCTGGCCCACCTTCGCGCACATCCCTCGCTGTCGGCGGCGCAGTTGCTGCTGCCGTTCGCCACCGCGATACCGGCAACCGGACCCTCCGGTGCGGCGCCCGCACTCGATGAAGCCGCCCGCGCGGCGCTGCACGATGCCGTGGCGCGCGCCGCACGTCCCCTGCAGCGCTACCGCTGCGGCAGCTGCGGCTTCGAGGCCCAGCGCCACTTCTGGCAGTGCCCGGGCTGCCTGGCCTGGGACAGCTACCCGCCGCAACGCAACGACCTGTCGTGAACCGGCCACCGTTCCTGGACGACGCCGCGACCACGACCTGGCGCGCCTGACCCGGCAGCGAGCTGTCGGCCAGACCCGCCTGTGCCCGCGGGGCTACACGCCGAAGTGCTTGGCGAGAAGCCCCAGAACCTCGCCGCGCTGCGGCACCTGTCCCTTGCCACCGATGCTGGCCACGCGCCCAGGACCGGTGATGCCGGCCAGTCCCGGGTCGTGGTCGCAATAGACGCCCAGCGTCGGGCGGCCCAGTGCGGCCGCCAGATGCGTGAAGCCGGTGTCCAGCCCCACCACCTGCTGCGCCCCGGCCAGCACGCCGGCCATGTCACCGACGCTGAGGAACGGCGGCACGTCGCCGTTGCAGCCGGCGGCGATGCGCTCGGCCAGGGTCTGCTCATCGGGACGACCCCACAGCACCAGCGGCAGCCAGCCCCGTTCGACCAGTCTCTTTCCCACCGCAACCCAGTGCCGTTCATGCCAGAGCTTGCTGGCGCGACTGGCGTTGGGGATCAACACCGCGTAGTTGTCGCGAGGCTTCCAGCTCGGCTCGGGCGGATGCAGGCCAAACGACGGTACTGCGCTGGGCGGCATGAGTCCCAGGTGCAAGGCGGCCAGCAGCCGGTTGCGCTGCACCGCCTGCAGATTCCTGGGCACCGCCGCACTGCGCCGGTACAGCAAGGCCGCCAATGGCTCTCGGGCGCTGGCGCGGTCGTAGCCCACCACCGGGCCGGCAGCCTGCCGCGCCCACAGGGCACTCTTCAGCAGGCCCTGGAGATCGAGGACCAGGTCATGGGGATCGCGCCGCAGCTCCTGGCGGAGCTCGCCGATGGCCTTCCAGGTGGCGCCGCTGAACAACTGGCGGCGCCACTTGCGCCAGGCCATCGGGATGACGCGTCGCACTCCCGGGTGCAGCCGCGGAATCGCCGCGAACGGCGCCTCGACGAGCCAGTCGATCTGCGCCTGCGGGAAGCGCGCCAGGATGTCGGCCACCACGGGCGTGGCATGCACGACGTCGCCCATCGACGAGGTCTTGACGATCAGGATGCGGGGCGCGGTGGTCACGGAGGGCTGCGGCTTCAGGACTTTCGCCGACCTTCCTTGACGAGCTCGGGGTTGAAGGCCGGATCGTTGTACATCTTGAACTGCCGGTAGACCTTGAAATAGGCCCGGCCGGCGGCGGTCTCGGCCAGCAGACCGTCCAGGCAGGCCGCCAGGTCGCGGCGCTGCTGGGCCAGGCGCTCCCACTTGACGCGGCTGGCGGCGCGGTGGGCCTCGTCGACGTCGTTCCGCCGTGCCTGCTCACCCATGGCCTTGAGCTTGAGCGACAGGATCGACAGACGGTCGATGATGCTGCCCGCGGTCTCGCTGTTCAGGCGCGCGCCGGCGGCCACCTGAGCCAGCGGGGCATCGCTGCGCGCGGCGGCCTCGTCGACAACGCCCAAGGCCAGCAGCAGCAACTCGTCGACGCGCTCGGTGGCATCGTTGCGGGCCTGGTTGTACCGGTCGATGGCGCGCTTGTTGGCGGCGATCTCGGCATCGGCCACGGTCGTGCGGCGCGCGAGGTCTTCCTCGGCCCACAGCAGGCAGTTGTTGCGGTGGTTGACCTGGATCCAGCGCCACAACCCGGCCTCGGGCTGCGCCGGTTCGGCCTGCGGCCAGCCCGAGGTGGACAGCAGCCGGTCGTGAAGGGCCGTGATGTCGGCAGCGGCAAGCGGAGGGGATTGGGGCATCGGTGCGGTCGGAGGTGGACGGGGGCAGAATCGGCCGCGGATTATCCCCACCGATGCCCGCCTCCCCGCATCCCCCGAGCAGCCCCACGACGATCAACAGCGCCCAGCCTCGGCCGCTGATCGTTCGCCTGCGCAACTGGGTAGGTGACGTGACGCTGGCCCTGCCGCTGCTGGAACGCCTGGCCACTGCAGGCTTCGCGCCGGTGCTGGTGGGCAAGGGCTGGGCCCGTGAGCTGCTGGCCGGCACCGGCTGGCCGGTGCACGGCCTGCCCAGGACCGCAAGCGAGCGCGTGGCGCTGCTGCGCCGGCTGCGCGAAGAAGCGCTTTGCGCCCAGCCGGCGTTTCGGCAGGCGCCGGTGCAGGCGCTGTGCCTGCCCGACTCGTTCTCGAGCGCGCTGGAATTGCGCCTCGCCGGGCTGCGCGCCGTGGGCCACGCCTGGGAGGGCCGCCGGCTGCTGCTGGCGCACGCCGTGCCGCGGCCCCGCGCCGTGCACGAGCTGGAGGTCTACTGGCGGCTCGGCCAAGCCTTGCTGGGCACCGCGGAGCCCCCACCGCCTGCGGTGCGCTTGCGACCCACCGAGACGCAGTTGCGCGAGGCCGCGGCGCTGCGTGCGGCGCATGGCCTGCCCGAGCGTGTGATCGTGATCTGCCCGTTCTCGGGCGGCACCTGGAACGGCCAGAGCAAGGACTGGCCGGCGTTCGCCGACTTTGTCGCGCAGCGGCTGCCGTCGCTGGGCTTGCCCTTCGTGGTGTGCCCGGGCCGGGGTGACGAAGAGCGCCTGGCGCGCGAGCGCTTTGTCGGCGCCACGCTGCTGCCCGACGTCGACCTGGGGGTCTATGCGGCGCTGCTGGCTTCCAGCGCAGCCATGCTGTCCAACGACACCGGGCCGGCGCACATCGCAGCCGCCGTGGGCACACCGCTGGTGAGTGTGATGGGACCGAGCGACCCGACGCTGTGGCACCCTTGGGGTCCGGCCTCGCGGGTGTGCGTGCTGGGCGGTCGCGGCAACTGGCCTGACGAGGCCTCGGTGATGGCGGCGGTGCAGCGCGCAGTCCAGGCGCCACGCTGACGCGCCACGGCCGCGCCACCGGCCCGCCATCACAGGGCGCCCCCGCGTGGGGGACGGCCAGCCACCCCCGGCGGCGGTTCCCCCGGCGGGCCCCGCCGTGAGGGAATGACGCACCAGGCTGGCCTCGAAAAACTGTCTCTCATCCCGACGCAGCAGCCCGCAGGGCCTTGCGGCGGGAGACCGAAGCCTCACGACCTATCGTCCCCTATCCCTCACAGGAGAACCCCCATGATTCGCAGCTTCCTCGCCGCCGTCGCCGCTCTCGCCCTAGGCTCACCGTTGTTGGCCCAGGCCACAGACGTGAATCGTGCCTCGCAGGCCGAGCTCGAATCCGTCAAGGGCATCGGACCGGGTCTGTCGGGCAAGATCCTCAAGGCCCGCGAGGCCGGCAGCTTCAAGAATTGGGCCGACTTCGTGGACCGGGTCGGCGGCGTCGGTGCCGGAAACGCCGCCAGACTGTCGGCCAACGGGCTGACGGTGGGCGGCACGGCCTTCGACGCCCGCGCGATACCGGCCAAGCCGGGGAACGCCGAGAAGGCCGAGAAGGCCGAAAAGCCGGCCAAGGCCGCCGAGAAGCCCACCAGCAAGGCTGCCCCAACCTGAACCGGCGTGGCCTAGGGCAACACGATGTCCGGCCCGCCGCGCAGCGTGCGGGCCGGCGCCGTATCCCAGCCGAAGAAGCGCAGCACCTCGTCCTGGCGTGCCAACGTATCGGTCTCGCCCAGGGCGATCAGCTCGCGCGTGAACGGCGCCTCGAACAGCAGGTAACTGGCCAGCGCCGCGCCCTGCACGCCCGTCGTGGCGGCATCGCCTGTTGCCTGGGCACCGGATGTGCCCACGCCCACGCCGCGCAGCAACGAACGCACCGGCAGCGGCAACGCATGCAGATGGCGCGCCGCAATGTCGTCGATGCGCTGGCTCGGGGAGATCACGAGCGCTTCGAGGGGCCGCAACTCGCTGTCGGCCAACGCCGAATCCGGCAGCAGCGCCAACGTACGATTGATGCGCCGCATGCGCTCAACGTCCACCGCCAGCGCGTCGAGAAAAATGCTCGACATCGCATGCCCCGCGATCTGCGCCAGGTTGGGGTAGCCGCCGGCCTCGACGACGCGGCCGGCCGGCTCCTGCATGCGGCCTGCACCAATGATCACCAGGCGTTGCGCTCCCAGGTGGATGGCCGGCGACAGCGGCGCTGTTTGCCGCATGGATCCGTCGCCGAACCAGCCAGGCTGCCCGCCGGCCTGCAGGCTGACCGACGGGAACACGAAAGGGATCGCCGAGCTCGCCAGCAGGTGCCCGTAGCCGATGCGTTGCGGCACCGCCAGGCGCTGCGAACGCATCCAGGGTGCCACCGGCACGGCGGCGTCGAAGAAAGTCACGTGTTCGCCGCTGGTGTAGCTCGAGGCCGTGACGGCCCAGGCGCTGAGGTAGCCCTCGGACAGCATCACCGGCACCCGCGCAAGCGGCACCAGCCGCTGCAGCAGCGCGGCCAGTGGACGGTTGTCAAGCAAGGAGAGCGGCCGGGACAGGCGCCAGCGCGCGATCAGCCACCCCATCGACAGCATCGTCAGCCACTGCGCCCCAGAGCGGATGACCCCCAGGGAGTCGGCCCGATACACCTGCTCGGCCGCGAAGTTCTGCCAAACCTTGGCCAGCACCTCCACCGCACCCTCGAACCGATCGGCATGGGCCGCCAGCGCCGCCGCGTTGATGGCGCCGGCCGAGGTGCCGACGATGATGCCAAAGGGGTTGCCCAGCTGCGCGCGCGGGCCCAGGGCGCCGCGGCGGAGGTGCACCAGCGCACGCAGCACGCCCACCTGATAGGCGGCACGCGCGCCACCGCCGCTCAACACCAGTGCGGTCAGCGGGGTTTCGTGCATGGGAACACCTTAGCCCCGGCGCCGGGCATGCGTCAGCTGTTCTTGCCCTGAGGGCCCCGGGCAGGCACAGGGCCGACGCCGACGGACGCCTTGTGCAGCCTCATCGGGCCATCACTCGTAGACGACCTGCGCCGCACCGCCGTGCGCGATGCTGCGCCAGCGGCCCAGCGCCTCGTCGCAAGGCCAGAAGCGCACGTCGTCGCCGAGCTCGAGTTCGCCGACGGCTCCGGGGCGGTGCAGCCTCAGGCGGATGGCCAGGCCCCGCAGCAGCTCGCCGTGTTCCGTCTCCTCGCGACGGGCGGGCCAGAGCTTGAGCACGTCGGCCACCGGCGGCATCCCTCCATTGAGCGCCACCGCCAGATGCTTGCCGAAGCGGGCGCGGGCCGCCGGCAGGTCCCAGGCGTTGCTGATGTTCAGCCGCAGGCCGCCACTGAAGCGGTCGGGCTGCACCTTGCCTTGCACCACCAGCAGCTGGTCTTCGGCGGCCCACGCGCGGCGGGGCTCGAACAGCTCGTCAGGCGCGACGGCCTCGATGCTCTCGCTGCCGTCGTCGAGCTTGAAGATCAGCACCTTGCCGCGCTGGCCGTTGACGCTGCGCGGATCGGTCACGATGCCCGCCAGCAATTGCGGCTCGCGGCTGTCCACCAGGCTGGCGATCGGCGTCCTGACGAAGCGGCGCACCTCGTCGGCGAAGGCATCGAACAGGTGGCCGCTCAGGTAGAAGCCCACCGCTGTCTTCTCCTGGATCAGCTTCTCGTGCAGCGACCACGGCGCCACGGCCGCCAGTGCGGGCTCCTGCGTCGACGAGCCGTGCGCGTCGCCGCCGTCGAAGTCGAACAGGCCACCCTGCAGGGCGTTGGCCTGCTGCGTGTCGGCCCAGTCGAAAGCCAGGCCCACGCTGGCCAGCGTGGCCGCGCGGTCGGGATGCAGCGCATCGAAGGCGCCGGCCTTGACCAGCGCCTCCACGGCACGCTTGTTGACAGCCTTGCGGTCGACACGGGCGCAAAAGTCGAACAGGCTCCGGAACGGCCCGCTGCCTTCGCCCTGATGCGAGCCCAATCCCTCGCGCACCGCGACGATGGCTTCGATGGCCCCGGCGCCCGTGCCCTTGACGGCGGCCAGGCCGTAACGCACCACGGTGTCGGCCACCGGCTCGAAGCGCGCCGTGCCGCGGTTGATGCACGGCGGCTCGAAGCGGATGCCGGCCAGCAGCGCATCGGCCAGCAGCACCTTGAGCTTGTCGGTGTTGTCGGCTTCGATCGTCATGTTCGCGGCGTAGAACTCCGCCGCGCAGTGCACCTTGATCCAGGCCGTGTGATAGGCCAGCAGCGAGTAGGCCGCGGCGTGGCTTTTGTTGAAGCCGTAGCCCGCGAACTTCTCCATCAGGTCGAAGACCTCGTCGGCCTTGGCCTCGGCGATGCCCTTGGCGAGTGCGCCTTCGCGGAAGGTGATGCGCTGCTTGGCCATCTCCTCCGGCTTCTTTTTGCCCATGGCGCGGCGCAGCAGGTCGGCGCCGCCCAGCGAGTAGCCGCCCAGCACCTGCGCGGCCTGCATCACCTGCTCCTGGTAGACGAAGATGCCGTAGGTCTCGGCCAGCACGGGCTCCAGCAGCGGGTGCGGGTAGGCGATCTCTTCCTTGCCGTTCTTGCGCGCGCAAAAGCTCGGGATGTTCTCCATCGGGCCGGGGCGGAACATGGCGTTGAGCGCGATCAGGTCTTCCAGCCGCGTCGGCCGCGCCTCGCGCAGCATGCCCTGCATGCCGCGGCTTTCAAACTGGAACACGGCCTCGGTGCGCCCCTCGCTGAAGAGGCGGTAGACCTGCGGGTCGTCCAGCGTCAGCGCCTCGTAGCTGAAGTCGGCGCGGTTCGGTCGCCGGGCGCGGATGAAGTCCTTGGCGAGCTCCAGGATCGTCAGCGTGGCCAGGCCCAGGAAGTCGAACTTCACCAGGCCGATGGCCTCGACGTCGTCCTTGTCGTACTGGCTGACCGCGCTGTCGCTGCCGGGCTGCTGATACAGCGGGCAGAAGTCGGTGATCTTGCCCGGCGCGATCAGCACGCCGCCGGCATGCATGCCGACGTTGCGCACCAGACCCTCCACGCGCACGGCCAGGCTCAGCAGCTCCGCCACCTCCTCCTCGGCCTTCTCTCGCTGCTCGAGCTCGGGCACCTCGTCGCGCACGTAGATCAGGCCGCCGTCCTTCTTCGCAGGGTCCTCGGGCGGCCGCGCCAGGGTGTAGGTCTTGCCGGGCAGACCGGGCACCAGCTTGGCCACGCTGTCCACGTGGCCGTAGCCCATGCCCAGCACGCGCCCGACGTCGCGCAGCGCGGCCTTGGTCGCCAGCGTGCCGAAGGTGGCGATCTGGCTCACGGCCTCGCGACCGTACTTGTCCTTCACGTAATCGATGACGCGGTCGCGGTTGGCCTGGCAGAAGTCGATGTCGAAGTCGGGCATCGACACACGCTCGGGGTTCAGGAAGCGCTCGAACAGCAGTTGGTACTGCAACGGGTCCAGATCCGTGATGAAGAGGGCATAGGCCACCAGCGAGCCTGCGCCCGAGCCGCGGCCCGGGCCCACCGGGCAGCCGTTCTGCTTGGCCCAGACAATGAAGTCCGAGACGATGAGGAAGTAGCCTGGGAAGCCCATCTTCACGATGGTGGCCAGCTCGAACTCCAGCCGTTCCAGGTAGCGCGGGCGCTCGGCGGTGCGCCGCGCGGGGTCGGGGTAGAGGGCCGCGAGGCGCTGCGCCAGGCCCTGGTGACTGGCCTGACGGAAGTAGGCCTCCAGCGGCAAGGGTACGCCGTCGACCACGGGCGTCGGAAAGTCGGGCAACTGCGGCTTGCCCAGCACCAGCGCCAGGTTGCAGCGCTGCGCGATCACCTCGGTGTGGGCGATGGCGCTGGGCAAATCGGCGAACAGCTCGCGCATCTGCGCCTGCGTCTTGAAGTGCTGCTCGCGGCTGAAGCGCTTGACGCGCCGCGGATTGGCCAGCGTCTCGCCCTCGGCGATGCACACGCGGGCCTCGTGGGCGTCGAAGTCGTCCGGCTGCAGGAACTGCACCGGGTGGGTGGCGACCACCGGCAACTGCAGCCGCACGGCCAGCGCCACGGCCGCGCGCACGTGGGCCTCGTTGCCGGGCAGGCCGGCCCGTTGAAGCTCAAGAAAGAAGCGCCCCGGAAACAGCCCCGCCAGCCGCTCGGCCAGCTCCGCCGCGCGCTCGGCCTCGCCGGCCAACAGCGCCTGACCCACGGCGCCGCCGTCGGCCCCGGACAACGCGATCAGCCCGCTCCCCCGCTCGGCAAGCCAGTCCCACGTGAGCAGGGCCTGGTTGCGCTGCACGTTGCGCACCCAGGCGCGCGCCAGCAGCTCGCAGAGGTTGAGGTAACCGGCGCTGTCTTGCACCAACAGCAGCAGCCGGCTGGGCAGTTTGTCGGCGCCCAGGGCGCTTTCGAGCCAGACGTCGGCGCCGAGCAGCGGCTTGACACCCTGGCCTCGGCAGGCGTTGTAGAACTTGACGGCGCCGAAGAGGTTGCCGATGTCGGTGATGGCGCAGGCGCCCTGCCCGTCGGCCCGCGCCGCGGCGGCCAGCGCATCGATGCGCAGCATGCCGTCGACGACGGAGTACTCGGTGTGGGTGCGCAGGTGGACAAAGTTCATGGCGGGCATCGTATCAACCGGGCGTGCGGCGGCCGATGGCGGCGCCACCCGAACGCCCGGGTCGCGCTTCGAAGACGGCCCGGCGCGCGGCACGGTGCTCATCACCACCGTGGGCCTGCACGACGCCAGCGGCACGGGCGTCACCCCGGCGAGCTGATGCCGCCAGCCCTGAAGCGGCGCGCCGCTTCAGCCGGCCAGGGTGGCAGGGTCGACGTTGGCGCCGCACACCACGAGCAGCACCCGCTCACCCGGCGCGGCTCGCACCAGGCCGGCCTGCAGCGCGGCCAGCGGCAGCGCGGCGGCGGGCTCCACGGCCAGCCGCAGCTCCTGCCAAAGACACTGCTGGGCGGCGCGGATGGCGGCCTCGGGCACGAGGTGACTGGCCACGCCGTGGCGCTGCACCAGGCCCCAGGCAATGTCGCCCATGCGACGGGCGCCCAACGCATCGGCCGCGAGGCCGCCGACATCCACGTCCACCGGCTCTCCTGCTGCCAGCGCAGCGTGCAGGGTGGGCGAACCGACGGGCTCGAGGGCGTCGATGGGGCAGAGCCCACCCCAGTGCGCGAGCAGTCCGCCCAGCAGGCCGCCGCCGCCGACGCTGACGAGCACGCGCCCGGGCAGGCCGGCCTCGGCCTCGACCTCGGCGGCCAGGGTGCCTGCGCCGGCCACGACCTCGGGCTGATCGTAGGCGTGCAGCAGCAGCGCGCCGGTCTGCGCCTGGCGTGCCAGACTCGCGGCCAGGGCCTCGGCGTAGGCCGCGCCACCCACCACCAGCGCTGCGCCGCGGGCACGCAGCGCGGCGCGCTTGGCTTCGCTGGTGAGCTCGGGCACAAAGACCTCGCAGCGCACACCCAGCGCCTGGGCCGCCGCAGCGGCGGCGATGCCGGCGTTGCCGCCGGAGGCGATGACGACGCCGGCTGCGGGCACCGCGTGGGCCCGCAGCCGGTTGAACATGCCGCGGGCCTTGAAGCTGCCGCCGCGCTGCAGGTGCTCCAGCTTGATCCACAGCTCAGCGCCGCCGGCCAGGCCCAGCGAGGCCGCTGGCAGCTTCATGAGGGGCGTGTGACGCACGTCGCCCGCGATGCGCTGGGCGGCGCTGGCGACCGAGCTGCGGTCGGGCAAGACGTTGAAGGCCACGGTGCGATGCTAGGAGCGTGGGCGGCAGAAATCCAGCCCCGCGCCGGGGCGGCCAAAGCCGCTGGCGGGTGTTGCGCCGCTGGCGCGGGCGTCAAGCCCGCGCTGCGCGACGCGCCTGCGCCAGTGGCTTTGGCCGCCCCGGCGCGGGGCTGGATTTCTGCCGCCCTCGCTCCTAGTCCAGTGAGGGTCTGTTGAGCGACCCCAGGGCACCAGGCCCTGACCCGATCGAGCCAGGGTACGCGACGGTCCTCGGGCTCGGTCTCAAGCGGACAGCCATGGCCCCGCCACACACTCGGTGGGCAGCAGCACGGGCAGGTCCTGGTTGGAAGGGGCGCTGAAACGTCCAGCGCAGGTTCTGCGCCTGCTGTGCCGGCCAGACGCTCGTGCGCCCGGACCGGGCCAGCCCCGTCAGCGGCGCTTCTGGTTCATCCGCCGCCGAACACTGCACTAGAGTCGTCCCCCATGACCACCCCCATCCTCTCCGCCGACGGCCTGGCCTGGGCCCAGCGCCTGGTGCGCATGGACACCCGCAGCGACCAGAGCAATCTGGCCCTCATCGAGTGCCTCGCCGACCACCTGCGCGCCCTGCAGGTGCCGCTGAGGCTGACCTACGACGAGGATCGCCGCAAGGCCAACCTGTTCGCCACCCTGGGGCCGGCCACGGCTGGCGGGCTGGTGCTGTCGGGCCACACCGACACCGTGCCCTGGGACGGCCAGGACTGGCGCGTCGACCCGCTGGGCGCCGAGTGCCGCGACGGCCGCCTCTACGGCCGCGGCAGCGCCGACATGAAGGGCTGGATCGGCCTGGTGGCGGCGCAGGCCCGCGGCTGGCTCGAGGCCGACCTGCCGCACCCCATCCATTTCGCGTTCAGCTACGACGAGGAGACGGGCGGCTTCGGCGCCCGGGGCCTGGTGGCCGACCTGCGCGAGGCCGGCATCGCCCCGGCGATGTGCGTGGTGGGCGAGCCGACCTCGATGGTGCCGGCGCTGGCCCACAAGGGCGTGCACCGCTGGCGCTGCCGCGTGCACGGCCGGGCGGCGCACTCGTCGCTGACGCCGCAGTCGGTGAACGCGGTGGAGGCCGCGGCCCGGCTGGTGGCCAGCATCGCCGACCTGGCCGACGAGCTGCGCGACCACGGCCCGCGCCAGGAGGGCTTCGACGTGCCCTACACCACCGCCGCGGTCTGCCGCCTCGAAGGCGGCGTGGCCGACAATATCGTGCCCGAGCTGGCACGCGTGCACTACGAGTTCCGCGACCTGCCCGGACTGCCCCCCGGCGCCGATGCCGATGCGCTGCAGGCCCGCGTGGAGCAGCGCGCCCGGGCGCTCGAACCCGCCATGCAGGCCGTGGACCCGGCCAGCGGCTTCCGCTTCGAGCGCTTCGCGTCGATGCCGGCCTTCAGCGCGGACTCCGACGAGCCGGCTGTGCGGCTGGCGCAGCGCCTGGCCGCCAGCCGCCGGACCACCCTGGTGGCCTTCGGCACCGAGGCGGGTTTGTTCCAGCGCGCGGGCATGAGCACGGTGGTGTGCGGCCCCGGCAGCATCGGGCAGGCCCACCAGGCCGACGAGTACGTGAGCCTGGAGCAGCTGGCGCGGGCCGAGGCCTTCCTGTGCGGCATTGCGGCCGCGCCGGAGTTCCGCGAGCGCGGCTGAGAGCCCTCAGTGGGAGGCGGCTCTCGCCGCCAGCAGCTGCAGCGCCGTGCGGCGCACCAGCGCGCGCCGCACCACCAGCAGCGGCACGAAGGCCAGGAGCGCACCGCCCATCACCAGCAGGAAGGGCGCCTCACGCAGCGGCTGCAGGTAAACGAAGGCCAGCACCGCCAGCACGCCCAGCGTCACTGCCCACGCGCACAACATCGGCGGCTGCGTGGTCACGCGCTCGGCGGCGTCCTCCACCAGGCGAGCCTTGTCACGCGGCGCCAGCGCCTGCAGCTCGGGGAACTCGTACCAGGGCAGCACGAAGCAAGGGTCGAGTGGCGAACGCATGACGGGATCCTCCAGCGGCGAGTATCGCGCCCCGCCTGGGGCCGCACCGGCGGGCTGAGCCAGGTCAAGCCACACCGACGTGCGGTGCGCCAGCATCCGGGCATGCACACCGTCCCCTGCCGCGCGTCCATCCTCTCGCTGGTCTTGGGCTCGCTGCTTGCGGGCTGTGCAGTCCAGTGGCGCAACACCGACGCCGCGCACGAGCGGGCCAAGGCTGCGGAGCCGCCCGGCCAGGGCTTCCCGCGCGAGTGGGTGGTCGACGACATCGTGGAGCGCCGCCGCGGCACGCTGGCCATGCCCGCCTGGCAGGGTGAACCGGTGGTCGACGCGCACGTCATGGACCTGTATGCGTGCCTCGCGGCATGCGCGGAGGGCAGGCTGCCCGCCTCGCGGCCGCCGGCCCGCTGACTCAAGCCGCCGCCCGCAAGGCCTCGGCAGGCAGGTGCGTCGGCGCACGCCCTTCGCACCAGCGCTGCCACAACACCTGCATCGTGGCCTCGAAGCCGCGCGTGTAGCGCTCGGTGTCGAACAGCGGCAACTGCAGCCGGTTCTCCACCAGGTGTGCACGAAGTCCAGGCAGCACCTCGGGGTCAGTCGCCAGGGTCACCAGCGCGGCCTCGTAGTCTGCCAGCGAAGTCATGGCCAGGCCTTCCAGCCCCACTGCGGCCAGCACGCTGGCGGCCACGCGCGAGGCGAAGCTCTCACCCGGCAGCGTGAGCACCGGCACGCCGGCCCACAGGGCGTCGGCCGCGGTGGTGTGGGCGTTGTAAGGCCAGGTGTCGACGAACACGTCGGCCAGCGCCAGCCGCGAGAAATGCGCGTCGTAGGTCACGACGGGCGCAAAGACGATGCGCTCGGGCGCGACGCCGCGTGCCACGGCCTCGCGGCGGATGTTGTCGTGCAGCTGAAGGTTCGTCTCCTTGAGCCACAGCACGGCGCGCGGCACGCGCTGCATCACGCGGCACCAGGTGTCGAAGGCCTGCGGCCCGATCTTGTAGGTGTGGTTGAACGCGCACATCACGAAGGCGTCGTCGGGCAGGCCGGCGTCGGCGCGGGCCATCGGCTGCGGCAGCGGGCGCCCGCGCCCGTTGGGCTGGAAGGAGCCCGACAGCTGCACGATCTTTTCGCTGAAGTGCGCCTCATGCCCCAGCGGCGCGGTGATGGCGTCGCCGACGAAGTAGTCGATGAAGTTGGCGCCCGTGGTGCTCGGATAGCCCAGGAAGCCCAGTTGCACCGGAGCCGGCCGCGCGGCGAACACGCCCAGCCGGTGACCGCGGGTGTGCCCCATCAGGTCCACCAGCAGGTCGATGCCGTCGTCGCGGATTCGGGCCGCCGCCTCAGCGTCCGCCGATCCCCGGATGTCGACGAAGCGGTCAGCCGCCGCGGCGATGCGTGCGCGCAGCGCCGAGCCGTCGTCGGGACCGCTGCTGTACAGCACGGTCTCGAAGCGGCTTCGATCGAGGCGCTCCAACATCTCCACCAGCAGCTGCGACACCGGATGCTCACGGAAGTCGTAGCTGACGAAGCCCAGCCGCAAGCGCGCACCGGCCGCTTGGCGGGCCCGGCGCGCGGTCTGTGCGGCGGCGTCCAGCGGCGGCAGCGACGGTGCGCTCCAGGCAATCGCCGCCGACTCCTGCTCGGCCGCCACACGCTGCAGGGCCGCCGGCAGCGGCAGCGAGAGCGTGCCGAAGGCCGCGGTGACACGCGCCAGGCCCGGCGGGCTCGTGGCCAGGGCCTGCGCGATGCGGGCGATGTCGGCCCCGAGCTCGCTCCAGTCGGCGATGTGGCGCTTTTCGAAGGACAGGTGGCTCAGCGCCTCGAGGTTGTCGGGTTCGAGCGCCAGCACCGTCTTCATGCACTCGACGGCTTCGCGCTTGAGGCCCAGGTCGCGGCAGGCGTCGGCCAGCACGGCATGGCCGCGCACCATCGCGGGCTTGCGCGCCAGGGCGCGCATGAGCACCTCGAAGGCCTCGTGCGGGCGCTGCAGCGCCATCAGCATCGTGGCCTGGCGCAGCAAGGCCTCGGGCTCCAAGGTGCCGCCGGACTCGAGCTGCGCCAGCACCTCCACGCTCTCGGCGTAGCGGTGCTGCTGGCCGAGCACCTCGCCCAGCATCTGCAGACCCAGCGCGTGGCCAGGCTGCAGCGCCAGCACGCGGCGCGCGGCCTGCTCGGCGCGCTTGGGCGCCTGGGCGTGGCGCTGGGCGTTGGCCAGGTTCAGCCAGTAGACGACATCGTCGGGTGCGGCCTGCGTGGCGCGCTCGAAGGCGCTGGCCGCGGCGTCCCAGTTGCGGCGGGCCAGGTGCTCGCAGCCGGCCTGCCAGTGGCGGGTGCCCGGGCGCGGCCGGGCGCGGCTGCGGGCCTGGGGGCGTGCGGGCAAGGCCAGGGGGCTGTTCATCGTCGATCCCCTCAGGCCAGGGCGGGTTCGCCGGCCACCGGCGCCGGGGCCACCACCATCACCGGCTTGAACGCGTTGACATTCAGGCTGATCGGCGTGCCGTCCACCACCATGTCGGAGGTGTCGGCGAACAGCCCGTGGCGTGCCACGCGCTGCACTGTCTCGAATCCGGCAGCCTGCAAGTAGCCAGCCAGGAACTCGGCGTTCAGGCCCACCAGGTGTACGTCATGTGCGTCGACGTGACCACCAAACATCATGCGCATGATCTGGAAGCGTTGATTGACGTCGAAGCGGTGGCGCTGCAGCAGCAGGTGCGCCAGCACGTCGAGATCGGGCACCGACAGGCGCAGCACGCCGCCGGGCACGAGAACTCGCTGCCACTCCTTGAGGGCCTTGATCAGCGGGCCGTTGTAGTCGAAGTGCTCCAGCACGTGCGACGCATAGATCTCGGCAAAGCTCGCGTCGGCGAAACGGCCCAGATCGACGGCGTCGCCGACGTGGTCGACCGCCGGGCCTGGCAGGACGTTGAGGTTCTCCCACCCAGGACTGCGGACCTTGCCGCCGATGTGCAGTTTGCGAGGCATGTGGACTCCAGCAAGGGCCGGGCCCCGATGGCACCGGCAGGGGCACCTTGGCCGAGTGCAGCCGCGAGTGCCGGCGGATGTTCCCGCCTCGCAACGAGGGCCGATGCGCCGAATTGCGCCTGCACCTGGGCGCTGTTCCGCAGGGTGCCGGCACAAAAAGTGTCGCAGGCCCTAAAGCTTTGGCGCCTTGCCGACGAAAACGGCTTCAACGCGGCCGCCGGTTCGGAGCCGCGGGGTCCGGACCCCAAGGGGCCACGGGTGCCGAAGCGGCAGCGCCGCCGGCACCCATGGCAACGGAAGGCCCGGGCGAGTTCCCCGGCTCGGCGGTGGCAGGAAGCGGCCTCCACGGACCGGGGGCGTTGCAAGCGGCCGCCGCGGGCCTCATGAGGCAGGTCCGGCGGCTGTCGCCAGGCAAACGCCTAGGGTCAACCTTCGCACTTCGGAGATTTCACATGTCTCAGACCATCAACACCAACCTGGTCTCTATCAACGCCCAGCGCAACCTGGCCTCCAGCCAGAGCTCTCTGGCCACCTCGATGCAGCGCCTCAGCTCGGGCCTGCGCGTCAACAGCGCCAAGGACGACGCCGCCGGCCTGGCGATCGCCGAGCGCATGAATGTCCAGGTGCGCGGCATGAACGTCGCCATCCGCAACGCCAACGACGCGATCTCGCTGTCACAGACGGCAGAGGGCGCACTGGGCCGGGTCGGCGACCTTTTCCAGCGCATGCGCGAACTGGCAGTGCAGTCGGCCAACGGCACCAACGACGACTCCGACCGCGTGAGCCTGAACGAGGAGTTCGTGCAACTGGCGCAAGAAGCCACACGGACCCTGGGAGGCACCCAGTTCAATGGCCGCGCGATTCTGGCCTCGACCGGTACGAACACCTTCCAGATCGGCGCCAACAACGACACCGCGATCGACCGCCTGACGATCGACAACTTCAACTGGGCGGGCAGCACCGACATCACCAACGTGATCGGCACCGCGGTGATCAGCGGCACCGACGTTCCGACGGTGCAGATCACCGACACCGGCACGGCGCAGGCGGCCATCGCCGCCCTGGACACCGCGATCGACGCGGTGAACAGCGAGCGCGCCACCTTCGGCGCGATGCAGAACCGCTTCGAGAACGTGGTGTCCAACCTGCGGGTCTCGGTGGAGAGCCAGAGCGCGGCGCGCGGCCGCATCATGGATGCCGACTACGCCAGCGAGACCGCCAACCTGTCGCGGGCCAGCATCCTGCAGCAGGCGGGCAATGCCATGGTGGCACAGGCCAACCAGCTGCCACAGCAGGTGCTGGCGCTGCTGCGCTGAGCATCCGACGCGCGCAGGCGCGTTGACGCAGGAGCCCGCCACCCGGCGGGCTTTTTCGCGTCTGCGCGGCCATGAACTGGGCGCGTTTGCGGTGGCTTTTCCAGCCATTGCCGGCACCGGCCCGGCCTTAGTCTCTGCCACAGCGTTTCGGTACCGCGGCAGGACGAATCGCCCCGAACCGACTGCCGTGCCACCAGGAGAGCCGCCGTGCCCCAGACGATCAACACCAATCTTGTGTCGCTCAACGCCCAGCGCAATCTGGCCACGAGCCAATCGCAACTGTCCACCTCGATGCAGCGCCTGAGTTCGGGGCTGCGCGTCAACAGCGCCAAGGACGACGCCGCGGGCCTGGCCATCGCCGAGCGCATGAACACCCAGGTTCGCGGCATGAACGTGGCGATGCGCAACGCCAACGACGGCATCTCGATGGCCCAGGTGGGCGAAGGTGCACTGGGCAAGGTCAGCGATCTGTTCCAGCGCATGCGCGAGCTGGCGGTGCAGTCGGCCAACGGTACCAACGACGACGCCGACCGGGTGAGCCTGAACGAGGAGTTCGTGCAGCTGGCGCAGGAAGCCACCCGGACCCTGGGCGGCACGCAGTTCAACGGCCGCGCGATCCTGGCCTCCACCGGCACCAACACCTTCCAGATCGGCGCCAACAACGACACCGCGATCGACCGCCTGACGATGGACAACTTCGACTGGGCCGGCTCGACCAGCATCACCAACGTTCTCGGCACCGCCGTGATCACCGGCACCGAGGTGCCGACGCTGCAGATCAGCGATCTCGTCGGCTCGCAGAACGTGATCACGGCCATCGACGACGCCATCGATGCCGTCAACAGCCAGCGGGCCGAGTACGGCGCCGTGCAGAACCGCTTCGAGAACGTGGTCGCCAACCTGATGGTGAGCTCCGAGAACCAGAGCGCCGCACGCAGCCGCATCATGGACGCCGACTACGCCGCCGAGACGGCCAACCTGTCGCGCGCGCAGATCCTCCAGCAGGCCGGCAACGCGATGGTGGCTCAGGCCAACCAGCTGCCGCAGCAGGTGCTCAGCCTGCTGCAACGCTAGGAGCGTGGGCGAAGACCGTCGTCAGGCGGCGACCTCAAGTCCCGCCCCGCGCCGGCCGATATCGGGCTCTGAGAGGGGGTAAAGGCCGCCTGTCGGAGCCCTTGGCGCTCCGGCCGTCACACCCGCCCTTGAACCGGAGATCATCATGCCCGCGATCACCTCGTTGGGAATCGGCAGCGGAGTCGACGTCAACACCATGGTCAACCAGCTGGTGGCCCTGGAGAGCCGCCCGCTGACGCAGTTGCAGACCCAGGCCCGCTCGCTGCAGACGCAGGTTTCGAGCTACGGCCAGCTTTCGAGCCTATTCGGCAGCCTGCAGACGGCAGCCGGAAAGCTCACGGGCACCAGCCTGTGGAACCAGTCCAAGGCCAGCAGCGCGGACGAATCCGTGGTCCAGATCGTGGGCGGCAGCAGCGCCGCCGCGGGCAGCTACGCCGTGAGTGTGGATCAACTGGCGAGCAACCAGACGGTGGCGGCTGCGACGTCGTTGCCATCCTCGGGCGCGCTCGTCGGCAGCGGCACCCTGACGCTGCAGATCGGGCGCTGGCAGCAGCCGCCGCTGAACTTCGTGCCCCGCGTGGGTCGTGATCCGGTCGAGATCGTCGTCGCAGCCGGCGACACGCTGGCCACGCTGCGCGACAAGATCAACGCCGCCGGTGCCGGCGTCACCGCCAGCATCGTCACCGACACGAGTGGCGCAAGGCTGTCGCTGCGCTCCAGCGAGAGCGGCGCCGACAACGGCTTCCGCCTGGCAGTGGCCGACGCCGACGGGGGCGCCATCGGCGACGGAGTGGGGCTGTCGAGATTCGCCTTCGATCCCGTGGCCGGCAGCACGGGCATGCAGCAACAGCAGCCCGCCGTCAACGCCCTGGCCACCGTGAACGGCATCGCGGTCGAGTCGGCCTCCAACGAACTGGCCGGTGTGATCGACGGCCTGACACTGCGGCTGCGCAAGGAAGGTGCGGCAAGCAGCGTCACCGTCACCAGCGACCGCGAGGCCGTGAAGACGGCGATCCAGGACTTCGCCAGCGCCTACAACAACCTCGTCAAGGCCATCGCCGAGCAGACCCGGTACGACCCGGGCAGCAAGACCGGCGGCCCGCTGCAGGGGGACAGCGCGGCCACCGGGCTGCAGCGCCAGCTGCGCAGCCTGCTGGGCGCGGGCTCCGAGGCCTCGAGCACTTTCCGGCGCCTCTCCGACGTGGGCCTGTCGGTTCAGCGCGACGGCACGCTGTCGGTCGACTCAGCCCGGCTCGACGGAGCGACAGCCCAGCTTGCCGAGCTTCGCAAGGCCTTCGCCGCCAACGACGCCGATCCGCAGAAGGATGGCTTCGCCCGCCGTTACGCCGACCTGGCGCAGCAGGTGCTGGGCGTCAGTGGCAGCCTGTCCACGCGCACCGAGGGGCTGCGCCAGCGCATCGCGCGCAACGGCGAGGACCAGGTCGCGGTGGAGGAGCGCGTCGAGCGATTCCGAGCTCGCCTGGTGGCACAGTACACCGCGATGGACGGCAACCTCGCGCGCCTGAACGCGTTGTCGGGTTACGTCTCGCAGCAGTTGATCACCTTGCAGAACAACGGCTCCAACAACCGCTGATCTGGCCCGCATTCAAGAGGGGATCGCACCGGGTCGGCGCAAGCTCAAGGGGGTCGTCCGGGAGGCCGATAAGAACAGCATCACGCTGAACTGACTGCGCCACCGATGTTCCACAGCCCCTTCGCCTCCCGTCCGGCCACCACCCCCCAGCCCGGCGGCCTGTACCGTCAGGTCGGCGCGGAAACCCGGGTCTCCGGCGCCACGCCGCATCAGCTCGTGGCGCTGCTGTTCGAGGCCTACATGGAGGCGCTGGCCCAGGCGCGCGGCGCCATGCGTGAGGATCGGCGTGTCGAGAAAGGCGTCGCCCTGGGGCGTGCAGTGCGCATCCTCGAGGAAGGCCTGCGCGCCGGTCTGGACCTGCGCAGCGGCGGTCCGCTGGCACGCGACCTCGACGAGCTCTACCACTACCTCACGCGCCGCCTGACGCTGGCCAACCTTCACGACGACGAGGCCGCACTCGACGAGTGCCGCCGGCTGGTGCTGCCGCTGCAGGAAGCCTGGGCCTCCATCGGCCCGTCGGTCGACACAGCGCCTGCAGGTCGCTGAGGCGCGCAAGCCCATGTCGCTGCGCCCGACCATCACCCCCCGCCCCGGTAACGTCATGGACCCCCAGCTGCTGAGCTACTACGAAGCCATCGAGCGCGCCAGCGCGGACATGCTGGCCGCCGCGCGCGCCGGCCGCTGGGACGAAGTCGTCAAGCTCGAGGGCGCCTGCGTGCTGCTGATCAGCCAGCTCAAGCACGCTGTGCTGGCGCCTGACGAAGCGGGCACCGGCGCGGCGGCGGCGCCGGCCGCGCGGTCGCACTCGAACGAGGCAGCCCGCCTCAAGTCACGCATCATGCAGCGCATCCTGGTCAACGACGCCGAGATCCGCCACCTGGCCGAGCCCTGGCTGCAGGACCTCGAGGACACGCTGGCGGGCAAGCGGCAGACGCTGCATTGACGCGGCCGCGATCCTTCGACGACGGCCATGTTCGAGGACACCCGGCCTGCCATGCTCGACGCCGATGGCGACGAGGACCGCTGGGGTCCGTTCCGCGTCAGCCAACCCCAGGAGCGCCTGAGGCTGCTGCGCCTGCTGCGCGATGGCCAGCAGCCGCTGGTCCTGAGCGGGCCGGACGGCAGCTCGCTCACCGCGACGCTGTGGTCGGTGGACGATACGCGGCGACTGCTGGCCTTCAGCGCGCAGGACGGACTGCCCGCGCTCGACCGCATCGTCGAAGCCGACGAAGGCGTGGCGGTGGCCTACATGGACAGCATCAAGCTCCAGTGGGAGCTCGGCGGGTTGTTGCTTGTGCATGGGCCGCGGCAGGCAAGCCTGCAGTCGCAACTGCCGGGATCGATCTACCGCTTCCAGCGGCGCACCGCCTATCGCGTGCGCACATCGGCTCGCCATGCACCCGTGGTGCGGCTGCGCCATCCGGCAATGCCCGAGATGGCGCTGACGCTGCGCGTGCTTGATCTGAGCCTGGGCGGCTGTGCGCTGTGGTGTCCCGCCGACGTGCCAGGGCTGGAGCCCGGCACACGCTTGGGCGAAGTCACCGTTGAACTCGACGCCACCACACGCTTCACGACCGCCGCGACGCTGGCCCACGTCAGCGGCCTGGGTCAGCACGACGGGGCCGTCCGCGTGGGCTGCGAGTGGCACAAGCTGCCGCCGGTCGCCGAACGCGCGCTGCAGCGCTGGATCGATGCGGCCCAGCGCCACCGCCGCCTGATGGCCCGGGGATGATGCGGTGCCCGCACGCGGCTTTACGCTCGTCGTCGGGGCCCTGGCTCGCGTGCAGCGGACACAGGAGCAGAACCGCAGCGCCCATGGCCTGTACACCAGCGACCTGCGAGCGCTGGCCGGAGCCGCCACCAGCCCGCAGGGTCGCTCCGCGATCAGCATCGAGCTCACGGGAGGCGAGACCTACCGCGCCACGATGCCGGTCAGCGGCTTCGAGCTCGAGGCCCGAATCGCGCCCGCGCAGATGCCTATCTTCACCGGCTCTCAGCCGGGCTCGCCGCCTTCCACCGAGTAGCCTTCGCCCCGCCAGCGGAGCAAGCCTCCGGCGAGGTTGGCCACGTCGGCCACCCCGGCGCGCGCGAGCAGCAGCGCCGCCTGCCCCGAGCGCGTGCCCGATCGGCACACCGTCACCACCGGACGGCCCGGTGGCAGCGTGGCCACGGCCGCGGCCAGCGTTCCCAAAGGCCGGTGCAGCGCGAACGGAAGGTGGCCGAGCTCGCCGTCCCACTCCGCCGCCTCACGCACATCGAGCATGGTCACGTCATGCAGCCGCTCCTCCAGCGCCGCGGGCTCGATTTCCCACAGGCCCGCAAAGGTCCAGACCAGCGGCGCCCAGGTCGGCTCGGGTGGCGGCAGAACGTCGCTGCCGGCCGGCCGGCCGCAGCGCAGGTTGGCCGGCACAGCGCGGTCGATCTGCTTGGGGTGGGGCAGGCCCAGGTGGGCCATGGTGCCGACGAAGTCGCCCTCGTCGGCGCCTTGCCCGGCCGGACCGCCGAAGCGCGGGTTCCAGCGCCGCTCCTCGGCCACGCTGCTGACGGTGCAGCCCTTGTAGTCGTGCGCCGGGTACAGCAGGCAGTCCTCGGGCAGGCTCAGCAGTTGCTCGTGCACCGAGCGAAACAGGCGACGCGCGCTGCCCTGCTGGAAGTCGGTGCGGCCGCATCCACGAATCAGCAGCGCGTCGCCCGTGAAGGCCCTGCGCTCGTCGTCCAGCACGAAGCTCAGGCAGCCGTTGGTGTGGCCCGGCGTGGCCCGCACCTGCAGGCTGTGGTGGCCGAAGACGACGCGGTCGCCGTGGGCCAGCGGCAGATCCACGCCTTCGGCACCGGCCGCGCCGGCCAGGCCGATGCGGCTGCCGCAGCGCTGGCGGTGCAGCCAGGCGGCCGTGACGTGGTCGGCGTGCACATGGGTGTCGAGCGTGGTCACGAGCCTGAGGTCCAGCTCGCGCAGCAGCGCGGCGTCGCGCCGGGCCTGCTCGAACACCGGGTCGATCAGCACGGCCTCGCCCGTGGCCGGGCAGGCCAGCAGGTAGCTGTACGTGGACGAGGTGGCGTCGGCCAGCTGCCGGAAGATCAGTTCAGCGGCGGGCATCGAAGAGGTCCACGGCCAGCAGGCCGGCCAACAGGGCCAGCACGAAAATCCACACACCTTCGAGCCCGGCGGCCCGCGCCACCACGGCCGGGCCCGGGCACAGGCCGCCCAGTCCCCAGCCGATGCCAAACAGCCCGCCCCCCAGCAGCAGCCGCCGGTCAATGCCGCGGGCAGCGGGCCACTGCACCGGCTCGCCGGTGAGTGTGCGCCGCTGGCGCCGGGCCCAGCCGAACGGCACCAGCGCCACGGCAATGGCGCTGCCCATCACGAGGGCCAGGCTCGGGTCCCAGGCGCCGGCCAGGTCCAGGAAGGCCAGCACCTTGGCCGGGTCGGTCATGCCGGACGCCATCAGGCCGATGCCGAACACGAGGCCCGCCAGCAGCGGCGCCACGGCCTTGAGCATGCGGTCCATCGCTCAGCCTCCCAGCAGGTGGCGCGCCACGTACACCGTGGCAAAGCCCGCGCCCATGAACACGAGCACGTTGGCCAGCGAGCGCAGCGACAACCGCGCCAGCCCGCACACGCCGTGACCGCTGGTGCAGCCGTTGGCCAGCCGCGTGCCCACGCCGACCAGGAGCCCGGCGGCCACGAGCACGCCCGTGCCGGCCGAGAGCGTGGCCTCGGGCAGCGGCGCGAACAGCCGCCACACCAGCGGCGCCGCCAGCAGCCCCACCGCGAACAGCAGCTGCGGTCGCAACGGTGCCAGCGGCCGGCGCAGCGCCAGTGCCTGCAGCGGCCCCGCCAGGATGCCAGTGATGCCGGCCATGCGCCCGCTGATCAACAGGTACAGCGCCGAGGCGGCGCCGATGAGCACGCCGCCGGCCAGGGCAGCGAACGGCGTGAAGGAAGGCCAGTCGATGGTCATGCCGCGATCGTAGTGCGCCGCGCCAGCGAGTGAAGCCAGCCCGGTGCCCGCCGGCCAGGCCACCGGCACGGATCCGGCTCCGCCGGGCGGCAGCGAGGCGCCCCCTCGGGGGGGCAGCGAACGTCAGTGAGCGTGGGGGCCCGCGTTCACACCTGCATGTTCATGATCTCGCTGTAAGCCTGCACCAGTCGGTTGCGCACTTGCAGCGTGGCCTGGAATCCGACCTGCGCCTTCTGCATGGCGACCATGGTCTCCTCGATGCTGACCTCGGGATTGCCCAGCGTCACCTCGCGCTGCAGCCGGCTGGCTTCGACTTGCGCGCGGCTGACGTTGTGCAGCGCGCTGGTCATCGCCGCCTTGAAGCCGCCCTGCACGCCCTCGGCGCCGCCCGGCCCGCCCGTGGCGGGCATGCCGTCGGGGCGCAGCCCGGCGCGGGCCACGGCAGCCTGGAAGTCGAAAGGTCTCAGACGCAGGTCGGTCATGATGGGCCGCACTTTAGGCGGACCCAGCCGCTCGGGCGGCTCGAAGAGCACCGCCTTCAACCCCTTGTTCCAGCTTCAGTTCCGGCTCCGCTGCGACACCATGCGAAGCCATGGACAACGCCGTCGTCACGGCCGCCCCGAACGCGGCCGTCCTCGCCTCCCCTTCGCCCGGCAGCCGCGGCACGCCCACGCTGGCCCAGCGCTGGGGCCAGGTGCCGCGCAGCGCCCAACTCGGAGCCTTCATCGGCGTGCTGCTGCTCGTGGGGCTGCTGGTGGCGATGTCGCTCTCGGCCAAAGATTCCCACTACCGCCCCCTGTTCCCGCAGCTGTCCGACAAGGACGGCGGCGCCGTCATCGACCGCCTGACGCAGCTGAACGTGCCGTACAAGTTCGTCGAGGGCGGCAGCACGATCATGGTCCCGGGCTCGCGTGTGCACGAGCTGCGCATGAAGCTGGCGCAGGAGGGCCTGCCCTCGGGCAGTGCCGGCGGCGTGGTGGGTTACGAGCTGCTCGACAAGAACAGCTTCGGCCAGACCCAGGTGCAGGAGCGCATGAAGATCCAGCGCGCGATAGAGGGCGAGCTGACGACGACGATCCAGTCGCTGGAGTCGGTGAAGTCAGCGCGCGTGCACCTGGCGCTGCCGGCCCAGAACGGTTTCTTCCGCGAGCAGCAGCGGCCCAGCGCCAGCGTGGTGCTGAACCTGCACGCCGGGCGCACCCTCGACCGCGCCCAGGTGGCCGGCATCGTCAAGCTCGTGTCGGGCAGCGTGCCCGAGCTCTCGCCCAAGGCGGTGAGCGTGGTCGACAACACCGGCACGCTGCTGTCGGAAGCCGGCGGCGGCGAGCTGCAGCCCGGGCTCGATTCGCAGCAGCTGCAGTACCGCCGCGAGCTCGAGTCCACCCACCACCAGCGCATCCTGGCACTTCTGGAGCCGGTGGTGGGCCGTGACAACGTGCGCGCCACAGTGACAGCCGACGTCGACTTCGCGCAGGTGATGCAGACCTCCGAGGCCTACGCCCCGAACCAGGGTGCCGACGCCCGCGTGGCCGTGCGCGAGCAGCGCAGCGAGGAGAGCAGCCAGCCGCAGGGCGCGGCCGGCGGCGTGCCCGGGGCCACCAGCAACCAGCCGCCAGTGCCGGCGCAGGCGCCCGTCAACGGGGCGGCGCAACCCCTGGGCGCCCAGCAACTCCCCGGCGGCGCTGGCGCGGCCACGCGGCGTGAGGCGGCCACCCGATTCGAGGTCGACAAGACCACCACTGTCACCCGTCAGGCCATGGGCCAGGTGCGCCGGCTCAACGCCGCCGTGGTGGTGAACCACCGCACCAGCACCGATGCACGCGGCCGCACGAGCACGCAGCCACTGACCGCCAAGGAGCTCGAGGAGCTGACGGCACTGGTGCAGCAGGGGATCGGCTTCAACGCCGATCGCGGAGACGTCGTCAAGGTGGTCAACGCGCCCTTCCGCGCCGAGCCTGTGACGCCGACTGAGCCCACAGCGCTGTGGCAGCAGCCCTGGCTGCTGGACCTGCTGAAGACTGCCGCCGCGCCCTTCGCCTTGGCACTGGTCGCCTTGGTGGTGGTGTTCAAGCTGATCAAGCCGGCGCTGGCCACGCTGCTGGCACCGCCTCCGCCGCAGACGGCGAAGCAGCCGGGCCGACAACTCGACGAGGTCGTCGGCGCCGAGACGAGCAAGCCCGCTCTGCCGGCGCTTGAGGCACCGCAGTACGTCGGCAAGATCGAAGCCGCCCGCGCGCTGGCGCGCCAGAACCCCGCAGCGGTGGCCAACATCGTTCGCGACTGGGTCAGCGGCGACAAGGTCTGATGCAGACCACCCGAACGAGAACGACCCATGGCATCGAACCGTGACGATCAAGGCCTGGAGGACGCGGCCATCCTCCTGATGAGCCTGGGCGAGGAGGAGGCTGCCGAGGTCTTCAAGCACCTGGCGCCGAAGGAAGTGCAGAGGCTGGGGGAAACCATCGCCCGCATGAAGGCCATCCCGCGCGAGCGCGTCGAGAAGGTGATCGACAGCTTCGAGGCGCTGGCCGCCAACGAGAGCATGCTCGTGGCCGACAGCAACGAGTACGTCAAGTCCGTCCTGCGCAAGGCGCTGGGCGAGGACAAGGCCAACCTGCTGATCGACCGCATCCTGCAGGGCTCCGACGTCACCGGCATCGAGAGCCTGAAGTGGATGGACCCGAACTCGGTGGCCGAGCTGTTGCGCAACGAACACCCGCAGATCGTGGCCGCCATCCTGGTGCATCTGGAGTTCGACCAGTGCGCCGACGTGCTGAAGCAGTTCACCGAGCGTCAGCGCAACGAGGTGATGGTGCGCATCGCCACGCTCGACGGCATCCAGCCCGCGGCCCTGCGCGATCTGAACGAGGTCATGAGCAAGGTCCTTGCCGGCGGCGACCGAGGCAAGAAGAGCAGCCTGGGCGGCGTGAAGGCCGCCGCCGAGATTCTGAACATGATGGGCAGCGCGGTCGAGACCAGCGTGCTCGACTTCGTGCGCGAGGCCGATCAGGATCTGGCGCAGAAGATCATGGACAACATGTTCACCTTCGACGACGTCGAGAAGATCGACGACAAGGGCATCCAGGCCCTGATGAAGGAGGTGCAGTCCGACAGCCTGGTGATCGCGCTGAAGGGTGCCACGCCGGGTCTGCGCGAGAAGATCTTCCGCAACATGAGCACCCGCGCCGCCGAGACGCTGAAGGAAGACCTCGAGAGCCGCGGCCCGGTTCGGCTTTCGGAGGTGGAAGCCGAGCAGAAGGAGATGCTGAAGATCATTCGCCGGCTCGTCGACGAAGGCCAGATCGTGCTCATGGGCGGTGGTGACGAACAGTTCGTATGAGTTCCAGGCCAGGCATCCGCAACATCCCGCCGCCGCCCAACAGCAAGGGCGGCACACCTTACACGCGCTTCATCCCGCGTGAGGAGCTGGGCGACTTCGCGAGCTGGACGCCCGGTGCCTTCGGCAGCACGGACGGCACCACCGGCCGATCCATGCCCAAGGCCACACCCGAGCCTCCCCCGGAGCCCACGGCGGCCGACTGGCAGGCGCGTGTCGCCGCCGCCCGCCAGGCCGGCTACCAGGATGGCTACCGCGACGGACTGGCGGCACTGGAGAACTTCAAGACAAGCTTTGCCCAGCAGGCCACCGCCCAGGTGGGCTCGCTGCTGGATGCCTTCGATCGCCAGACCGAGCGGCTGGACGCGGCACTCGCCGACACCTTGGCCCGCACCGCAGTCCAGCTGGCGCAGCAGGTGCTGCGCCATCAGCTCACGCTGGAGCCGCAGCTCGTGGCCGGGGTGGCGGCCGAGGCCGTCAACGCGGTGCTGCTGTCGGCTCGCCACGTGGTGGTGCACGTGCATCCGCAGGACCTGCCGATGGTGGCCGAGGGCGCCGAGGAGGCGCTGGCCGCGCGCGGCGCAAGGCTGGTGGCTGACCCCAGCCTCGCGCGCGGTGACGTGCTGGTGGAGAGCGACGTCGGTCACATCGACGCCCGTGTCGATGTGCGCTGGACGCAGGCGCTGTCGGTGCTGGGCCTGCCCGATGCGCCGGACGACCTCACGGAGGCTTGAGCGGTGACGGTGACGACGCTCGAACAGCGACTGGAGCGCCGTGGCTTGCGTTGGCAACGCTGGGCGAACGAGCTGGAGACCCGCACAGTGCAGCGCCCGCCGCTGGAAGCCGAGGGCCGGCTGCTGCGCGTGACCGGCCTCGTGATGGAGGCCGCCGGCATCCGCGTGCCGGTGGGATCACTGTGCGAGATCCACGCCGACGGCCTGCGCGAACCGGTGCTGGCCGAGGTGGTGGGCTTCAACGGTGACCGCGCCTACCTGATGCCCAACGGCGAGGCCCAGGGCCTGCGCAGCGGCGCCCGCGTGGTGCCCCGCGCGCTGCCGCCGGTGCCGCCGCGCTTCGGTGAGCCGCTCGAATCCCGCGGCGCCCACCCCTGGCGCCGCAGCGAGGACCGCAGCCTGCACCTGCCGATGGGCGCCGGGCTGCTCGGCCGCGTCGTCGATTCGAACGGCCAACCGCTCGACCGACTCGGCCCGTTGGCCGCCGTGCACGACGAGCCGCTGGCGCGCCGGCCGATCAACGCCATGGACCGCGAGCCGGTGCGCCGGCCGCTGGACACCGGCGTGCGCGCCATCAACGCGCTGCTCACCGTGGGCCGCGGTCAGCGCCTGGGCCTGTTCGCAGGCACCGGCGTGGGCAAGAGCGTGCTCCTGGGCATGATGGCGCGGTACACGGCCGCCGACGTCATCGTCGTCGGGCTCATCGGCGAGCGGGGCCGCGAGGTCAAGGAGTTCGTCGAGGACATCCTTGGCGAGGATGGCCGTGCCCGCAGCGTCGTGGTCGCCGCGCCGGCTGACGCCCCGCCGCTGGTGCGGCTGCAAGGGGCGCACTACGCCACCGCCATCGCCGAGCACTTCCGCGACCGCGGCCGGCATGTGCTGCTGCTGATGGACAGCCTGACGCGCTACTGCATGGCGCAGCGCGAGATCGCACTGGCCATCGGCGAGCCGCCGGCCACCAAGGGCTACCCGCCCAGTGTCTTCGCCAAGCTGCCGCAGCTCGTGGAGCGCAGCGGCAACGGCCTGGGCGAGGGCTCCGGCCAGGGCTCGATCACCGCCTTCTACACGGTGCTGTCGGAAGGCGATGACCCTCAGGACCCGGTGGCCGACGCCTCACGGGGCATTCTCGACGGCCACATCGTGCTCTCCCGTGATCTGGCCGAGGCCGGGCACTTCCCGGCGATCGACGTCGAACGATCGGTGTCTCGCGTGATGATGGCAGTGGCACCACGCGAGCAGCAGGCGGCGGCGCGCAAGGCGCGGGCCCTGCTGTCGCGCCTGACGAAGGCGCGCGACCTGATCGCGCTCGGAGCCTACCAGCCCGGTCACGACGCGGAGCTCGACCAGGCCGTCAGGCTGCAGCCGCAGCTGGCGGCGCTGCTGCAGCAGGACATGCA
Organism: Ideonella sp. WA131b; assembly: GCA_023657425.1. Classification (NCBI taxonomy): domain Bacteria; kingdom Pseudomonadati; phylum Pseudomonadota; class Betaproteobacteria; order Burkholderiales; family Sphaerotilaceae; genus Ideonella; species Ideonella sp. WA131b. The sequence continues at coordinate 823,011 of JAGTJW010000002.1, forward strand.
CGACCGGGCCCCGCTGGACATGAGCCGTGCCCAGCTGCTGAAGCTGCTGGGCACGGGCTGAAGGAGCCGACACCATGAGCGATGGCCTGGCGACCCTGCGCGAGCTGGCCGAGCGGCAGCGCGACGCCGCACGCGCCGCACTGATGCAGGCCGAGGCGCACAGCAACCGCACACTGGCACAGCTCGACCAGCTGAGCGCCTACGAGGCCGACTACCGCAACCGCGCCCCGGGGCTGGCCGGCGTGGCCGCGCCCATCGATCTGCTGCGCTGCCACGAGGGCTTCATGGGGCGGATCGACCAGGCGCTGGCCCAGCAGCGAGAGGCCGTGCGCCGCGCCGAGGCCGAGCTGGTGCATCGCCGTCAGTCGCTGCGGCAGGCCGAGCTGAAGCTGGCATCGGTGCGCAAGCTGATGGAACGCCGCCAGGCCGAACAACAACGCACCGAGTCGCGCCGCGAGCAGCGCCAGACCGACGAGGCCGCGCTGCAGCGCCATCGCCGCACCGCCACAGGGTTCGGCGGCCTGCACTGAACCGGAGTCCCTGCCATGAGCCTGATGCCCAACCTGAACACAGTGACCTCCCCCGTCGGGGCGGCGCCCGGCGCTCGCCCCACCACGCCGCTTGCAGCAGCCCGCGGCGGCGGTTTTGCCCAGATGCTGGGGCAGGCGCAGCGGGCCGCGGAGCCTTTGCCGGCCGTGCAGGCCAGCGAGGCGGCCGAATCCTCGCACGAGGCGTCCGAACACGAGAGCACCGTCGCGGGAACGCCCCCCACCGGCACCTCGCCAGACGCGGGGGCGACCGCGTCATCCGCCCCGATGGTCGGCCCCCCGCCGCGAGCGCCGACCAGTGCGACACGGGCCGCCGCCACCAACCCGCTCCGGCCCGCAGCTGCGACCAGCGCCGACGACCTGCTGGCCCAGGCGATGCCCGGCGGGACGACCGATGCCGCGGAAGACTCCCCCCTCGTCGCGGCGCCCTGCATCGCCGCCGAAGCCGTGTTCATGCCGGTCGTGGGCCGGGTGCTGCCGGTGGCCGGCGGGCCCGATCTCGCAGGACCGGGAGCGCCCACGGATGCATCCGCGGCCCCGTCGGTGCCCGCCGCCGAGGGCACCCTGGCGTCGCAGCCCGGCAGCAGCGCGTTCGCCACGGAACTGTCGGCCCAGCTCACCACCTACGTGCGCCAGGGCGTGCAGCACGCCCGGCTGCAACTCAACCCGGCTGATCTTGGGCCGGTGGACGTGCGCATCCAGGTCGACGGCGACGCTGCCCGCGTGGTGCTGACGGCCGAACAGGCACCGACGCGGCAGTGGCTGGAGCAGGCCCTGCCCAGCCTGGCCGGCAGTCTTCGCGAAGCCGGCCTCACGCTGGCCGGCGGGGGCGTTTTCGAACGCGGTGCAGGCAGTGGTGCCAACAGCGGGCAGCAGCCACCTGCCGGGCGCGACGACGGCCTCGAGCGCGATCCCGAGCTGACGGCGCCGCCGTCACTGCCGCTGTCCGGGCGTCGCCGCGGGGTGGTCGACCTCGTGGCCTGAGGCCGTTCCAGGCCGGTTTCTTGCCCCCTTTTCCGGGCTTCGATCGGCACGCACGCTCTCAACAATGGCGCATCGTGGTCGACGGCGCGCCCGCCGCGCCGGCAGGCCACTCCACGGACGACCGTCCGCCAAGTCAGGAGAGCCCGATGTCCGCCGCTGCCACCGCCGTCGACGCCGCCCCGCCGCCCAAGGGCAAGAAGAAGCTGATCATCATCATCGCCGCCGTGCTGCTGGTGGTGCTGGCGGGCGGCGGAGCCGCGCTGGTGATGATGAAGAAGTCCGGCGCCGACACCGAGGAAGGAGCCGGTGCCAACGAGGCTCCCGCAGACAAGAAGGCCGCCGACAAGCGCGACCCCAAGGCCATGCCGGTGTTCGTGCCGCTGGACCCGTTCACCGTCAACCTCGCCGACCGCAACGCCGACCGCTACGCCCAGGTGGCGGTGACCCTGGAGCTGGCGGAAGCCACGCTGGAGCAGCAACTCAAGGCCTACATGCCGGCGGTGCGCAGCAACATCCTGCTCGCGATCGCCGACCGCACTGCCGGTGAGCTGCTGGCGCGCGACGGCAAGGAGGCGCTGGCACAGCGCATCCGCCGCGAGACCGCGCGCGCCATGGGCTACGAGTTGCCCAGCGAGGAGCAGCGTCAGGCCGCCGAAGAACCCGCTGACGGGGATGTCCCGCGCAAGAAGCGCCGCAAGGCCGCCGAGCCCGAGCTCCCGGTCCGCGCCGTGCACTTCGGCAACTTCATCATCCAGTGAACGTGGCCCTCCACGCCCGCTTTCGCTCGCGACTGTCCGAAGGCGCGCGCCGCTTCGGGCTTGAACGCGCTGTGCGACTACCCGCACCATGAATCAACAGATTCTTTCGCAGGATGAGGTCGATGCCCTGCTGCAGGGCATCACCGGCGAGAGCCAGAAGCTCGAGCAGTCGGAGACGCCGACCTCCGGCATCCGGGAGTACGACCTCTCCAGCCAGGAGCGCATCGTCCGCGGCCGAATGCCGACGATGGAGGTGGTCAGCGAGCGCTTCGCCCGCAACATCCGCATCGGCCTGTTCAACCTCATCCGCAAGAGCCCCGAGGTGAGCATCGGCGGCATCAAGGTGCAGAAATTCAGCGCCTTCCTGCGCGAAATCGTGGTGCCGACCAACTTCAACATCATGTCGGTGAAGCCACTGCGTGGCAGCGGCCTGATCGTCTGTGACCCGAGCCTGGTGTTCGCGGTCATCGATGCCTTGTACGGCGGCGTCGGCAAGTTCCACACCCGCATCGAGGGCCGCGACTTCAGCCCGACCGAGCTGCGCGTGATCTACCGGCTGGTCGAGACCATCGTCGCCGAGTACCGCAGGGCCTGGACCGGCATCTACCCGGTGGAGCTCGAGTACCAGCGCTCGGAGATGCAGCCGCAGTTCGCGAACATCGCCACGCCCAGCGAGATCGTGGTGTCCACGCACTTCACGCTGGAACTCGGCGATGTGACCGGCTCGATCCACTTCTGCGTGCCCTACAGCACGCTGGAGCCGATCCGGGATGTGCTCTACAGCACCATCCAGGGCGACAGCGCCGAACCCGACCGGCGCTGGGTGAACCTGCTCAAGCAACAGATCCAGAGCGCCGAGGTCGACCTCGTGGCCGAGCTGGCGCACGCAGGCGCCACGATGGAGCAGCTGCTGGCCTTCAAGCCCGGCGACTTCATCGAGCTCGACCTCGAACCCATGATCCAGGCCAAGGTCGACGGCGTGCCGGTGTTCGACTGCCACTACGGCACTTCGAACAAGCGCTACTCGATCAAGATCGACAAGCTCATCACCAGCAACACAGCCAGCTGGCTGGGAGATTCCTGATGTCCGCAGACCCGAACAGCGAGATGTCCGCCGAAGATCAGATGGCGGCCGAGTGGGCCGCGGCCCTGGCCGAGAGCAAGGGCGGCGGCAACGAGGTGGCCAGCGAGGTGGCCGCGCCCGCCGAAAGTGTGGCGCCGGCCGAGTTCACGAAGTTCGCCAACACCCCGGTAGGGGCCGCAGGCAACGACCTGAACATGATCCTCGACATCCCCGTGCAGCTCACGGTGGAGCTCGGGCGCACGCGCATCCCCATCAAGCACATCCTTCAGCTCGCGCAGGGATCGGTGGTGGAGCTCGAGACCATGGCCGGTGAGCCGATGGATGTGCTCGTCAACGGCTTTCTCATCGCGCAGGGCGAGGTCGTGGTGGTGAACGACAAGTTCGGCATCCGCCTCACCGACATCGTCACGCCCAGCGAACGCATGCGGCGGCTGTCCAAGCTCTGAGGCGCCGCGCACCATGCAGACCCCAGGCTTCACCGCGCTGCTGTGGTTCGCTGCCGTCGTGGCGCTGATCCCGCTGGCCTTGTGGCTGCTCAAGCGCGCGCCGATTGCCGGCTTCGGCGGCGCCGGCCGTGCCGGCACGCCGCGCCACGTGGCCACGCTGCCGCTGGCCCCGCACAGCCGGATCGTGACGGTGGAGGTCGGCCACGGCGATGAGCGCCTGTGGCTGGTGCTGGGCGTCACGGCGCAGGGCATCCGCACGCTGCACACCATGGTGCCGCACGGCGATGAGGCGGCAACGCCAGGGCCGCCTCCGGCTGCGGACTTCGCGCAGCTGCTGGGCCGCATGAAGAACGGAGGGGGCCAAGGTGCGCCGCGCTGAACCCGCCCGCGCGCGCACGTGGGGCCTGGCCGCGCTGCTGCTGGCCACAGCCAGCGGCGCGCTGGCGCAGCAGGCCGCGCCCGGCACGCTGCCCATCGTCGTGGGCCAGGGGCCCGGCGGCACCAGCTACTCGGTGCCCATCCAGACGCTGCTGGTGTTCACGGCCCTGGGCTTTCTGCCTGCGGTGCTGCTGATGATGACGGCGTTCACGCGCATCGTCATCGTGCTCAGCCTGCTGCGCCAGGCCCTGGGCACCCAGGCCGCGCCGCCCAACCAGGTGATCATCGGCCTGAGCCTGTTCCTCACCTTCTTCGTGATGCAGGGCACCTTCGACCAGGTCCACGAGCGCGCCTGGAAGCCCTACACGGCCGGCCAGATCAGCGCCGAGACAGCCTTTCAGGAGGGCCTGAAGCCGATGCGCGAGTTCATGCTCAAGCAGACGCGGCAGAGCGACCTGCAGCTGTTCAGCCGCCTGGCCAAGCTGCCCGAGGACACCGCGGCCGAGGCGCTGCCGATGTCGGTGCTGGTGCCCGCCTTCGTCACCAGTGAACTCAAGAGCGCGTTCCAGATCGGCTTCATGATCTTCATCCCCTTCCTGATCATCGACATGATCGTGGCCAGCGTGCTGATGAGCCTGGGCATGATGATGCTGAGCCCGGTGCTGGTGGCCCTGCCGTTCAAGTTGATGCTGTTCGTGCTGGCCGACGGCTGGAACCTGCTGCTGGGGTCGCTGGCGGCCTCGTTCGTGACCTGAAACAGGAGATCCGGGATGGACTCGACCCAGGTGCTGGCTGCCGGTCAGCAGGGCTTGTGGATGCTGCTGATGGTGTCGGCGCCGGTGCTGCTGGTGGTGCTGATCGTCGGCCTGGTGGTCAGCATCTTCCAGGCCGCCACGCAGATCAACGAAGCCACGCTGAGCTTCGTGCCCAAGATCGTGGGCGCGGCGATCGTGCTGGCCATCGCCGGCCCCTGGATGCTCTCGACGCTGGTGGACTACCTCCGCGGCGTGCTCATGGGCATCCCCGGCGCGGTCGGTTGACGGGCCTGGTTGATGCTCACGTTCACCGAGGCGCAGCTGCTGCAGTGGCTGGCGCCGCTGCTGTGGCCCTTCCTGCGCGCGCTGGCCCTGTTCGCGGCCCTGCCGGTGCTGGGTGCGCGCACCGTGCCCACGCGCGTGCGCATCGCGCTGGCCGGCTTCATCGCCTACGCGGCGCAACCTACGCTGCCGCCGCTGCCGCCCGAGGCCCTGCTGCTCGACAGCCCGCTCGTGCTGCCGCTGGTGGCGCAGCAGCTCGTCATCGGTCTGAGCCTCGGATTCGCGGTGCGCCTGGTGTTCGCGGCGGTCGAGTTTGCCGGCGAGATCATCGGCCTGCAGATGGGGCTGAACTTTGCCGGCTTCTTCGACCCCATCAGCGCGGCCACCGCCACGGCCACGAGCCGCTTCTTCGGCACCATGGTGGCGTGGCTGTTCATCGTCGGTGGTGGCCACCTCGTCGTGATCGCGGCGCTGGTGCACAGCTTCGGCGTGTTCCCGGTGGCGCCGGAGCCGTTCGCCTTTCTGCACGCGGTGCAGCCGCAGCGCTGGGGTGCCGAGATCTTCTCCACCGGGCTGTGGATCGCGCTGCCGCTGCTGACCATGCTGCTGTTCGTGAACCTCGTGCTGGGCGCCATCTCCCGCGTGGCACCACAGATCAATATCTTCGCGATCGGCTTTCCCGTCACGCTGGGCGTGGGGCTGGTGGGCATGCTGCTCACGCTGCCGGCGCTGGAGGGCCCGTTCCAGATGACGCTGGAGCGGCTGATCGAGCAGTTCCGCTGAGAGCGTCAAGGCGGCGGCTATGCTGCCGCCCATGGGCCTGAGCCTTGCACTCACCACCCTGCTGGTGCCCGACTACGACACGGCGCTGCCGTTCTTCACGGCCGGCCTGGGCTGGGTCTGCCGCGACGATGTGCCGCTGGGAAACAGCAAACGATGGGTCGTGGTCGGCCCGGCCACGGGGGGCGCCGGGCTCTTGCTGGCGCGCGCAGCCAGTGACGATCAGCGTGCGCTCATCGGCCGCCAGGGTGGCGGGCGCGTCTGGCTGTTCGTGCATGGCGACGACCTCGACGCCGACCTGGCCCGCATCGAGGCGTTCGGCGGCCGCCGCGCCGAAAACCCGCGCAATGAGTCCTATGGCCGCGTGGTCGTGTTCTTGGACCCGTTCGGCAACCGCTGGGACCTGATCCAGCCGGCTATGCTCGATCCATGACGCTGCCCACTCCTGCCACCGCGCTGCGGGCCGGCGGCCCCGTGCGCCGGGTTGACTTCGCCGCCTTGCCGGCGCCTTTGTGATGGACGCCGTGGCGCTTCACGCGGCTGGCAGGGCAGCATGAAGATCCGATTCCCCGGCGCTGCCGACGGCGTGACCGGCTCGCGCCACCTCGTGACCAGCGCCTGGGCCACCGTACTGCACGACTGCGGCGTGTTCCAGGGCTACAAGCTGCACCGCGAACGCAACTGGGCCGATCCGGGGCCGCTGCGCGACGCCGAGGCGGTCGTGATCAGCCATGCCCATCTCGACCACTCGTGCCGGCTGCCGGCGCTGGCCGAGCACCGCAGGCGCGGACAGGTCTACGTGCGCGCGGCCACGCGCGAACTGCTCAAGGTGTTGCTGCCAGACAGCGCCCACCTGCCGGAGACAGACGCGCGCCGATGTGCTGCGCGCGCTGGCCTTGCTGACGCCCGCCCCGCAGGCACCCGAGGCTACCGACATGCTGCTGGTGGGGAGCACCTACCGCAACCGCGACCACCGGCCCGAAGACCTGGCGGCGCGGCTCGAGGAGCTGGTCACCGCACCGTGCGCGGCGGCATCTCGGTGCTGCTGCCCATTTTTGCCGTGGGGTGCGCGCAGGCGCTTGTGCGGGTGCTGCAGCGGCCGACGCATGCCGGCCGCATCCCGGCCAGGCTGCCCATCGTGCTCGACGGCCCGATGGCGCAGCTGACCACCGAGCTGTGTCGCCAGCACCGTGAGGACGTCAAGGCGTGACAGCCCAGCTGCGAGACACAGCGCCGGACCGGCGCGCCCGCCGCCCCGGCCCTGCTGATGGCTGAGTTCGACGGGTCCACGGCCCTGGGCCTGGCGGCGGCGCTGGGCGCCGGACTGCTGATCGGCCTGGAGCGCGAGCGGCGCAAGCGCCGCCGCCGAGGCGCCGCGCAGGTGCAGGCCGCGGGCATCCGCAGCTTTGCGCTCGTGGCGCTGGCCGGCGGCTTGGCCCAGTTGCTGGCAGCGGTGCTGGGCCAGCCGCTGCTGGTGCTGCTGGGCGCGGCGCTGGTGGCGGGGCTGGCGGTGGTGGCCTACGCACGCAGCCTGCGTCTGCCCGCCACCGCGGGCGTCGAACTCGACCCTGGCCTCACCACCGAGCTGGCGCTGTTCGTCACCTACCTCGTGGGTGTGCTGGCCGTGCAGGCACCGGCATTGGGCGCGGGCGCGGCGGTGGTCGTGGCCACGCTGCTGGCGGCGCGCGAGCGGCTGCACCGCTTCGCCACGCAGGCGCTGAGCGAGGCTGAGCTGCACGACGCGCTGATCCTGGCCGCGCTGGCGCTGGTGCTGCTGCCGCTGGCGCCGGCCCTGCCGCTGCCGGCGCTCCAGCCCTGGGTGCCGGTGGCGCCACGCACCCTGCTGCTGACCGTGGTGTTGATCCTGACGCTGCAAGCCGCCGGCCACCTGGCCGGGCGCGTGTTCGGCCCGCGCGCGGGGCTGACGCTGGCGGGGCTCTGCTCGGGCTTCGTGTCCAGCACCGCCACCATCGTGGCGATGGGCTCGCGCGTTCGCGCCGCTGCCGGCACGCCGGCCGCGCAGGCCGCCACGGCCGGGGCGCTGGCCTCCACCGTGGCGACGTGGCTGCAGGTGCTGCTGCTGGTGGTGGCCCTGGCCCCCGGGGCGCTGCCGGCACTGCTGCCGGTGGCGCTGGCCGGCGCGGGCACGGCCGGCCTCACGGCATTCCTGGCTTGGCGCCGCCTGGCGGCGGCTGGCCCACCCGACGAACCCGCGGGGCGCGGTGCCGAACGCGGCCCGCTGCGCGTGCGCGAAGCCCTGGTGATGGCCGCGCTGCTGGCCGCCGTGGCCTCGGCCGTGGCCACGGCGCAGCAGCACTTCGGCACATTGGGTGTTCTCGGCGGCGCGGCGCTGGCCGCGCTGGCCGACGCCCACGCGCCCGTGGCGGCGCTGGCCGCGCTGCAGGCGGCCGACAAACTCCCGCCCGGCACGCTGGTGCTCGGGGCGTGGATCGCGGTGCTGGCCAATGCGCTGACGCGCAGCCTGGCCGCCTTCACGGCCGGCGGCCGGCCCTACGGTGCCGTCGTGGCGCGCTCGCTGGCGCTGTCGACCGCGGCTGCTGCCGCGGCACTGGCCTTCTTCAGATGAACTCGCGCTCGCGCAGCCACTTCGTCGCCACCCACTTCTCGCCGGCCAGGACCGGGGCGCCGCCGTGCAGCGTCTTGGTGCTGGGGTGGGCCCGCGTGTAGCTGAAGAACACCGCGTTGCCGCGCACCGGGGCCACCTCGAGACCCACCTCGGGGAAGGTGGTGCCGCCGCCGCCCTCGGGTGTGTTCAGGTACATCACCAAGGTGCCCACGCGCTGGCCGCCACGCGCCAGAATGGTGGCGCTGCCAGCGTGCACCGGGTCGAAGTAGTCATGGTGCGGCTTGTACTCGGCGCCCGGGCGGTAGCGCAGGATCTGCAGGCCCTCGCCGTTCTTCACCGGCCAGCCCAGCAGCGCACCGATGCGGTGCTCGATGCGCGCGATCAGCATGTGCTCGCCGCGCTCGAAGAACATGCCGTCGCTGGTGCGAGACGGGTTGACCTCGCTGCCGCCGGTGGCGTTGTCCACCGTCTCGCTGCGCGTCAGGCGTGGCTCGGCCAGCTTCATCAGGCCGGTGCACTCCTCGTCGGTGAGCAGCCCCCCGAAGACGATCACGCGCGGGCGCTTGAGCGACGCCAGCACCCGGACGGCATGGCCCTCGATCAGCAGTTCGCTGGGCGAACCCGACAGCACAGGCTCGGGCACGGGCACCGGCGGCGGCAGGTCACTCTCGTCGGGCGGCAGGCTGGCCAGGTGCTCGCGCAGCGTCTGCTCCATGGCCTTGATGGCCACCTCTTCTTGCCAGCCGCTGCTGATCATGGCCTGGACGACGTCCTGCGGCCGGCAGCCGGCCTCGGCCTGCTCGATGATCCAGCGGCGCAGTTCGGGGGTGACGGCCTGGGCCTGGGCGACGGTGCTCATGGCAACGATTTTGCCGCCGGCCGGGGGCGCCGGAACACCAGCCGGTCCTCGGCGCTGGCGGCCTCGTCGAAGGCATAGCCCTCGGCCGCGAAGTCGCGCAGCGCCGCCCGCGAGCGCGCCCGGCGCAGGGTGGCGTGGCGCAGCATCAGCCCGCGCGCCTTCTTGGCGTAGAAGCTGATGACCTGGGACCGCCCGTCGGGGTTGGTCTCCTCGAACACGCAGTCCACCACGCGCGCCTTCAGGGCCGGCCGCAGCGCGGCGCGGGCGTATTCCTGCGAGGCCAGGTTCACCACCAGCGGCGCGCGCTCGCCGGCCAGGCGCTCGTTCAGGTGCGCGGCCACGGTGTCGCCCCAGAAGGCGTAGAGGTCCTTGCCGCGCGGCGTGGCCAGCGCGGTGCCCATCTCCAGCCGGTAGGGCTGGAGGCGGTCCAGCGGTCGCAGGGCGCCGTACAGCCCCGAGAGGATGACGACGTGCTTCTGCGCCCAGGCGAAATCGGCAGCCTTCAGCGTCTTGGCCTGAAGCCCGTCGTAGACGTCGCCGTCGAAGGCCAGGACCGCCGGCTTGCTGTTGACCGGCGTGGCCGTGGGCTGCCAGGCGGCGTAGCGCGCGGCGTTCAGGGCGGCGAGGCTGTCGGAGAGATCCATCAGCGCCGCCAACTGGCGCGGCGTCTGGCGTCGGAGCACGCCGATCAGCTCGGCGGCCTGCGCGGTGAACAGTGGCGCGGTGGCCTGCTTCGCCACCGAGGCGGGCACGGGCGTGTCGTAGTCCAGCGTCTTGGCGGGGGAGATCAGGAAGAGCATGGGTGGTGGTGGTCGAGGGCTTCGACAGGCTCAGCCCGAACGGTGGTGGGGCGCGCCCCCGAGGGCCTCGCCCCAGGGGCGTTGCGGGATGTGGTGCGTCAGCCGCCACAGCGCGCGCTCGATCAGCACCGGGTGCAGCGCATGGCCGATGTCCTCGGCCACGTCGAGCGTGGCATCGCCTTCCAGCTCGGCCAACCAGGCCAGGGCCTGGCGCGAGCCGTCGGCGGCGATCACCTCGTCGGCACCGCCGTGGAACAGGTGCAGCGTCGTCAGCCGTGGCGCGGCCTCGGGGCGGGCCGTCAGGCAGCCGCCAAAGCTGAGGACGCGGCCGACCAGGCCGTCGTGCAGCAGGGCCAGGGCGAGAGCCAGGATGCCGCCCTGCGAAAAACCGCCCAGCGCCGTGGCCGCCGCGCCCACGCCCAGCCGCCGCTGCTGCGTGCGCACCCACTGCAGCAGCGGCGGCAGGCCCAGGGCCACGCGTTCGGGCCAGTTCTCGGGCGTGAGGCCGTCGATGCCGTACCACAGGCGCTGCGAGGGATGCCCGGCCCATCGCGTGGGCGCGTCAGGCGCCACGATGGCGGCCTGCGGGAACTGGCTGCGCAGCGCCTGCGCCAGCGGCAGCAGCGCCGTGGCGTCGGAACGCCAGCCGTGCAGCAGCAGGATCAGCTGCGCAGGCTCGCCCTCGGCCGGCAGCCATTCGATCGGGTAGTCCATGCCGCGATTGTCTTCGCGGCCGGCGCGCTCACCAGTTCGGCGGCCTTTTCTCGATGAAGGCCTGCACACCCTCCAGCGCGGCGGCATCCATCATGTTGCAGGCCATCGTGCGGCCGGCGTCGTCGTAGGCGGCCTCGATGCCGGTCTCGAGCTGGCGGTAGAAGAGCTGCTTGCCCATCGCCAGCGCGACCTTCGGCTTGGCGACGATGCGCGCCACCAGGCGCTCGATCTCGGCATCCAGCTCGGCCGGCTCGGCGACGCGGTTGACGAGGCCGCGGGCGCGCGCCTCGTCGGCGTCGATGAAGTCGCCGGTGACGAGCATCTCGAAGGCCGCCTTGCGCGGCAGGTTGCGGCTCAGTGCCACGCTGGGCGTGCTGCAGAAGAGGCCCAGGTTGACGCCGCTGACGGCGAACTTGGTGCCGCGTGCGGCCACGGCCAGGTCGCACATGGCCACCAGCTGGCAGCCGGCGGCGGTGGCGATGCCCTGCACGCGCGCCACCACCGGCACCGGCATCTTCTGGATCGTCATCATCATGCGGCCGCACTGCGCGAAGAGCCGCTCGTAGTAGGCCTGCGTGGGCTCGGCGCGCATCTCCTTGAGGTCGTGGCCGGCGCAGAAGGCCCGGCCCGCAGCGGCGATGACGACGACGCGCACGCGCTCGTCAGCGGCCACGCGGTCCAGCGCGGCCTGCAGCGCCGCGAGCAGGCCTTCGGACAAGGCGTTGAACGCTTCGGGCCGGTTGAGCGTGAGCGTGACGACGCCGCGCGAGTCGGTCTCGCTCAGGACCAGGGGCTGGGGGGTGCTCATGCGCAGGTCTCCTTCACTCGATGGCCGAGCTGCTCTTCGCACGCTGGCGCAGCTCGAACTTCTGGATCTTGCCGGTGCTCGTCTTGGGGATGGCCTCGAAGCGGATCTCGCGCGGCACCTTGTAGCCGGCGAGCAGCGACTTGCAGTGGGCGATCAGCTCGGCCGCCGTGCCGCTGCTGCCCGGCTTGAGCTCGACATAGGCCAGCGGCGTCTCGCCCCACTTCGCATCGGGCCGCGCCACGACCGCGCAGGCCATCACGGCGGCATGCCGGTACAGGGCGTCTTCCACCTCGATGGAGCTGATGTTCTCGCCACCGCTGATGATGATGTCCTTGCTGCGGTCCTTGATCTTCACGTAGCGGTCGGGCTCGAGCACGGCCAGGTCGCCGGTGTGGAACCAGCCGCCCTCGAAGGCCTTCCCGGTGGCAGCCGGGTTCTTCAGGTAGCCCTTCATCGTGATGTTGCCGCGGAACATGATCTCGCCGAGCGTGGCGCCGTCGGCCGGCACCTCGTGCATCGTCGCCGGGTCCATCACGGTCATGCCGTCCTGCAGCGCGTAGCGCACGCCCTGGCGGCCGTTCAGGCGCGTCTGCTCCGACAGCGTCTGCTGCGCCCAGGCCGGGCGCTTCACGGCCACGCTGGCCGGACCGTAGACCTCCGTCAGGCCGTAGACGTGCGTGATGTCGAAGCCGATCTGCGCCATGCCCTCGATCATGGCCGCCGGCGGCGCCGCGCCGGCCACCATGCCGCGCACGGTCTGCGTGATGCCCGCGCGCAGGGCCGGGTCGGCATTGATGATCAGGTTGTGCACGATGGGCGCGGCGCAGTAGTGGTCCACCCCGTGCTCGCGCATCGCGGCCAGGATGGCGCCGGCCTCGACGCGGCGCAGGCACACGTGCACACCGCCTTGCAGCGCCACCGTCCAGGGGAAGCACCAGCCGTTGCAGTGGAACATCGGCAGCGTCCACAGGTAGCGCGGGAACAGCGGCAGCGTCCAGGTGACGACATTGCCCACGGCGTTGAGGTAGGCGCCGCGGTGGTGCGTGACCACGCCCTTGGGGTCGCCGGTGGTGCCGCTGGTGTAGCTCACGGCGATGGCGTCCCACTCGTCGGCCGGGCCCTCCAGCCGCGGCAGCGGCGCGTGGGCGGCCAGCAGCGCCTCGTATTCGTGCGCGCCCAGGCGATCACCCGGGCCGGTGTACTCGCTGTCGCAGACGTCCACCACCACCGGCTCGCGGCCGTGCTCGGCCTTCAGGATGCGCAGCGCCTGTGCCATCACCGGGGCGAACTCGCGATCGGTGATCACGACCTTGGCCTCGCAGTGCGCCATCTGCCAGGCCAGCAGCGGCGCGTCGAGCCGCGTGTTCAGCGTGTTGAGCACGGCGTTGATCGCCGGCACCGCGCAGTGCGCCTCCACCATCTCGGGCGTGTTGGGCAGCATCACGGTCACGGTGTCGAGCCGGCCCACGCCCAGGGCGCGCAGCGCAGCCGCCAGCCGTGCGCTGCGCTCGCGGCACTGCGCCCAGGTGTGGCGACGCGCGCCGTGGATGACCGCCGGCAGCTCGCCGAAGATCTCGGCGCTGCGCTCGACAAAAGCCACCGGGCTGAGCGCCGCGAAGTTGGCCGCGGTGCGGCCGAGCCCTTGTTCGTAGATGTGCATCGGTGTCTCCCGCGCTGGCACCGGCGCGCGTGGGCGTGCAGCATAGCGGGATGAGCACAAGCCCCACGGCCGGTGCCGGCGGTCTGCGCCTGCACCTCATCGGCAGCAGCGGCGCGGGCAAGACGACGCTGGGCCGCGCGCTGGCGCAGCGGCTGGGCCTGCCCTTCGTCGACCTCGACGACCTCTTCTGGGAGCCCGGCTGGCAGGCCGTGGGCCACGACGAGCTGACGCGGCGCCTGGCCCCCACGCTGGCGCAGCCGGGCTGGGTGATCGTGGGCAACTACCGCGCCACCACCGAGCCGCACGTCTGGCCGCGCCTGACGCACCTGGTGGTGCTCGACCTGCCGCTGGCCACGCTGGTGCGCCGCACCGCCTGGCGCACGCTGCGCCGCGGCCTCACGGGCGAGCCCTGCTGCAACGGCAACACCGAGTCGCTGCGGCGCTTCTTCCACCGCGATGGCCTGGTGCGCTACTTGCTGCGACACTGGCGCGCCCGCCACGAGCGCCAGCGGCGCCTGCCCACCGACCCCGCCCTGGCCCACGCCCGCGTGCTGCGCTACGACCGATCGCCCCGCGCGGCCGAGGTGCTGGCGCAGCTGGCCTCACCCCACCCCCACCGCCCATGAACGCCCCCGACCCTGCCCTGTCTGCCCAGGTGGCCACCGCCCTGCCCCGCATCGACGCCGACCGCCTCTGGACGAGCCTGATGACGCTGGCCGCCATCGGCGCCACGCCCAAGGGCGGCGTGTGCCGGCTGGCACTGAGCGAGCTCGACCGCCAGGCGCGCGACCTGTTCGTGGACTGGGCGCAGGAGGCCGGCTGCACCGTGCGCGTCGATGCCATTGGCAACCTCTTCGCCCGCCGCGCCGGCACCGAACCGGGCCTGCCCGCCGTGGCCACCGGCAGCCACATCGACACCCAGCCCACCGGCGGCAAGTTCGACGGCAACTACGGCGTGCTGGCCGGGCTGGAGGTGCTGCGCACGCTGAACGACCATGGCGTGCGCACGCGTTCGCCGCTGGAGCTGTGCGTGTGGACCAACGAGGAGGGCACGCGCTTCGTGCCGGTGTTGATGGGCTCGGGCGTGTATGCGGGCGCCTTCAGCCTGGCGCACGCGCTGAACGCGAGCGACCGCGAGGGCGTGCGCGTGGGCGATGCGCTGGCCGCCATCGGCTATGCCGGCACCGAGCCGGCCGCGCTGGCCGACGGCGCGCCACGTTTCGGCGCCTTCTTCGAGGCCCACATCGAGCAGGGCCCGGTGCTGGAGGACGCGGGTGACGTGATCGGCGTCGTCACCGGCGCTTTGGGCCAGCGCTGGTACGACGTGGTCGTGACCGGCCTGGAGGCGCACGCCGGGCCGACGCCGATGGACCTGCGGCGCGACGCGCTGCAGGCGGCGCTGCCGCTGATGCAGGCGGTCGATGCCATCGCGCGCGCCGAGGCGCCGCACGCGCGCGGCACGGTGGGCTGGGTGCAGGTGTTCCCAAACTCGCGCAACACCATCCCGGGGCGCGTGAGCTTCACGGTCGACCTGCGCCACACCGACGACGCCGGCCTGGCCCGCATGGATGCCGCGCTGCGCGCAGCCGTGGCCGCGGCGCAGGCGGCCGGGCGCGTGACCGTGAGCGTGGAGCCGGTGGTGCAGTTTCCGCCTGCGCCCTTCGATCCGGCGTTGGTATCGCGGGTGCGGGCCGCGGCGGCGCGCCACGGGATGCCGCACCGCGACATCGTCAGCGGCGCGGCCCACGACGCCGTCTACGTGGCGCGCACAGCGCCCACGGCAATGATCTTCGTGCCCTGCAAGGACGGCATCTCGCACAACGAGGTCGAGGACGCCCGCCCCGAGCACCTGGCCGCGGGCTGCCAGGTGCTGCTGGAGGCGCTGCTCGAGACGGCGGGACGGGCGGCATGATCACGCTGACGGCCCGGCCGCTGACGGCGGCGGCGATGGCGCCGTTCGGTTCGCTCGTCGAGGTGGCCCCGGGCGGCGATGCCGTCAACGGGGGCAGTTCGATGCGCCACGAGGCCGTGCCGGCGCTGGACTTGCAACGCGACGGTGGCCGCGCCGTCCTGGCCGTCTACCAGGCCCAGGCTCGCCGCTTCCCCTTCGAGGCCCGTGCGCTGGAGCGGCACCGCTTCTCGGACCAGGTGTTCCTGCCCCTGGGTGGAGCGCGCCGTTGCGTGCTGCTGCTCGCGCCGGCGGCGGTGGCGCAACCGCGCCCCCAGGACTGCGTGGCACTGCTCAGCAACGGCCTGCAAGGCCTGCGCATCGCCGCCGGCACCTGGCACCACGGCCTGCTGGCCTTGGACGACGGGCCCTGGGCGGTGCTGGAGCGGCGCGGTGCCGGCACAGACTGTGATGAAGTGATGCTGGAGGAAGCACTGAGCTTGTTGCTCTAGCGGCTCGGCTTGCCCGCGCGTCTGCAGCACCGCGCGATCGCGGCAGGCGGTACCCCTGGCCGGCGCTGGATGGGGCGGTCGGCCCTGCGAGCCGACTGCCCTCCGCTGCTCGACTTGAGGGCGCACGGCAAAACTCGCTACGCGGCCTGCGGCCGCTGCGCTCGAACAGTTGCCGTGAGTCAGTTTACGAAGCGCGCTGCGCGCGCCGCCCTCAAGCCTGCGCTGCTCGGCGCCCCATGACAGCGCCGGCCAGGGGCACCGCCTGCCGCTCCTTCACCGCCCGGGTTTTCGTTCCGAGAACCAACCCCGGTGATTGCAAAGGGCTGTGCGGGTTGGGGCTGCGGTGTGACCTTTGAAGCGCCGAGAAGCGCAGGGTTCATGGCCCGCGCGCGCAGCGCGCTTCGTAAACTGACTCACGGCAACTGTTCGAGCGCAGCGGGCGCAGCCCGCGTAGCGAGTTTTGCCGTGGGGCCATGGACCCGAGCATCGCAGGGGAGTCGGCCCGCAGGGCCGACCGCTTCAATTCACGCCGCAGCCCCCACCCGCACAGCCCTTTGCCGCGCGGTGCTGCGGGTGCGGGGCTTCGACAAGCCTGTCTTGAGCTTGACGAAGGGCTCAGCCCGAACGGTGGAGGCGGGCTTCGACAGGCCTGTCCTGAGCTCGACGAAGGGCTCAGCCCGAACGGTGGTAGGCCGCTCCGGGCCCGAGAGCAGTCTTCGACCAGCCTGCCTGAACCAACCGAAGCTCGTCGGACACTGGGCTCGACGCAGCCGCCAGTCAGCCTGTCGCCGCCTCCAGCCGCTCGGCCATCGCGACCAACGCGCGGTCGCTTCCGCGGGGGCCGAGCAGGCTCAGCCCCATCGGCGCGCCGTCGCGGCCCGCCAGCGGCAGGCTCAGTTGCGGCAACCCGGCCAGCCCCGCCGCGCACAGCAGCCGGATGGCGCGGTTGCGGTAGTCCTCGAGGGCTGCGTCGGTGTCACTGCGCAGCGGCGCGATGTCGGGCATGGTGGGCAGCAGCAGCACGCCGTCGGTGCCCAGCAGCGCCTCCAGGTGCGCCGTGAACCGAGCACGGAAGGCCGTCGCCTCGGCCACTTGCGCGTCCGTCACGCCGCGGCTGAACGCGAATCGCTCGGCCACCCCGGGGCCCAGCGGCGGTGCGTAGCGTTCGATGAGCGGGCCGTCGGTCGTCCAGGCCTCGCGGCCCTGCAGGTGGCGGAAATGCCAGTACATCGCGTCGAGCGATTCCAGCACCACCGTCATCGGCTCGGCACGGCCCAGCACGGTCTGCGCGCGCTCGGCCGCCGCCCGCGCGGTGGGCTCGGCCGCGGGGGCCAGCAGCGCCCACAGGTCGGTGGGCCACAGCAGCCGCGTCGGGGCGGGCACGGGGTCGGCGCCCAGCAGCACGTCGGCCACGCGGGCGAAGGTCTGCGCGTCGCGCGTGAACCAGCCGCAGGTGTCGAAACTGGGGGCGAGATCGAGCGCGCCATGCAGGCTCACACGCCCGTGCGTGGGCCGCAGGCCCAGCAGGCCGCAGTGGCTGGCCGGCGCGCGCACGCTGCCGCCGGTGTCGGTGCCCAAGGCAAGGTCGCACAGGCGGTTCGACACCGCCGAGGCCGAGCCCGACGACGAACCGCCGCTGATCCGCTGCGGCGCCGCGCCGTTGATGGGGGAGCCGAAGTGCGCGTTCTGGCCGTTCATGCTGAAGGCCAGCTCGTCGGTGACCGTCTTGCCCACGAATCGCGCACCCGCGTCGAGCAGCCGCTGCACGGTGGGCGCGGTGCGCGTCTTGATGCCCGACATCGCCAGCACGATGGGGCTGCCGCCGCCGGTGGGGTAGCCGGCGACGTCGAACAGATCCTTCGCCGCGAAGGTGAGCCCCGCGAGCGGGCCGGTGCCGGCCGAGGGCACGGGCGCGGCGGGATAGGGCACGAAGGCGTGGGCGGGGTCGTGGATCATGGTGCAGCAGCGTGGGTGAGCGAGGCCGCGGCACCGGCCGTGGCCTCGGTGCGCAGGCAGCGGGCGCGGTGGCCGGGGGCAATCTCCACCACCTCGGGCGGGGTGGTGCGGCAGGCATCCTGCGCCCAGGCGCAACGCTCGGCAAAGGCACAGCCCGGCGGCAGGCGGCTCAGGTCGGGCGGCGAGCCGCCGATCGTCACCAGCCGCTGCCCCCTGGCCATGGCACCGTGCGCGCGGCTGCCCAGCAGCGCCAGCGTGTAGGGATGACGCGGCGCGCGGATCAGCTCGCGCGCCGTGCCCTCCTCGACGATGCGGCCGGCATACATCACCGCGATGCGGTCGGCCACCTCGAGCGCGGCGCCGATGTCGTGCGTGACAAAAACGATGCCCAGCCCGAGATCGCGCTGAAGCTCGCGCAGCAGGATCAGCACCTGGATCTGCACCGTGGCATCGAGCGCCGTGGTGGGCTCGTCGGCCAGCAGCAGCTGCGGGTTGCAGGCCAGGGCCAGCGCGATCATTGCGCGCTGGCGCATGCCACCGCTCATCTCGTGCGGGTAGGCGGCCAGTCGGCGCTCGGGGCTCGGGATGCGCACGCGCTCGAAAAGCGCCAACGCCCGCGCGTGCGCCTCGGCCGCACTCACCGGCTCGTGGCGGCGGATCGACTCGACGATCTGCTGCCCCACGGTGTAGACCGGATCCAGCGCCAGCAGCGGCTCCTGGAAGATCATGCTCACGACCTTGCCACGGAAGTCGGCCAGCGGCCCCTCGCGCATCGTCAGCACGTCCTGCCCAGCCACCAGGGCCTGGCCGCCGAGTTGCGTGCGCCGGGCCGCGTGCAGCATCAGCAGCGTGCGCAAGGTGACGCTCTTGCCCGAGCCGCTCTCGCCGATCAGCGCCACGGTCTCGCCGCGCCGCACCCGCAGGCTCACGCCGTTGACGGCGCGCACCGGCGCCCGGCCACCGGTGAAGGTGACGGTGAGGTCGCGGAGGTCGACCAGCGGCGGCGCGCCCGGCGCGGCGTTCATGCGGCCTCCTGCGCGGCTGCGCCGGAAGAGGCCGAATGGCCGCTGCCGGCTTCGTGGATCAGGCAGGCCACGCCCCCTGCCGCGATGCCCGTGCGCGACGGCGGGCGCTGCCCACACACGGCTTCAGCCCGCGGGCAGCGCGGGTGGAAGCGGCAGCCGGCCGGCGGGTTGATGGGGTTGGGCGGGTCGCCGGCCAGCGGCGCCTCGAGCGTGCGGTGGTCGGGGTCCATGCTCGGCATGCTGGACAGCAGCGCCTTGGTGTAGGGGTGGCGCGGCGTCTCGAACAGCGACTCCGAGGCACCGATCTCGGCCACCTCGCCCAGGTACATCACCATCACGCGGTCGGAGATGAAGCGCACCACGTTCAGGTCGTGGCTGATGAACACGTAGGTCAGGCCGAACTCATCCTTCAGGTCGAGCAGCAGGTTCAGCACCTGCGCCTCGACGCTCTTGTCCAGCGCCGAGACGGCCTCGTCGAGGATCACCACGCGCGGCTGCAGCGCCAGCGCCCGCGCGATGTTCACGCGCTGGCGCTGGCCACCCGACAGCTCGTGCGGGTAGCGCTCGGCAAAGCGCCCGGGCTCCAGCCCCACCTTGGCCAGCAGGCTGCGCGCGCGCTCCACGGCCTCGCGGGTGGGCACGCCGTGCACCTGCGGGCCGAAGGCGATGCTGTCCTCGATGGTCAGGCGCGGGTTCAGGCTCGCGTAGCTGTCCTGGAACACCATCTGCACCTGGCGGCGGTATTCCTTGAGGGGCAGGTCGCGGCTGCCCACCTTGCGCCCCTCGAACACCACCTCGCCGGCCGTGGGCTCGATCAGGTGCATCAGCAGCCGCGCGGTGGTGCTCTTGCCGCAGCCGCTTTCGCCCACCACGCCCAGCGTCTCGCCGGGCATCACGTGGAAGTCCACGCCGTCGACGGCGCGCACCACGCCGCCGCCGCGGCCGAGCACGTCCTTCTTCAGCGGGAAGTGCTTCACCAGGCCCTGGATCGTGAGCAGGGGTGCGGCCATCACTTCACGTCCATGGCGGAGCGGAGCGAATCGCTCAGCAGGTTGAAGGCGATGGACGTGATGAAGATCATCACCCCCGGCAGCGCGGCCACCCAGGGCTGCACATAGATGGCGGTGCGCAGCGTGTTCAGCATCAGGCCCCACTCGGGCTCGGGCGGCTTCACGCCCAGGCCCAGGAAGCTCAGGCCGCTGGCGAGGATCATGCTCACGGCGATCAGGCTGGTGGCGTAGACGAAGATCGGCCCCAGCACGTTGCCCAGCACGTGCACGCGCACGATGGTGAAGGCGGCGGCCCCGCTGGCGCGCGCGGCTTCCACATAGTCTCGGGTGCGCACCTGCGTCGTGACACTCTCGGCCACGCGGGCGATGGGCGGGATGAAGACGATCGTGAGGCTCAGCAGCGCGTTGCCGATGCCGGCACCCAGGGCGCCGCTCAGCGCGATGGCCAGCAGCACGCTGGGGAAGGCGTAGAACACGTCGATCGTGCGCATGATCACCGTGTTGGTGACGCCGCCCGCGTAACCGGCCAGTATGCCGATGGCGCTGCCGATGAAGAAGGCCAGCACCACCGGCGTGATGCCCATGAACAGGCTCAGCCGCGCGCCCACCATCAGCCGGCTGAGCATGTCGCGGCCGAGTTCGTCGGTGCCCAGCGGGTGGCCCTCGGTGCCGATGGGCTTGAGGCGCGACAGCATCGACGATTGCGTCGGGTCGACCGGCGCCAGCCAGGGCCCGAACACGGCCAGCGTGAACAGCACCAGCACCACGGCCAGCGCGAACAGCGCCACCGGGTCGCGGACGAAGCGCAGCGCGGTGCTGGCCCAGTAGCCGCGCGAGGGCGGCGCCGCCGTTCGCACTGAGCTTGTCGAAGTGCCCGCGAGGGCCTCGACAGGCTCGGCCCGAACGGCCATCGACCCCGAGGGACCGGGCGTGGGTGTGCCGGCACTCATGATCTGGCGATCCTCGGATCGAGCAGGGTCTGCACGATGTCCACCACGACGTTGAGCACCACAAAGAACATCGCCAGCACGAGGATGGTGCCCTGCAGCAGCGGCAGGTCGCGCTGGAAGATGGCGCTGTTGAGCAGGAAGCCGGTGCCCGGCCAGGCGAACACCGTCTCGATGAGGATGCTGCCGCCGAGCAGGTAGCCCAGCTGCAGCCCCATCACGGCCAAGGCCGTGGGCGCGGCGTTCTTGACGACGTGGCGGAAGACGCCGAAGTGGGTGAGCCCCTTGGCGCGCAGCCCGACCACGAACTCCTGCGCCAGGATCTCGGCCACCAGCGCACGCACCGTGCGCGCCACGATGCCCATGGGGATGACGCTCATGGTGATGGCCGGCAGCAGCATGTGCTGCACGTGCGCCCAATTCCAGGCCCAGTCGCCACTGCCGCCGGGGCCGGCACCGGTGGCCGGCAGCCAGTTGAGCTGCGCCGCGAAGATGATCACCAGCACCATGCCCAGCCAGTAGTGCGGCACGCTCACGCCGAGCACGCTGAGCAGCGAGGCGCCGCGGTCGATCCAGCTGTTGCGGAAGTAGCCCGCCACGAAGCCGAACAGGCAGCCGAAGAAGAAACCGATGAGCGTGGCCACCACGGCCAGGCGCAGCGTGTTGACCACCGCGGTCATCACCTCGGTGGTGACGGGGCGGTTGCTGGCGATGCTGGTGCCCAGGTCGCCGTGCAACGCGCGCCAGACCCAGCTGACGAACTGCTCGGGCAGGCTGCGGTCGAAGCCGTAGAGCGCGCGCAGCTGCTGCTGCAGCTCGGCGCTGGCGTCGGGCGGCAGCACCGACACCAGCGGGTCGCCCGGCGCGAGGTGCACCAGCGCGAAGCAGACCAGGGCCACGCCGCCCATGATGGGCAGCGTGTACAGGATGCGGCGCAGCAGGTAGGCGATCACAGCCCCCCCCCCGAAGCGCCTGCGGCGCTTCCCCCCCAGGGGGGCGCCGCCCACGGCCCGGCAGAGCCGGTTCCGCGGCGGCCGCTTGGGGGTGCCAGGATGCTTCGCAGAGTCATTCCATGCTCATGGTCGCGATGTCGATGAACCAGCTGCGCGGCTGCACCACGTTCTTCACGCGGGCCGTCATGGCACGCGGACCGACGTCGTGCGCGATCCAGACAAACGGCGCCTCTTCCACGATGCGGGCATGCAGCTTGGCCAGCGCCGCGTCACGGGCCTTGTCGTCGAAGCTGGTGCGCGCGTCGGCGATCAGCTTGTCGAACTCGGCGTTGCCGAAGTAGCCCCAGTTGTTGCTCACGGGCGGGAAGGTCTTGGTGCTGGTGAAGCGCACCATCGCGAAGAACGGGTCCATCGCGGCGAAGCTCACGTTGATGGCGTGGGCACCGTTGGCGGTGGGGTCCTTGGCGCCGCGGCGCCAGTTGGTGAACAGCGTGTTCCACTCGATGACGTCGAACTGCACGTCGAAGAAGCACTGCTTCAGGCTCTGCTGCACGAACTCGTTCATCGGCAGGGGCTGCATCTGGCCCGAGCCGCTGGCGCTGATCTGCACCTTCACCCGCAGCGGCTTGGCGGCGCTGTGGCCGGCTTCCGTCATCAGCTGCCGCGCCGCGGCGACGTCGTACTTGATGTCGAACTTGGGGTTGCCCCACCACGGGTGGCCGGGCGGCACCGTGCCCTTGGGGATGCCCATCATGCCGCCCAGCAGCTTGAGCAGGCCGGTGCGGTCCACGCACAGGTTGGCGGCGTGGCGCACGCGCTTGTCCAGCCAGGGCGAGCCCTCGGCGAAGCTCAGCTGCCAGGGCCAGACGTGCGGCTGCTGGTTGAAGTAGATCTTGTGGCCGCGGTTCTGGATGGCGCCCATCGCGTCGGGCGCCGGGGCCTCGATCCAGTCGACCTGGCCCGACAGCAGCGCCGCCGTGCGCGCGTTGGCCTCGGGCATGGGCAGCATCACGACGCGGTCGATCTTGGGCACGCGCTTCGCGTCCCAGTAGGCCTTGTTGGCCGCGAGTTCCAGCCGCTCGCGCGGCACGAAGCGCACCATCCGGAAGGGGCCCGAGCCGCTGGCGTCGGCCGCGAAGGCCGTCCACGCCGCCTTGGACTTGTCGGCCGGGGTGGCGCCGGGGGCGGCGTCGAACTTCTTCTGCCAGTGCGCGGGGCTGGCCATGAACAGGTTGGTCAGGTTCAGCGGCAGGAAGGAATCCGGCTCGCTGGTGGTCAGTTCGACCGTGAGGTTATCGATCTTGCGCGCGCTGCGCAGCGTGGGCATGCGGCTGGCGGTGACGCCCACCTGGCTGGCGTCGAAGTGCGGCGCGTCCTTGTCGAGCACCTTGCGCACGTTCCACACCACGGCGTCGGCGTTGAAGTCACTGCCATCGTGGAACTTCACGCCCGGGCGCAGCTTGAACACCCACTTCGTCTTGTCCTTGGCGTCCACGGCCCAGCTCAGCGCCAGACCCGGAATCAGCACGCTCGGGGCATCGGCCTTGGAGAGGTCCCAGTGCGTGAGCGCGTCGTACATCGGGATGCCGGTGAAGCGGTTGCCCTCGAAGCCCTGGTCGGGCTGGCCGAGCGTGCGCGGGATGTCCGCGGCCGTCATCGCGATGCGCAGCAGCTTCTCCTGTGCGTGCGCCGGCAGGGCCAGCGCCGCCGCCAGCGTGCCGAGGCCGAGCACCAGGCCGGCGGCAGCACGGCGGGCGTGAACGGGGCGA
Source organism: Ideonella sp. WA131b (assembly GCA_023657425.1). NCBI lineage: Bacteria > Pseudomonadati > Pseudomonadota > Betaproteobacteria > Burkholderiales > Sphaerotilaceae > Ideonella > Ideonella sp. WA131b. Next base: position 846,514 of record JAGTJW010000002.1, read on the forward strand.
GGGGTGGGGATGCGCTTCATCGGGCTCTCTCCTGGTGAATGGATTAAAAAAGAAAGGCAAACGGCATGCCAGCTCAGCCCGGCTGCAGCCAGGCGCTGAGTTCGGGCGACAGGCCCACCCAGGGGCCGGGCTCGGGAGCCCGGGACGGGGTCTGCGCCAGGGGCTGCGCGGCGGCCACGCCGGCGTGCAGCGCCTCTTGGAGGTTGTCGAGCACCGGGCACGGCAGCCGCCCGGCCAGCGGTGCGGCCAGGCCGGCAAGGCCGGCGCCGCCCAGCAGCACGGCGCGCGCCGCGGGCCATCGCTGCAAGGCGTCGCGCGCGGCGGCGTGCAGCAGTTCGACGGCCCCGGCAGGGTCGGCGGCCATCTCGCCCCCGCTGCGGGGCACGGCCTGCACGCCCAGCAGCGGCGCGGGCAGCGGCAGCAGCGTGGCCAGCCGCTGCAGCATCGGCACCCAGGCCGCGCCCCCGGTGACGACGACGAAGGGACCATGGCGGGCCGCCGCCAGCATGGACGCCTCGGCCAGGCCGAGCACGGGCACGCCGGCCGTGGCGCGCAGCGCGAACAGGCCGGGGTCGCCGAAGCAGGCCAGCAACACGGCCGCCGGCCGGCCCCGCGCCTGCACGTGGGCGGCGTAGGCGTCCAGCGCCGCATGGCCCGCCACCGCGGCGCCGGCCTCGCCGGTGATGTAGCGCGGGCCGAATCGCGCCGTGGCCACGGCCAGCCGCAGCCCGGCGGCCTGCGCCACGGGCGCGGCGTGGCGCTCCAGCAGCGCGCTCACCTCGGCGCTGGTGTTGGGGTTGAGCAGCAGCAGCGTGCTCACGCGTGGGCCCCATCGGCCAGCCCCAGCAGCATGGCCAGCCCCGGCGCGGCGCGCTCGGGCGCCCCGAATTGCAGCTGCGACTCCAGCCGCGACAGGTGCTGCACCATCGCGCGGCCGGCGGCCGCCCCGTCGCGCAGCTTGATGGCGGCCAGGATGCTGCGGTGCTCGCGGCAGTCGCAGCTGGCGTCGCCGCCGTCGCGGATGTCCTGCGGCCCGTAGCGCAGCAGCACGAGCGAGGTGCGCATCACCAACGGTCGCAGCAGCCGCGCCAGCGTGCGGTTGCCAGCGTGATCGGCCACGTGCAGGTGAAAGGCGCCTGCGTGGCGGATGGCGTCGTGGCGGCGGCCGTCGGCGCGCGCGCGCTCCTCGTCGCGGATCCAGCCCTGCAGCGCGCGCAGGTCGGCCGCGGTGGCTCGGGCCACGAAGGCGGCCAGCAGTTCGGGCTCGAGCAGGCGGCGCACGGCGAAGACCTCGCGCGCCTCGTCGGGGGTGGGCTCGGCCACGCGCGCGCCGGCGTTGGGCACCAAGGTGACGAGGTCCTCGCTGGCCAGGCGGATCAGCACCTGCCGGATGCGCGTGCGCGACACGCCGAAGGCCTGGCCGAGCTCGTCTTCGCGCAGGCGCTGGCCCGGCGCCAGGCGCTGGTCGAGCATGGCCTCGGCCAGGCGGGCGTGGATGTCGGCGTCGGACAGGACTGCGCTCATCGGTGGCTCCCGCCACGCAATCGCCGTGCCGGGCCTCGCACACCATCGGCCCGGAAGATTGCATACAAAACGATGCAGGCTTTGTATCGGATTGGTGCATCCGCGCCAAGTGGGTGCAGCCCCTGGGACTTACCCGCACGCGTCCACGGCGAGAATGCGGACGCCATGGACCTGCGCGACTTCCTGCCACGCTTCAACCCCGGGGCCCGCATCGAGGCGGTGCCGCTCGACCCGGTGCACCTGCCGGGGAAGCTGTGCCTGGTGGTCGACGACTTCCTGCTCAACCCGCAGGCGATGGTGGAACTGGCGGTGATGTGGCGAGATCACTTCCAGGCGCCCGGCAACAGCGCCTACCCCGGGCTGGAGCTGTGGATGCCGCCGGCCGTGACGGGCTTGCTCGACGACTGGTTCCGCGAACACGTGCGGGCCCTGCTGGGCGGGCGCAGGTCGCTGCGTATCGACTGCCGGCTGTCGATGGTGACCCTGCCGGCCGACGCGCTGCAGCCCCGGCAGTGGTTTTGCCACCGCGACGACCCGGGCCGCGACCCGCGCAGCCTGCGCGCCGCCTCGGTGCTGTACCTGTTCCACGATGCCTCGTTCGGTGGCACCAGCCTGTACCGCCCCACGCGATCCATGGACGAGATCGAGCGCATGGTGCAGGACTCGGGGCAGCTCGACGCCGCGACCTTCATCCAGCGCTGGAACGTGCACCCCGGCTACATGCACGACAGCAACGCCTACTTCGAGCGCGTGCTGCAGGTGCCGGCCCGCTTCAACCGCGCCGTGTTCTACGACGGCGGCGTGTTCCACTGCAGCGACAACGGCCCCGCGGGCGTGCTCAGCGACGACCCGCGCCGGGGTCGGCTCACGCTCAACGGCTTCTTCACCTGCACGCGCGTGGCGACGTAGCAGGCCCGGGCGGCGGGCGGGGTCAGCCGAGCTGCGTGCGCAGGAAGGCGAGCAGCGCCTGGATGCGCGCCAGCCGCGTGCGCTCTGGGGTGGAGAACGCGGTGATGCGGGTGCCGAACTTGGTCAGCGGCACGCAGTGCGGAAGCACGCGCCGCAGCCGGCCGTCGTCGAGCGCCGTCCGGCACACGTACCCTGGCAGCAGGGCGATGCCGAGGCCGGCCAGCGCCGCATCGACCACCGCGTCGGGGTTGTTGACGTGGTAGCGGCTGCCCACCCGCACGGCGTGCGAGGCGCCGCCCTCGAACAGCGTCCAGGTGTCGTCGGAACTCTCGCGCCAGTACGACAGGCAGGGGTGGCGGGCGAGCTCGGCAGCCGTCTGCGGCGCGCCGCCGGCCGCGGCCAGGTAGGAAGGCGCCGCCGCGATCACCCAGTCCACCTCGGCGACCGGGGTCGCGGTGAGCTCCTGCGAGGGCAGCGTGGTCCAGCGCAGCGCGAGGTCGATGCGCTCGGCCGCCACGTCCATCAGGCGGTCGGCGAGGTGCAGCTCGATCTCGATCGCGGGGTGCAGCCGCAGGAAGTCGGGCAGCCGCTTGGCCAGCACGTGCTGGCCCCAGGAGACCGGGGCGGTCAGGCGGATCTGTCCTGTCAGCTCCACGCGCAGGTCGCGCAGGCGCTCCTCGGCACTGGCCACCTCGCGCAGCGCACGGCGGGCAAAGTCGAGGTAGGCCTCCCCGGCGGCCGTGAGCGCGATGCGCCGCGTGCTGCGCGAGAACAGCGTTGCCTTGACCGCCGCCTCGAGCTGCGCCACCCGCTTGCTCACCACGCTCTTGCCGACGCCGAGCTCGACGGCGGCGGCACTCACGCTCGCCAGCTCGGACACCTTCACGAAGGCCGCGAGCATGTCGGTGGAGATGGCCATTGTTTCCAGTTCGCGGACAACCGGTTCGCAGTGAAGCAGCTTCCTTGATACAGATCAATCCGGGAGACTGCGATTAGCGGCAAGCGACCGCGCCACGACCCAAACAGGAGACAAACGATGATCACGATCCACGCCGACCCCATCACGGTCAACTGCCGCAAGGTGCTGGCCGGCCTCGACCTGATGGGCGTGCCGTACGAGCTCAAGCATGTCGACTACTTCAAGGGCGAGCAGAAGTCGCCCGAGTACATGGCGATCAACCCGAACGCGTCGATCCCCGCGATGACCGACGGCGACTACACCCTGTGGGAGTCGAACTCCATCCTGCAGTACGCCGCCGACATGAACGGCAAGGAGGCCTACTACCCGAAGGACGTCAGGACGCGCTGCGACATCAACCGCTGGCTGCAGTGGGAGGGCTCGCACTGGTTCCCCAGCTGCTACGTCTTCCTCGTCGAGAACTGCGTCAAGCCGCTGCTCGGCGGCGCGGCCGACCCGGCGGTGCTCGACGCCCAGCAGGCGAACTTCCACAAGCTGGCCGGCATCCTGGACGCTCGCCTGGCCGCGAACCGGTGGGGCGCCGGCACGCCGGGCCCGACGATTGCCGACATCGCGCTGGCCGCGCCCATGCACCTGCACGGCTGGCAGAAGCTGCCGCTGGCCGACCACCCGAACGTGCGCCGCTGGATGGCCGACATCGAGGCCCTCCCGAGCTGGCAGAAGACCTGGGTCGGCGAGGGCTTCACCACCCGGAAGGCGGCCTGACCGTGAAGCCCGACCCGCGCGATGTCCGCGCGACGATGAACTACACCGTCGACAACGGCAGCCCCCCCGATTACTACTTCTACGAGCCGGATCCGGGCACCCGGCTGAACCCACCGGGCACCGACGTGCACGAGGTGCTGATCGAGAACGGCTGGCCGCGCGCGGAGCAGTTCCGCGTCGACCGGGAGGGTTTCGAGATCCACCCGTTCGGCGCGCGCTTCGACCAGTTCGACGACGACGACTCGATCAAGCGGGTGTTCTACGCGCAGGTCGTCGACTTCGTGAAGCGGCACACCGGCGCGGGGCGGGTCGAGGTGTTCGACCACACGATCCGCAAGCGCCTGCCGGCCGACCTGAAGCAGCAGACGACCGTGCAGCGCCCCGCCGTGATGCTGGTGCACAGCGACTACACGGTGAAGAGCGGCCCGCAGCGCGTGCGCGACATCGTGCCCGGCGACGCCGACGAACTCCTGCAGCGCCGCGTGGCCTTCTACAACGTGTGGAAGCCGCTGTACCGCCGCGTCGAGGAACTTCCGCTGGCGATGGTCGACGCCACCACGCACGACGAGGGCGACATGCTGCGCATGGACCTGAAGTACCGCGAGCGCACCGGCGAGATCTACGTGATGCGGTACTCGCCGAAGCACCGCTGGGTCTACTTCCCGCAGATGGAGGCCAGCGACGCGCTGCTGCTGAAGACCTACGACAGCGAGACCGACGGTCGTGCCCGCTTCATGGGCCACAGCGCCTTCGAGGATCCGCACACGCCGCCCGACGCGCCGAAGCGGGAGAGCATCGAGGTGCGGACGATGGCCTTCTTCTGAGCCCCCAGCAGGGCCGGGCTGCGCCCGGCACATGGGCTCCCGAGCGGCCCGTCGTCGTGGCGTCGGCAGCCCGGCGCGGCGAGGTGCTCAGCCGCTGGCCGCCGCCAGCGCCTGGTCGATGTCCCAGAGGATGTCGTCGATGTGCTCCAGGCCCACCGACAGGCGCACCATCTCGGGCGTGACACCGGCCGCGCGTTGCTGCTCGGGCGAAAGCTGCCGGTGCGTGGTGCTGGCCGGGTGGCTGACCAGCGTGCGCGTGTCGCCGATGTTGACGAGGTGGCTCATGAACTGCGCCGCCTCGATGAACTTCACGCCCGCCTCGGCACCACCCTTCACGCCAAAGGCGAGCAGGCCCGAGCCCGCCTTCATCTGCCGCCGCAGCAGCGCGTGCTGCGCGTGGCCGGGCAGCCCGGGGTAGTTGACGAAGCTCACGCGCGGATCGGCCTGCAGAAAGCTCGCCACGGCCAGCGCGTTGGCGCTGTGGCGCTCCATGCGCAGCGGCAGCGTCTCCACGCCCTGCAGCACCTGCCATGCGCTCATCGGGCTGAGCGCGGCGCCGTACACGCGCAGTGTCTCCATGCGGCAGCGCATGCTGAAGCCGAAGTCGCCGAAGGTCTCGTAGAACTTCACGCCGTGGTAGCCGGGGCTGGGCTCTGTCATGCCCGGGAACTTGCCGTTGTCCCAGGGGAAGCGGCCGCTTTCCACCACCACGCCGGCCAGCGTGGTGCCGTGGCCGCCCAGGTACTTGGTGGCGCTGTGCACCACGATGTCGGCGCCCAGCGCGATGGGGTTGCACAGCGCCGGGCTGGGCACGGTGTTGTCCACGATGAGCGGCACGCCGTGGGCGTGGGCCACGTCGGCCACGGCCGCGATGTCCAGCACCACGAGGCTGGGATTGCCCAGGGTCTCGGCGAAGAAGGCGCGCGTGTGGGGCTTCACCGCGGCGGCCCAGGCCTCGGGCCGCGTGGCATCGACGAAGCTGGTCTCGATGCCGAACTTGGCCAGGTTCACCGACAGCATCGTCACGCTGCCGCCGTACAGCGCACCGGCCGCCACCACGTGGTCGCCGGCCTGCAGCAGCGTCATCAGCGCCATCGCTTCCGCCGCCATGCCGCTGGCGCAGGCCACGGCGGCGCGGCCGCCTTCCAGCGCGGCCACACGTTCCTCCAGCGCCGCCACCGTGGGGTTGGACAGGCGCGAGTAGACGTTGCCGAAGGTCTGCAGGTTAAAGAGCGCCGCCGCGTGCTCGGCGCTGTCGAACACGAAGCTGGTGGTCTGGTAGATCGGCAGCGCGCGGGCGCCGGTCTCGCGGTCGGGCACCTGGCCGGCGTGGATGGCCAGGGTCTCGGGGTGGAAGCGGCGCTGGCTCATGCAAGCCTCCTCTTCGATGAGATCACGCCCGTGTTCACGCCCGCCCAGTGCAGGCCACCGTACAGCCGAGCGTGCTCGATCTTCACGCAGCGGTCCATCACCGAATCCAGCCCCGCCGCACGTGCAGTGGCGTCGGCCTCGGCGTTCATCACGCCCAGTTGCTGCCACAGGCACTTGGCGCCGATGGCCACGGCGCTGGCGGCAATCGGCGGCACGTCGGCCGGCTTGCGGAACACGTCGACCATGTCCACCACGAACGGGATGTCCTCCAGCCGCGCGTAGCAGCGCTCACCGAGGATCGACTCGGCCTTGGGGTTGACCGGCACGATGCGGTAGCCCTTGCCCTGCAGGTAGCTGGCGGCGAAGCAGCTGGGCCGGTTCCAATCGGCCGAGAGCCCCACCACGGCGATGGTGCGGCAGTCGCGCAGGATGCGCCTCAGCGTGGCGTCGTCGGGCGCGGCCATGCTCACGCGCCCGGGCTGCGCCGCCAGCCGCGCTCGGCCAGGAGCGCCTCGATGTCGGCCGAGAACTCTGCAAAACGGTCGGGGTCGTACTTGAGCGGGCTCGTGTAGTACTGCGCGAGCGATGTGATGCTGTGCTCCTGCCAGCGCGCCGCCATCTGCGGGCTGAACGACAGGTAGCGCTCGCGGCCGCGCACCTCGCGCAGCGCGAAGTCGGCGTCGATGCGCTCGGGCGTGGGCGGCGTGTAGCGCTCGTCGTGGATCCAGGCGGTGGCCGGCAGGCGGTCGCGCTGGGCGGGCGCCTCGTCGGGCCAGCCCACCACCAGACTGGTGACGGGCAGCACGTTCTCGGGCAGCTCCAGGCAGCTCGGCGATGCCGCGCATCGAGAACAGCGTGGTGCCCATGTAGCAGATGCCCAGGCCGTGGCTCTCGAAGGCCAGCGCCGCGTTCTGCGACAGGATCATCGCGTCGAAAGCGGCGGTGTGCCAGCTCACCAGATCGGCAAAGCCCAGCCGCGCGCTGCGCTGCGCCAGCCAGGCGCGCGTGCGGTGGCTGTCGGCGCAGAAGGTCAGCACCAGCGGGGCCTGCAGGATCATGTCCTGCTCGCCATGCAGCGCCCACAGCGCGCGGCGGCGCTCGGCGTCCTGCGTCTTCACCACCGAGACGAGGTTGAGGTTGCCACTGGAACTGCCGCCCTGCAGAGCCTGTGCCAGCACCGTGTCGACCAGGCCCCCGGGCGGCGGGTCGGGCTTGTAGGCGCGGATGGAACGGTGGCGGTCCATCAGCCTGGCAAAGGCGACGGCGAGGTCGGGTTCGGCGGGGTGATCGGGCGTGTGATCGGGCATGCTCATGCCACGGATGATGCCAGCCGCTGATACACTGACTGGGTCAGGAGAGAGCCAAGGCACCAGCGGGTGAACGAGGCCGCCGAAGGCGCTGCACAACGCTCAGGCAAAAGGACTGGCTCCCACCTCACTGGAGAGAGGTTGCCCCCAGCGGCAGCCCACCGAAGGGGCAAGGCGCACCGGAACCGGCGGTGGCCGAATCTCTCAGGTAAAGCGGACAGCGAGGGCCACGGGTTCATCGATGGGCGTCACGGCCCGGCGGTGAGCACCCCTGCCCTCACCACCCCCTGGCCCGCATGCCCGACACCGCCCTGCTCCAGACCCCGCTGCACACACTGCACCTCGAACTCGGCGCCCGCATGGTGCCCTTTGCGGGCTACGCCATGCCCGTGCAGTACCCCGCCGGCCTGATGGCCGAGCACAAGCAGTGCCGCGAATCGGCGGCGCTGTTCGACGTCTCTCACATGGGCCAGCTGCGCCTGGAAGCTGCCGATGCGGCCGCGGCGCTGGAGACGCTGGTGCCGGTGGACGTGCAGGGCCTGGCGCCCGGCCGCCAGCGCTACGCCTTCTTCACCAACGAGGCCGGCGGCCTGCTCGACGACCTGATGATCGTCAGGCCGCAGCCGGCGGATGCGGCCGCGGGCTTCGGCGACCTCTTCCTCGTCGTCAACGCCGGCTGCAAGGCCGAGGACATCGCGCACCTGCAGCGCCATATCGGCAGCCGCTGCCGCGTCGTCCCCATGCCGGAGCGCGCGCTGCTGGCGCTGCAGGGCCCTATGGCGGTGAACGCGCTGGCGCGGCTCAACCCCGCGGTGGCGGATCTGGTGTTCATGAGCGGCGGGCGCTTCGCGCTGGCCGGCATCGAGTGCTTCGTCACCCGCAGCGGCTACACGGGCGAGGACGGCTTCGAGATCAGCGTGCCCGAGGCGCAGGCCGTGCCGCTGGCGCGCGCGCTGCTGGGCGAGCCCGAGGTCCAGCCCGCCGGCCTGGGCGCGCGCGACACGCTGCGCCTGGAAGCCGGCCTGTGCCTGTACGGCCACGACATCGACACCACCACCAGCCCCATCGAGGCCGGCCTGCAATGGGCCATCCAGAAGGTGCGCCGCGCCGGTGGTGCACGCGCGGGTGGCTACCCGGGTGCCGCGCTCATCGACCGCCATCTCGCCCTTGGCGCACCGCGCCTGCGCGTGGGCCTCGTGGGCTTGGAGCGAGTGCCGGTACGCGAAGGCACGCTGCTGTTCGACACCAACGGCACCCCCGCCGGCACGGTGTGCAGCGGCACGCTGGGCCCCAGCGTCAACCGCTGCATCGCCATGGCCTATGTGCCGGCTGCGCTGGCCGGCCCCGGCACGGCGCTGATGGCCGAGGTGCGCGGCAAGCGCGTGCCGATGGCCGTCGCCCCGATGCCCTTCCACCCGCACCGCTACAAGCGCTGAACCCCCTTCAACTCGCCCCTCAGGAGCCCCGCCATGACCACGATGTACACGCCCGACCACGAGTGGATCAACATCGAAGACCACCTCGCCGCCGTCGTCGGCATCACGCACCACGCGCAGGACGCGCTGGGCGATGTGGTCTTCGTCGACCTGCCCGAGGTCGGCAAGACGCTCCAGAAGGGCGAGGTCGCGGGCGTGGTCGAGAGCGTCAAGGCCGCAGCCGACCTCTACATGCCCGTCAGCGGCGAGGTCGTCGAGGTCAACACCGCACTGAGGGACGACCCGTCGCTGGCCAACGCCGACCCGCTGGGCAAGGGCTGGTTCTTCAAGGTCAAGGTCGCCGACATGGCCGAGTTCGACCAGCTGATGGACCCGCCGGCCTACGACGCGCTGCTGAAAACCCTCTGATCCCAACCCGTTCGAACCGAGCCCATCCCGCTCGGGCTGAGCCTGTCGAAGCCCACCCGCTCGTCCTGAGCCTGTCGAAGGATCGGGCTGAGCCTGTCGAAGCCCACCCGCCCATCCTGAGCCTGTCGAAGGATCGGGCTGAGCCTGTCGAAGTCCGGTCCCGACCCTCGGGCACTTAGGCCAACCCAGTGCGAACGGTGGTCGCCCACCCTCACCCACACAAGCCATGCTGATGTCCGCCCTCAAGCCCCTCGGCGAACTCGAGAACCCCAGCGAGTTCGTCGCCCGCCACATCGGCCCCTTTGAAGACGACGAGCGACACATGCTCAGCGTCATCGGTGCGGCCAGCCGCCGCGCCCTCATCGAGGCCGTCGTGCCGCGCAGCATCGCGCGTGCGCAGCCGATGCAGCTGCCGGCGCCGGTGGGCGAAGCTGCCGCGCTGGCCGAGCTCAAGGCCATCGCCGCCAAGAACCGCGTGCTCAAGAACTTCATCGGTCAGGGCTACCACGGCACGCACACGCCGGGCGTCATCCTGCGCAACATCCTCGAGAACCCGGCCTGGTACACCGCCTACACGCCCTACCAGGCCGAGATCAGCCAGGGCCGCATGGAGGCCCTCGTGAACTTCCAGACCATGGTCTGCGAGCTCACCGGCATGGCGATCGCCAACGCCAGCATGCTGGACGAGGCCACGGCCGCCGCCGAGGCCATGACCCTGGCCAGGCGCTCGGTGAAGAGCAAGAGCGACACGCTCATCGTGGCCGGCGACTGCCACCCGCAGACCATCGAGGTGGTGCAGACGCGTGCCGAGCCGCTGGGCTTGACGGTCAAGATCGCCAATTCGGCTGCTGAGTGGGAGCAACTCATCGCCGGGGGCGACTTCTTCGCCGTCATCGTGGGCTACCCCGCCACGCACGGCACGATCACCGACTGGCGCGCCGACGTGGCGCGCGCGCACGCGGTGGGCGCGGCCTTCATCACCTGCGCCGACCTGCTGGCGCTGACGCTGCTCACGCCGCCCGGTGAATGGGGCGCCGACATCGTGGTGGGCAACACGCAGCGCTTCGGCGTGCCGATGGGCGGTGGCGGCCCGCACGCCGCCTACATGGCCTGCCGCGACGAGTGGAAGCGCAGCCTGCCCGGCCGCCTGGTGGGCGTGAGCATCGACAGCCACGGCGCCCCGGCCTACCGCCTGGCGCTGCAGACGCGCGAGCAACACATCCGCCGCGAAAAGGCCACCAGCAACATCTGCACGGCGCAGGTGCTGCTGGCCGTGATCGCCAGCATGTACGCCGTCTACCACGGCCCCGAGGGCTTGAAGCGCATCGCGCGGCGTGTGGCCAGCTACACGGCCATCCTGGCCGAGGGCCTGGCGCAGCTGGGCTTCAAGCCGCATGGGGATTCGGCCTTCGACACCATCACGCTCAAGACCGAGGGCCGCTCTGGCGAGTTCGTTGACCGTGCGCTGGCCGCCGGCATGAACATCCGCCGCTACCGCGAGTGGGGCGCCGCCTGGCTCAGCATCACGCTCGACGAGACCACCACGCGCGACGACATCGCCGCGCTGTGGCGCGTGTTTGCCGCACCCGGCCAGGCGCTGCCCACCTTCGAGGCCTTCGAGAAGGGCATCGAGCCGCTGATCCCGGCCGCGCTGCGCCGCACCAGCGCCTTCCTCACGCACCCGGTGTTCAACACGCACCACTCCGAGACGCAGATGCTGCGCTACATCCGCAGCCTCTCCGACAAGGACCTGGCGCTCGACCGCAGCATGATTCCGCTGGGCTCGTGCACGATGAAGCTCAACGCCACGAGCGAGATGATCCCCGTGACCTGGCCCGAGTTCGCGAGCGTGCACCCGTTTGCACCGGCTGACCAGCTGGCGGGTTATGCCGAGCTCGACGCACAGCTGCGCGGCTGGCTCACGCAGGCCACGGGCTATGCGGGCATCAGCCTGCAGCCCAACGCCGGGAGTCAGGGTGAGTATGCGGGCCTCTTGGCCATTCGCGGCTGGCAACGCGCGCGAGGCCAGGGCCACCGGCATGTGTGCCTGATCCCCGAAAGCGCCCACGGCACCAACCCGGCCAGCGCGCAGATGGTGGGCATGAGCGTGGTGGTGGTGAAGTGCGACGCCACCGGCAACGTCGACCTCGCCGACCTCACCGCCAAGTGCGAGAAGCACACCAGCGACCTGGCCGCGGTGATGATCACCTACCCCAGCACCTACGGCGTGTTCGATCCGCAGGTGAAGGAGCTCTGCGCCACGGTGCACGCCCACGGCGGGCGTGTGTACGTGGACGGCGCCAACATGAACGCGCTGGTGGGCGTGGCCGCGCCGGGCGAGTTCGGCGGCGACGTGAGCCACCTCAACCTGCACAAGACCTTCTGCATCCCGCACGGCGGTGGCGGGCCGGGCGTGGGGCCGGTGTGCGTGGTCGAGGACCTCGTGCCCTTCCTGCCCGGCCATGCCACGGCCACGGGGGTGCAGACGCCGGTGGGCGCGGTGAGCGCCGCGCCGCTGGGCAACGCCGCGGTGCTGCCCATCAGCTGGATGTACGTGCGCATGATGGGCGCCGAGGGCCTGACCCACGCCACCGAGACGGCCATCCTCTCGGCCAACTACGTGGCCGCGCGCCTGGCCGACCACTACGAGATCCACTTCAGCGGCGGCGTGCCCGGCCTCAAGGGCGGCGGCGTGGCGCACGAGTGCATCCTGGATGTGCGCCCGCTGGCCAAGACCACGGGCGTGGGCGCCGAAGACGTGGCCAAGCGGCTCATCGACTACGGCTTCCACGCACCGACGCTGAGCTTTCCGGTGGCCGGCACGCTGATGGTGGAGCCCACCGAGAGCGAGCCGCTGGCCGAGCTGGACCGCTTCTGCGACGCCATGATCGCCATCCGCGGCGAGATCGCGAAGGTCGAGCAGGGTATCTGGCCGCAGGACGACAACCCGCTGAAGCAGGCGCCGCACACGGCCGCCAGCCTCATCAGCGGCGCGTGGGCACGCCCCTATTCACGCGAAGTGGCCGCCTACCCGGTGCCGGGCCTGAAGCGGCAGAAGTACTGGGCGCCCGTGGGCCGTGTCGACAACGTGCACGGCGACCGCAACCTGTTCTGCAGCTGCGTGCCGATGAGCGAGTACGGCGAGGCCTGAACGGCCGGTGCCCCGGTGAAGGGCCACCGGCTCGCATGATCTGCCCAAGGCGAGGCGCGCGGACTGAGCCATGCCCAGCCCGCGCGCGCGGGCTGCCGTCAGGAATCAGCGGTGAAGCCGATGGTCTTGACCAGCGGGCCCCAGCGATCGGTGTCGCGCTTGAGCAAGGCAGCCAGCTCCGCAGGGGATGATGGCGCAGGCACCAGCCCCATCTGACCCAGGCCGGCGATCACATCGGGCATCGCCAGCGCGGCGCGGACGGCCGCGTTGAGCCGGTTGACGATGTCCATCGGGGTCTTGCCCGGGACAAAAATGCCGAACCACTCATCCAGCACCAGGTCGCGGAAACCCTGTTCTGCAAACGTGGGCACGTTGGGCGTGAAGCGGCTGCGTGAGTTGCCCGATGTGGCCAGGATGCGCACCTTGCCGGTGGCCAGGTGGGGCAGGAACTCGCCCACCGGCCCGCACACCGAAGGCAACTGGCCGCCCAGCATGTCCAGGATGGCGGGCTGTGTGCCGCGGTAGGGGATGTGACGCAGCGGCACGCCACCCGCGCGGCCATAGAGTTCGCCCAGGAAGTGCGGGCCGGAGCCTGCCGCCGGCGAACCAAAGGCCTGCCCAGCAGGATTGGCCTTCGCCCAGGCGACAAACTCGGCCGGGGTCCTCACCGACTCGGGCACGGCGGGGCCCACGGCGATGGCGAAGTCGAACTGCACCGCTTGCGACACGGGCTGGAAGTCAGCCACCGGGTCATAGGGCAGCTTCTTGTAGGTGTGCGGGTAGATGCCCAGCATCGACATCGGGGTGACGATCAGGGTGCTGCCATCGGCCGGCGCGGTCTTCAGGGCCGTGAGCGCGATCTGACCACCTGCTCCGGTGCGGTTTTCCACCTGCACGGACCTTGCATACGGGCCTTGAAGCTTCTCGCCAATACGTCTGGCCGTCACATCCGCGGTGCCGCCGGGCGCGAAGCCGGCGTAGATGACCGCGCGTTCCAGCGGCGCAGCGGCCTGCGCCTGCGCATAGGCGCGGCCAGACAGAAGGGCCGAAACAGGCGCGGCAGCAGCCAGGCCCAGCAGGTGACGACGGTGTTTGAGCATGCGAGTCTCCGTTGGAAAGTGGTGTTGTGGGGTGCGGGTGGCGGTTGCAGTCTATGCCCATGGCCCGCCTGAGTTTGTCTAACGTTGGCCAGTGACTAGCCAGCAGTCAAGGCGACGCTGCACACCGCCACTTCAGTCAAACGCCGCTCACCATACAGCGCTTGGACAGCAGTGTCGCGATACGCCCCGGCGCCCATACGGCCAATGGGACGAATCGAACTCTAGGAGCGTGGGCGGCGCTTGGCGGCAGGGAACTGACCGCCTCCAGGAGCCTTACTTCAAGTGCTCGGCGAGAAACCTCTCCATGCGCCGGGCAAAGTCGGCTCTGGTTTCTGGCAGCCGCCAGGAGTGGCCCTCGTCGGGGTAGACCACCCACAGCGGGTCACGCCCGGCCTTTTGCAGAGCGTCGCGCAGGCGTTTGCCATGGGCCAGGGGCACACGCTGATCGGCTTGGCCAAAGGCCAGCAGCAAGGGGGCGAGGATCCGGTCTGCCTGGGCCACGGGCGACACACTGGTCAGCATGTCCGCATCGGCCCTGGGGTCACCGACCATCTGCGGCAACAAGTAGCGACGACCCGACCTGCTGATGTCGTCGCTGATCCACCAAGACCCTTCAAGGTAGAGAAAGGGATCGGTCACAGCCACCCAGGCGACACCGCAGCGGTACAGCTCCGGGTGGCGTACCAGACCCATCAGCGTGGAGTAGCCGCCATAGCTGGCGCCAGCGATGCACACCCGCTTGTCGGCCAAGCCCTGCGCCTGGGCCCAGAGCACGGCATCGGCCACGTCGTCCTGCATGGCGCGGCCCCACTGCTTCCACCCGGCTTCGAAGTGCGCCTGACCGTAGCCCTGGCTGCCTCTGAATTCCGGACTGATGACCAGATAGCCGCGCGAGGCCAGGAACTGCTCGGTTTCGCTCCACTTCCAGTGGCCCCCGCGAACCCAGGGCCCGCCGTGCACCAACACCACAGCCGGGCCCGGGCGCCCCGCTTGGCGGCCGATGGGCACGGTCAACCACACGGGCAGATCACGCCCATCACGCGCCTTGATGCGCTGAAGGTCGACGGAGGCCATCAGCCGCGGGTCGATGCCTGCATTGACCTGGGCCACGCCGAGCCACCGCTGGTCGGCCGCCGTGTAGACCCAGAGCTGCCCAGGGTGCCGGTCGGAGAACTGGTGCACCAGCGCCACCATGTTCGGTTCACCACAGCGCCGGCAGCTGATGCGGTTGACAGTGCCCGACAAGCGCTCGTCCACCAGCGCCTGGAAGGCCTTCATCTTCGGGTCGAACCACACCGTCTGCTCTGCGTCGGTCACGACGCGCACGCCGGCCGCAGAACCACCTCGCCTGGTGAGGAGAACCGTGCCGCTGTAGTCGAAACCGGGCGTGGATATCCAGGCGGCCTGTGCGGGCTCGTGGCGATCGAAGTCGTACTGGACCAGCTCGCCATAGCCCTCCGGACCCCGGCGCTGCGTCACGTACAGGTTGCCGGCGTCGTCCACATGGTGGGGGCTGAAGGGAGCACGCAACGAGTCCGCCTGGTTCAGCAATTGCCATGCCGTCTGGCCAGGGCCACGCCAATGAATCAATTGCTGTCCTTGCCGCCGCGCGACGGCAACGCGGGCCTCACCGGCACTGTCAAAGAGCCAGCCCACGGTGCCGCGCGGCGCATCCAGGTCCATCAGGCGCGTTCTGCCGTTGCGGGTGTTCAGCCGCAGTGGCAACACCTCGCTGATGTCGTTGTGGACGTCGAAGATCAACCTCCCGACAAGGACCTCGTCGGCTTCAATGCCAGACTCGGGCAGCGGCACCTTCAGCAGCACGTGGTTGTAGGGCAAGACGTCGCGCGTGATGCGTCCTTCCACCACGATCGGCTCCGAACCGCGCGCCACCAGCTGGCGCAGGTTCTTGCCGTCGGCATCGACGCCATACAGACCGGGCGCCGAGCGGCGGTCTTCGCCGCTGCCAGACTCCAGATCGGCCACGCTGAAGATCAGGCGGTTGCACTACTGTCCGGTTAAATGACTTGCACCGAGCCTGAGATCAAGCATTGGTGCGGGCTGTAGGCCGATTTTGTTTGGTGCCGATTTGAACTTCGTTTCTGTAAAACCGCGTACTTTCCCGGGCTTGACTGCCTCTGGGGAAGCGCGTGCATATCGGCAAGACCTTGTTTGCTCAGGTCATGGAGTTCGTTCCATGGACCAGCTTCGCGCGCATCGTGCAGCGCCATGGAGGCAACGCGGGCGTGCGCACGCTGTCGTGCGCCGAGCAGTTCCGCGCCATGGCCTTCGCGCAATTGACTTGGCGCGAAAGCTTGCGCGACATCGAGGCCAGTCTGTCGGCGAATGCCGGCAAGCTGTATGCGATGGGCTTTCGTTCGGCGGTCAAGCGCTCCACGCTGGCCGACGCCAACGAATCGCGCGACTGGCGCATCTGGTCGGACTTGGCCGCCTTGTTGATCCGGCGTGCACGCACGCTGTATGCGAACGATTCGCTCGGCGTCGATCTGGACAACACGGTGTATGCGCTGGACTCCAGCACCATCGATCTGTGCCTGAATTTGTTCGACTGGGCGCCGTTTCGCTCGACCAAGGCCGCCATCAAGCTGCACACGCTGCTGGACCTGCGCGGCGCGATTCCCGCGTTCATCCACATCAGCGACGGCAAGCTGCACGACGTGAACGTGCTGGACATGCTGGCCTTCGAGCCTGGCGCGTTCTACGTGATGGATCGCGGCTATGTCGACTTCGCACGGTTGTATGCGTTGCATCAGGCCGGCGCCTTCTTCGTCACGCGCGCCAAGTCGCCGATGGACGCCAGGCGTGTCTACTCGGCTGCGACCGATCGCAGCACCGGCATCATCAGCGACCAGCAGGTCATGCTCAACGGCCACTACTCGGCCAAAAAGTATCCCGAGCACCTGCGGCGTGTTCGATTCAAGGACCCCGAGACGGGCAAGACGCTGATCTTCCTGACCAACAACACGGCCTTGCCGGCGCTGACGATTGCCTCGTTGTACAAGAGTCGCTGGCAGGTCGAGTTGTTCTTCAAATGGATCAAGCAGCATCTGCGCATCAAGAAGTTTCTCGGCAACAGCGAGAACGCGGTGAAGACGCAGGTGTGGTGCGCCGTGGCCACCTACGTGCTCATCGCCATCGTCAAGAAGGAGCTTCAACTCGATGCCTCGCTCTACACATGTCTACAGATCTTGTCGGTGTCGGTCTTCGAGAAAACCGAGGTTTCATGCGCCTTGCAGGCCGATGCGTCCCAGACCGACATGCCCGACGCCGCTAACCAATTGAATTTGTTCGACTTTTAACCGGACAGTAGTGAGGCGGTTGTTGTTGACCCAACTGAACTCCACCACATCGACGTCGATGAAGTGGGCCACTCGGACCGCCTTGCCGCCAGGCGCCAGTTCGACGACCGCCAACGCCACTCGCTTGACGCCTGCCGCCGTGGTGAGCGCCAGTTGAGTTCCCGAAGGTGACAACTGCGCATCAAGCACGTCCCGGTTCTTGAAGAAGGCCTCGGCGGGCAAGTTCGCGGCGGCTGCTGCTGCAACTGTAGCAGGCGAACGGTCCAACACCGGCGTTTGGGCCCAAGCTGCCGAGCAAAGCAGACCCAAAAACACACCGAGGCCGTTGCGCAAGCGAAGACGTCTCGTCATTGTCGTTAGCCCCTTACTCGTTGGCCGCTGTGTTGTTGGCCCCTTTTTCGGCCGCGTGCTAGCGGAGATTGTGCCCAACACGCCAAAGCCGCACACCGGCCTCGCAGAGCCGCCGCGCGGCCCCTGTGCCGTGTTCAGTCCATGAATGGCGTCAGGTCGATCGCCGAGCGGCCCTGGAACACCCGCTCGGCCAGAGCCTCGCCCAAGGCGGCGGAGTGCTTGAAGCCGTGGCCTGAACAGGCCGACACCCACATCAGGCCGGGAACCGTCTCGCCGATGCGGAAGCGCCCATCTGCTGCCATGGTGTACAGGCAGGCCGAGCCGCGCAGCGCCTGGCTGCTCAGACCGGTCAGGCGCGGTCGCACGAGGCGCTCGACCAGCGCCGCCGTCTCTGCTGCGGACACGTCTCGCGCCACGGTCTCGGGCGTGGTGTCGTGCTCGAACTGCTCGGTGCCCACCTTCACGCCGCCCGAGCCGTCGACAAGTGGCATGCCGTAGAAGGTGTCTTCGTAGCGCTCGCCGCGCGTCACGATGAAGGTGGGGCAACGGGCGGCTTCGAAGTCGGCCTCGCAGCCGGGTTCGGGTTTCAGCCAATGCAGCACCTGCCGCAGCACGCGCAGCTCGCGCGCCCAAGGGAGCCCGTGCGCCGCGGCCAGACCTGGCAGCCAGGCGCCCGCCGTCACCAGCACCTGGGCCGCGTGGTGGGTGCCACGCGCCGCGGTCACGCGCCAGACGCCGCCTTCGCGCACGACGGCCTGCACCGGCTCGTCGGTGAGCAGTTGCGCGCCCGCACGCCGCGCCATCGCCAGTTGTGCGGCGATGCAGCGCTCGGGGTAGACCACACCCCCACCCGGCTCGAAGCAGCCGGCCTCGGCATCGTCGATGTGGAACTGCGGCCAGCGTCGGCGCAGCTCGGCCGCGGTGAGCGCCTCGTGCGGCACGTCGAAGGCCTGCGCGACGGCACGGGTGCGGGCCACGAAGGCGGTGTCGGAGCCGGCCGGGCCGATCACCAGCACGCCTGTGCGCGTCATCAGCGGACCTTCGAACGGCAGCGTCGGGTCGGCAGCCCGTGCGGCTTCGAGCTCGCGCCAGATCGCGTGCGAGCGCCGTACCAGCGGCGCGTAGGCCTCGCCCTCGCCCACCGCCTCTCGGGTGACGCGGGTCAGGCCGTGGCTGGAGCCGCGGTCGTGCGGCGGCGCGAAGCGATCGATGCCCAGCACGTGGGCGCCCCGCCGCGCCAGCTGCCACGCGGCGGCGCTGCCCATAGCGCCCAGGCCCACCACAATCACGTCCACCTGCATAGCGCATTCCTGACTGGAGACTGAGTCATGGCCGTGAGTGTCTTCGACCTCTTCAAGATCGGCATCGGACCGAGCAGCAGCCACACCGTGGGGCCGATGCGCGCGGCGCGCCTGTTCGTCCGCCACCTGCAGCACTCGGGCCTGCTGGCCACGGCGGCGCGCGTGCGCGTGCAGCTCTATGGCAGCTTGGGCCTCACCGGCCGCGGCCATGGCAGCGACAAGGCCGTGCTGCTGGGACTGGAGGGCCACGAGCCCGACACGGTGGAGGTCGATGCCGTGCCGGCGATGCTGCAGGCCATCCGCACGCAGGCGCAGCTGCGGCTGGGCGGCACACACCCCGTGACCTTTGCCGAAAAGGACGACCTGCGCTTCCACCGCCGCGAGACGCTGCCCTTCCACGCCAACGGCATGCGCTTCGAGGCCCTCGATGCCGGCGGGGCCATGCTTGCCGACAAGGTGTACTACTCGGTCGGCGGCGGCTTCGTGATCAGCGAGGAGGTGGCGGTCGACGGCGTGCGGCAGAAGGTGATTGCGCCCGAAGCTACGGTGCTGCCGCTGCCCTTTCGCAGCGGGGCCGAGCTGCTGCAGCGCTGCGCCGAGACCGGCGAGGGCATCGCCGCGGTGATGCGCGCGAACGAGCGCCACTGGCGCAACGACGCCGAGATCGACGCCGGCCTGGACCGCATATGGGCCGTGATGCAAGCCTGCGTGCAGCGCGGCATCGCCACCGAGGGCGTGCTGCCAGGCGGCTTCCAGGTGCGGCGGCGAGCAGCCAAGCTGCACCAGGATCTCACCGCCCACCCCGAGGCCGCGCTGACCGACCCGCTGCAGGTGCTCGACTGGGTCAATCTCTACGCCCTGGCCGTGAACGAGGAGAACGCCGCCGGAGGCCGCGTCGTCACGGCCCCCACCAACGGCGCCGCGGGCATCGTGCCGGCCGTGCTGCACTACTACACGCGTTTCGTGCGCGGCTCATCGGCGGAAGGCGTGCGCGACTTCCTGCTGACCGCCGCCGCCATCGGCATCCTCTACAAGGAAAACGCCAGCATCAGTGGCGCCGAGGTCGGCTGCCAGGGTGAGGTCGGCGTGGCCTGCAGCATGGCCGCCGGCGCGCTGTGCGCGGTGCTTGGCGGCACGCCCGAGCAGGTGGAGAACGCGGCCGAGATCGGCATGGAGCACCACCTCGGCCTCACCTGCGATCCGGTGGGCGGCCTCGTGCAGATTCCCTGCATCGAGCGCAATGCCATCGCCTCGGTGAAGGCGATCAACGCCGCGCGCATGGCTCTGCGCGGCGACGGCACCCACCACGTGAGCCTCGACCAGGTGATCAAGACCATGCGCGAGACCGGCGCCGACATGCTCACCAAGTACAAGGAGACGGCGCGAGGCGGCCTGGCGGTCAACATTGTGGAGTGCTGAGGGGGCCGCGCGCCGGACGAGCGCACGCGCCAGAACACGGCGATGGTGGACGAGTCGCGCTCCAGCGCCATCGCCCTGGTCGACCGCGCCGCCGCGCTGGCGCAGGCCGTCAGCTTGATCAAGCTGCGCCAGGTCAGCGCCGACGAGGCGCGGGCGCTCGTGGGGGGGGGGCGCTCGCGCTCATCCCAGAACGTGGGCGCCCGGGCGCAGCCGAAGAGCTGCACAGCAGCAAGGCCGGGCTCGTCGACCGCGACCTCTGCATCTTCTTCATCGATCGCCAGGGCCGCTATGTGCTGCACGGCGTCAAGCCAGCCATGGAAGGCCGGCGCGTGGACGACGTACCCGGCGTCGACGGCGACCGCTTCGTGCGCGACGCCTTCGCGGGCGCAGCAGCCGGTGGCGCCTGGATCGACTGCGTCATCGTCAACCCGGTCAACGCTCAGGTGCAGGCCAAGGCCTCGTGGGTGCAGGCCCTGGACGACGGGCTCGTCGTGGGCGGCGGCATCTACCGGGACAATACGGCAGGCCCGCTGCGTGGCGGGACAGCCAACGGAGGGGTGCGGGCCGATCAGTCGCGGTCGGCAGGCAGCGGCAAGAGGCCGTCGCCGGCCGGCGGACGTGCGCCTGCCATGGCCTGAGCGTCGCGCCCGCTGCGCCGCTCGCGAGCCAGGTAGCTGTACAGCACCGGCACCACCACCAGCGTGAGGATCGTGGAGGTGATGACGCCGCCGATGATGGCGCGGCCCATCGGCGCCTGGATTTCGCCGCCGTCATTGAGCGCCAGCGCCAGGGGCAGCATGCCGAAGACCATGGCCATGGTCGTCATGATGATCGGCCGCAGGCGCACCAGACCGGCCTGGCGAAGTGCATCGGCCACCGTGGCCCCGGCCTTGCGGGCGTGGTTGGCGAAGTCCACCAGCAGGATCGCGTTCTTCGTCACCAGGCCCATCAGCATCACCAGTCCGATCATGCTGAAGACGTTGAGCGTGCTGTTCCAGAACAGCAGCGCCAGCATCACTCCGATCAGCGCCAACGGCAGACTGGCCATGATGGCAAGAGGCTGCAGGAAGCTGCCGAACTGGCTGGCCAGCACGATGTAGATGAACACCACCGCCAGGCCCATGGCCGCGAGCAGCCCGCTGAAGGCCTCGGCCTGCTCCTGCATCTGGCCGCCGACGTCGAAACTGTAGCCCGGGGGCAGCTTGGTCTGCCCGATGAGCTTCTGCACGTCGGCGGCGACATCGCCCGGGCTGCGGTCCTTGACGCCGGCATACACCGCCTCACGGCGCTGCAGGTTCTGGCGACGGATGTTTTGCGGGTTGAACACCGGCACGATCTCGGCCACGCTGTCCAGTGCGATGGGCGTGCCTGCCGCTGAGCCACTCCCTGCAAAGGCCACCGGCAGCGCACGCAGTTGCTCGATGCGCTCGCGGCTGGCTTCGGGCAGGCGCAAGGTCACGTCAACCTGGTCGCCGTCCGGCGTCGTCCAGGTGGTCGCGGCGTCACCGCTGACGTAGGCGCGCAGGCTGGCCGAGACCTGCGCGGTCGTCAGGCCCAGCTCGCGCACGGCATCGGGCTTCAGGCGTACCGCGTAGGCTGGCATGCCGGCCTGCACGCTGGTCTCGACGTCCACCGCGCCGGGGATCTGCTTGACCTTCTCGGCAAAGTCGGTGGCGATCTTCGCCAGGCCTTCGGGGTCGTTGCCCAGGATGGCCACGTAGATCGGCCGGTTCCAGCCGACGCTGATGTCGGTGCCCGGCACCACGGCCACGGCCGTGCGGATGGCGTCTTCGACCTCCTTCTGCGAGCGCTTGCGATCCTTGCGGTCCACCAGGCGGATGTTGATCCAGGCCTGGTTGCGCTGCCCAGGGCCGCCGACCCAGGTGCTGATGTGCTGCACCTCGGGGAAGGTCCGCACGATGGCCTCGAGCTGCTGCACCTTGGCGTCGGTGCGCTCCAGGCTCGCGCCCACGGGCATCTTCACGGCGAGCTGCGTGTAGCCCTGGTCGGTCTGCGGAACGAACTCGGTGCCCACCAGTGGCGCCAGGCCCAGCGCGATGACGAAGCTGGCCACGCCCCCGGCCATGACTGCGCCGCGGGGGGTGAGGGTGGCGCTGCGCAGGCGGCGCTTGCTGCCCTTGTCGCGCGTGCCGTCGGCCTTGAAGCCACGGCCGTACGTGGGCAGCACCCACAGGCGCCAGCGGCGGGCGCTGAAGATCCAGCAGATGGCGCGCTCGTAGGCGCCGTGGAGTGCGTCCATGCCACGGTCGGTGGCGCGCAGGGCGTGGCCGAGCACCGGCAGCCGCTTCAGCCGCGTGCCGGGCGGGTCGTGCCAGACGCTGGAGAGCATGGGGTCGAGCGTGAAGCTCACGAACAGGCTCACCAGCACGGCGACGACGACCGTGATGCCAAAAGGGTAGAAGAACTTGCCGATGATGCCGCCCATGAAGGCCACCGGCGCGAACACCGCCACGATGGCAAAGGTGGTGGCCATCACCGCCAGACCGATCTCCTCGGTGCCCTCGCGCGCCGCCGTGACGTGGTCCTTGCCCATGTGCACGTGGCGCACGATGTTCTCGCGCACGACGATGGCGTCGTCGATCAAGAGGCCGATGCACAGGCTCAGCGCCATCATCGTCATGAAGTTCAGCGTGAAGCCAAAGAAGTGCACGGCGATGAAGCTGGAGATCACCGCGATCGGCAGCGTGAGCCCGGTGATGATGGTGCTGCGCCAGCTGTGCAGGAACAGGAACACGATGGCGACCGTGAGCAGCGCACCCTCGATGAGCGTGCTGCGCAGGCCGGCGAGGCTGCCCTTGACCCAGTCGGAGCTGGCGTTGATGAGCCGCAGTTCCACGTCGGGCGGCAGCGTCTCCTTCAGCTCGTCCATCGCGGCCTTGACCGCATCGCCGGTGGCCACGATGTTGGCGTCCTGCTGCTTGAAGACGTTGAAGTTGATGGCGCGCTGGCCGTTGACGCGCGCCAGCGAGTCGGGCTCCTTCTCGCGCTCGATCAAGCTGCCAAGATCGGCCAGGCGCAGCGGCAGGCCGTTGCGGTGGGCCACCACCACGTCGGCGAAGCGGCGCGGATCCTTCACGCGGCCTTCCACGCGCAGCAGCGCGTCCTGGGTGCCGTCGGAGACCAGCCCCACCGGCTGGTCGGTGTTGGCCTCGCGCAGCGCCTGCGCGATCTGGCCCGGCGTCACGCCGTAAGCGCGCAGCCGCGCGGGATCGAGATCGATGCGCACCTCGCGCTCGGTCAGGCCGTTGATCTCGACCCGCGCCACACCGGGCACGCGCTGCAGCCGCTTGCCGATCTGGCTCTCGCCGATCAGGCTGAGCTCGCGGTGGCCACGCGCGGTGCCCAGCAGGGCCATCTGCACCACGGGCTCGCTGTTGTCGTTGTTCCAGCGCGCCAGCTGCAGCGCCTTCACGTCGCGCGGGAAGCCCGCCTGCACGGCGGCAACGCGATCGCGAACGTCCTGCAGCGCGCGGCCCATGTCGGCGTCGAGCTTGAACTCGGCCGAGAGGTCTGCCCGGCCCTCGAAAGCCCGCGAGGTGATGCGCTTCACGCCGGCCACGCTGTTGATGGCTTCCTCCAGGGGCTTGAGCACCTCGCGCTCCAGCGCTTCGGGCGTGGCACCCGGGTACTCCACCGAGGCCCAGATGCCGGGCAGCGAGATGTCGGGCATCTGCTCCACGCCGAGCTTGCTGTAGCTGAAGACGCCCATCACGCACAGGGCCACCATGACCATGGCGGCGAAGACGGGGTTGCTGATCGAGATGCGCGTGATCCACATGGCCCGAGCTCCTCGGTGGACGCGCGTTCAGCGCAGGAGCGCGCTCGACGCCGCGGCGCTGGTGACTGGCGCAGTCCGGGGCGCCACGACACTGGCCTTGGCACCCTCGCGCAGATTGTCGAAGCGCGCGGCCAGCACGACGCTGGCGGGCGTCACCCCCTGCAGCACCTCGACAAGGCCCACGCGCTCGTCGCGCCGCCCCACCGTGACGGTGCGGCGCGCCAACTGGCCGTTCTCGATCAGCCAGACATGGTCCTGGCCGCTGGTGCTGCCGACGGCGGCGGTCGGCAGCGTCAGGCGTTCGGTGTCGTCCGCAAGCTCGGCGCTCACCAGCGCGTACTGCCCGGCGCGCAGCCGCTCCTTGGGGTTGGCAAGCTCCACGGTGACGCCGATCGAGCGCGTGCCGGGCTCGGCAGACGGCGCGATGCGGGCCACGCGGCCCGCCACGGGTGTGTCCAGGCCCTCCACGCGCAGCTGCACCGGCAGCCCGGGGCGGATGCGCGAGACCTCATGCGTGCCCACCTGGCCGGCCAGCTCCAGCCGGGCAAGGTCGACAATGGTGAGCACCGGCTGCTCGGGGCTCACCTTCTCGCCCGGCAGCGCGTGGCGCCGGGCCACGATGCCGGCGATCGGTGCCACCAGCGTCGCGTCGCGCAGGCCGACGCGGGTGGTGTCCAGCGCAGCCTGGGCCGCGGCGAGGTTGGCGCGCGCGGTGTCGAGGGCAGCACGCGAGCTCTCCAGCGCGTTGCTGCTGATGAACTGCTGCGCCGCCAGACGTTCGTTGCTGGCGTGCGTGCGCTCGGCTTGAACCAGCGCGGCGCGCGCCGACTCCAGCAGCGCGCCGCGTTCGGCGACTCGGCCA
The DNA here is from genome assembly GCA_023657425.1 of Ideonella sp. WA131b. Classification (NCBI taxonomy): domain Bacteria; kingdom Pseudomonadati; phylum Pseudomonadota; class Betaproteobacteria; order Burkholderiales; family Sphaerotilaceae; genus Ideonella; species Ideonella sp. WA131b. Next base: position 871,280 of record JAGTJW010000002.1, read on the forward strand.
CCCAGCTCGGCCAGCTCGATGCGGCCGATCACCTGGCCCGCAGCCACGCGGCTGCCTTCGGCGACGTTCAGCGCCAGCAGCGTGCCGCCAGCCTTGGCGCGCACAATCGCGGTCTGCGGGGCCACCAGCGGGCCGGAGAACTCCACCACTGCGGCCAGGCGCGCCAGCTTGGGCTGAACCACCTCGCGCGACGCAAACTCCAGGGTCGGTTCGGGATTGCGCCCGTCGGTGCCGCCGGACATCGCCTGCGCGATGCCCGATGCGCCCGTCTTGCCGCCCAGCCTGGCGCTCAACACCAGGCCCGTCACGACGGCGACTCCCGCCAGCACGACGAGGCCGGCCCTCCACGTTGTCTTCATCTCGTTTCCCTCGCCTGCGCGCCGTCAGGCTACCCTGAACCGGGCAGCTCGTCGGCTGCGTTTGCGCAGAGTGTGGAGGATCACCCGGCCCCCGGCGAGCGCGGCTGCGATGAAGCGCGGAATCGGGGCGACGAACTGCTGACGCCACCGATGGCCCGGCACGCTCAGGCCCGCCTTCTGGCGGCATTCGGGTTGAGGAGCGCGCGCTCGCAGGCGGCGGCACAGGCCCAGGCCAGCAGCGCACACAGGGCGGCGGCCCAGAACACGGCTGCAAAGCCCAGCCGCTCGATCAGCCAGCCACCACCGAGGCCACCCATGACCCCGGAGATGCCATAGCCCAGGGTCGTGTAAAGCGCCTGGCCGCGCCCGCGCAGGCGCCCGGGGAACAGCCGTTGCACGAGCGCGATGCAGGCGGCGTGATGGGCGGCAAAGGTCACCGCATGCAGCAGCTGCGCCAGCACCAGCACCGGCGCCCAGGCACCACCGCCTGCGGTCAGCGCGAAGCGCAGCGCCGTGGCGCCGGCCACCACCTGCAGCCAACGTTCCGCGACCAGCAGCGGGAACCAGCGGCCCTGAGTCCAGAAAAAGACGATCTCCACCGCCACGCTCACCGCCCACAAGGCGCCGACCGCCGTCTTCCCGTAGCCCAGGCTCACGAGATACAGCGAGAAAAACGCGTACAGGCTGGTGTGGGCCAGCACCGTGAAGAAAATGGACGCGAAGAACCAGGCCACGCAGGGCTTGCGCAGCAGCGGCAGCACGGGCGGCGCAGGCTCGTCGTGTGCCGGCTCTTCGTGCGTGCGCGGCAGCGCCAGCGCCGCGGCCAGCAACAGGCCGTTCATGAGGGCCACGAAGCCGGGAAAGACCGCAATGCCGAAGCGATCGAGCAAGGCTCCGAAGCTGGTGACGGCGGCCAGGAAGCCGACGGAGCCCCACACCCGCACGCGGCCGTAGCGTCGGGCATCGATGCCGCCGTCGGGCGTGGCCAGGGCGCGCGCCAGGATCGCCTCGTACAGCGGCACGACGCCGCTGTTGGCCACGAACAGCAACACCGTCACCAGGGCCACCGGCACGGCCGCCGTCACGCCCAGCAGGCCCAGCGCCGAACACAGTGCGCCTGCGGCGGCGATGCGGATGAGCTTGACGCGCTGGCCGCTGTGGTCGCCGGCCCAGCTCCAGGCGTAGGGCGCCAGCACGCGGGTCCAGCTCTGCAGGCTGACGATGCCGCCGATGACGAGCGTCGACAAGCCCAGGCTCTGGAACCACAAGGGCGCGTACGGGTTGAACAACCCGATCGCCGCGAAGTAGGTGAAGGTGAGCGCGCCGAAAGGCGCCAGGCTGCCGGTGGGCACGGCGCGGGGCTTGCCCGTCAAGCCTGGCCGGGGATCGGCGGTACCGGCAGCGCCACGTCGCCGCACTGCGCGCGATGGCGCAGCACGTGGTCCATCACCACCAACGCGAGCAGTGCCTCGGCGATGGGGGTGGCGCGGATGCCGACGCAGGGGTCGTGGCGGCCGAGTGTCTCGACCACCGTGGGCTCGCCGGTGCGCGTGATGCTGGGCTTGGGCGTGCGGATGCTGCTGGTGGGCTTGATGGCGATGCGCACCACCAGGTCCTGCCCGGTGCTGATGCCGCCCAGCACGCCGCCGGCATGGTTGCTGGCAAAGCCGGCCGGCGTGAGCGCATCGCCGTGATCGCTGCCGCGCTGCGCGACGACGCCGAAGCCATCGCCGATCTCCACGCCCTTGACCGCGTTCAGACCCATGAGGGCCCAGGCGATGTCGGCGTCGAGCTTGTCGAAAAGCGGCTCGCCCAGGCCCACGGGCACGCCGCGCGCCCGCACCTCGATGCGCGCACCGCAGCTGTCGCCTGCCTTGCGCAGCGCGTCCATGTGGGCTTCCAGCCGCGGCACGATGCCGGCGTTGGGCGCATAGAAGGGGTTGAGCGGGATCTGGGACTCGTCGTCGAAGGGGATCTCGATCTCGCCCAGGGCGCTCATCCAGCCCGTGAAGGTGGTGCCGTGGCGCAGGTGCAGCCACTTCTTGGCCACCGCGCCGGCCGCCACCATGGGGGCCGTCAGACGTGCGCTGCTGCGGCCGCCGCCGCGCGGGTCGCGCTCGCCGTACTTGCGCCAATAGGTGTAGTCGGCATGGCCGGGGCGGAAGGTGTCGAGCAGGTTGCCGTAGTCCTTGCTGCGCTGGTCGGTGTTGCGGATGAGCAGCGCGATCGGCGTGCCCGTGGTGCGGCCCTCGAACACGCCGGAGAGAATCTCCACCGCGTCGGGCTCGTTGCGCTGCGTCACGTGGCGGCTGGTGCCGGGGCGGCGGCGGTCTAGCTCGGGCTGGATGTCGGCCTCGGAGAGCTCGAGACCTGGCGGGCAGCCATCGATCACGCAGCCGATGGCGGGGCCGTGGCTTTCGCCGAAGTTCGTGACGCGGAAGAGGTCGCCGAAGGTGGAGCCGGGCATGGAGCCCGGGATTCTAGAAGCTAGGAGTCTGCGCACCGGGCGCGGCCTGCCGCTCGGGCCAGTCGCGGATGTAGGCCTTGAGCATGCGATTCTCGAAGTCCTGCGCGTCGACCACGGTCTTGGCGACGTCGTAGAACGAGATCACGCCCATCAGCGTGCGCTTGTCGAGCACCGGCATGTAGCGCGCATGGCGCAGCAACATCATGCGGCGCACCTCGTCGATCTCGGTCTCGGGCGTGCAGGTCAGTGGCGCGTCGTCCATCACCGAACGCACGAGCCGCGTGCCGACAGCACCCCCGTTGGCCACCACCGCCTGGATGACCTCGCGGAAGGTGAGCATGCCGACGAGATCGCCGTGCTCCATGACGACGAGAGAGCCGATGTCCATCTCGGCCATGGTGCACACTGCCTGCGCCAGGGGCTGGTCGGGCGTCACGGTGTAGAGCGTGTTGCCCTTGACGCGCAGGATGTCGGTGACTTTCATGGCGGTGCGTTCGAGGAGCGGAGGAAGGCGGGGCTCGAACCAATATAGCCCACAATGAGGTGCCCTCACGCTGCACGCGACTGCACAGCCGACGCCATGGCCTCCGTCATCGACCCCGGTTTCGACACCCTGGCGCTGCATGCCGGCGCTGCCCCGGACCCCGCCACCGGCGCGCGCGCCGTGCCGCTGCACCTGAGCACGGGCTTCGTCTTCCAGAACGCCGACCACGCAGCCAGCCTGTTCAACCTGGAACGCTCGGGCCACGTCTACAGCCGCATCAGCAACCCCACGAACGCGGTGCTCGAGGAGCGTATCGCCGCACTCGAAGGTGGCTCGGGCGCAGTGGCCACGGCCAGCGGGCAGGCGGCGCTGACGCTGGCCATCACCACGCTGGCCGGCGCCGGCAGCCACATCGTGGCCAGTTCGGCGCTCTACGGCGGCAGCCACAACCTGCTGCAGTACACGCTGGCGCGCTTCGGCATCGCCACCACCTTCGTGAAGCCGGGCGACATCGACGGCTGGCGCGCCGCCGTGCGCCCCGAGACCAGGCTGCTCTTCGGCGAGACGCTGGGCAACCCGGGCCTGGACGTGCTGGACGTGCCGACGGTGGCGCAGATCGCGCACGAGGCCGGCGTGCCGCTGCTGGTGGACAGCACCTTCACCACGCCCTGGCTGATGAAGCCTTTCGAACACGGCGCCGACCTCGTCTTCCACAGCGCCACCAAGTTCCTGTGTGGCCACGGCACGGTGGTGGGCGGGCTGCTGGTCGATTCGGGCCGCTTCGACTGGAGCCGCGCCGAGCGCTTCCCGGAACTCAACCAGCCCTACGCCGGCTTCCACGGCATGGTGTTCAGCGAGGAGAGCACCGACGGCGCCTTCCTGCTGCGCGCGCGCCGCGAGGGCCTGCGCGACTTCGGCGCCTGCATGAGCCCGCACACGGCCTGGCTCATCCTGCAGGGCATCGAGACGCTGCCGCTGCGCATGGCGAGGCACGTGGCCAACACGCGGCGTGTGGTGGAGTTCCTCAGCCGGCACGGCATGGTCTCGCGCGTGGGCTACCCCGAGCTCGACGGCCACCCCAGCCAGGCCCTGGCGGCCCGGCTGCTGCCGCGCGGCTGCGGCGCGGTGTTCAGCTTCGATCTGGCCGGCAGCCGCCAGCAGGGCCGCGCCTTCATCGAGAGCCTGAAGATCTTCAGCCACCTGGCCAACGTGGGCGACTGCCGCTCGCTGGTGATCCACCCCGCCAGCACCACGCACTTCCGCATGGACGACAAGGCGCTGGCCGCGGCCGGCATCGGGCCCGGCACGATCCGCCTGAGCATCGGCCTGGAAGACGCCGACGACCTGATCGACGACCTGAAGCGCGCCTTCAAGGCCGCCGAGAAGGCGCGCTGAGCATGCGCGCCGGGACCGGCGACACCCCGCACGATGCCGGGGCGCGCTCCGAGGAGGAACGGGCTGCATGAAACTCAGCGTGCAAGGGCGCACGGCCTACGCCTACACCGGCGGCAAGCTTTTCGACCCCACCCTGCCCTGCGTGGTGTTCGTGCACGGCGCCGTGGGCGACCACAGCGTGTGGACGCTGCTGGCGCGCTGGGCCGCGCACCACGGCCACGCCGTGCTGGCCGTCGACCTGCCCGGCCACCTGCGCAGCGATGGGCCCGCGCTGACGAGCGTGGAGGCGATGGCCGACTGGCTGCTGGCGCTGCTCGACGCCGCCGGCGTGCGGCGCGCGGTGCTGGCCGGCCACAGCATGGGCTCGCTGGTGGCGCTGCAGGCCGCGGCGCAGGCGCCGGAGCGCGCGGCCGGGCTGCTGATGTTCGGCAGCTGCGTGCCGATGCCGGTGCCGCAGGCGCTGCTGGACCTGTCGCTCACCGACGTGGGCGCGGCCATCGAGCGCGTGGTCGGCTTCTCGTTCTGTACGCTGGCTGCCAAGCCCTCGTACCCCGGCCCCGGCGTGTGGCTGCGCGGCGCGGCGCGCGGGCTCATGCACCAGGTGATGCGCGCCGGCGGCGACCCGCGCCTCTTCCACACCGACTTCAGCGCCTGCAACGCCTACGCGCAGGGCCTGGAGGCTGCCGCGCGCGTGCGCTGCCCGGCCGCACTGCTGCTGGGGGCATCCGACCAGATGACGCTGCCGCGCGCCGCGCAGCCCGTGGCCAACGCCCTGAACGCCCGCGTGCACACGGTGGCGGCGGGGCATTTCCTGATGCAGGAGGCCCCCGACGAGGTGTTGAATGCGCTGCGCCTGGAACTGGCGCGCTGCGCGACCCCCACCGAGGAAAGCCCCGCATGACGAGCTCCCTGCTCACCGCCGACAAGGTGGACCCGAAGTCCTTCCGCAGCTTCGCCGAGTTCTACCCCTTCTAGCTGGGCGAGCACTCGAACCGCACCTGCCGCCGCCTGCACTTCCTGGGCAGCTCGCTGGCGCTGGCCTGCCTGGCGCTGGTGTTCGCCACCGGCAGCCTGGCCTGGCTGCTGGCGGGCCTCTTGTGCGGCTATGGCTGCGCCTGGCTGGGCCACTTCGGCTTCGAGAAGAACAAGCCCGCCAGCTTCAGCCGCCCGCTGTACAGCTTCATGGGCGACTGGGTGATGTTCAAGGACCTGCTGACCGGGCGCATCCCGCTCTGAACGGGCAGCCCGTGCCGGGTGCCTGTGCCCGTCGCGGACCGGCCCCGACCGCCACCGTGTGGGCGGCCGTGCTGCGTCACGGCGCCAAGGCCTCGGCCAAGGTCATCCTCGCCAACACGCTGCGCCGGAAGAAGCCACCGCTGGCCGCGCCCGGCTGCAGCAGCGTTTCGCGCACCAGCGGCTCCAGCGGGGTCGCCGCAGGATCGACCAGCAACACGTGGCGAGGGGCATCACCCTCGTCCAGGCGTCGCACCCAGTCCAGCCGCGCCAGCAGATCGAGCAGCGGCTCGATCTGCAGCGCATCGGTGCGCAGGGTCTCGGCCAGGGCCGCCAGGCTCAGGCCGTGCCCGGGCCCGTCTCGGGCCGCCTGCAGACGCGCCAGCACGGCCAGGGCGAGCTCGAAGCGCCAGCCCGGCACGGCAGGCCGCAAACCCACCCGCATCGACAAGCTGGGCGCGTACGCCGCGATCACCGCCCCCAGCAGCACGATCACCCACACCAGGTAGACCCACAGCAGCAGGATCGGCACCGCCGCGAAGGTGCCGTACACCGCGCTGTAGCCGGGCACGCTGTCGAGGTACCAGGCGAGCAGCCGCTTGGCAACCTCGAAGGCCAGCGACACAAAGACACCCCCGGCCAGCGCGTGGCGCCAGCGCACCGCGGTGTTGGGCACGTAGTGATACAGCCCGGCCGCGGCCAGAGCCAGCACGCCGAACTGCAGCAGCTCCAGCAGCAGCGACACGCCGCCGGGGAGCGCCGCCACCCAGCCCCGAGAAGCCGAGACGGCCAGCGACGTGGCCGTCAGGCTCATGCCCAGCGCCAGAGGGCCCAGGGTGATGGCCGCCCAGTACACCAGCACGCGCTGCCCCAGCGACCGCGGCTTGCGAACGCGCCAGATGGCATTGAGCGTGCGGTCGATGGTGAGCAGCAGCGCCAGCGCCGTCACCACCAGCAGCGCCAGGCCCAGTGCACCCATGCCGCGGGCTTTGGCGGCGAAGTCGGTCAGGCCGCGCAGAACCGGCCGCGCGATGCCGTCGGGCACGAGGTTCTTGAGGAAGTAGTCCTGCAACGCGCGCTCGAAGCCGGCGAACATCGGGAACACCGTGAAGGCGGCGAGCATCACCGTCACCAGCGGCACCAGCGCGATCAGCGTCGTGAAGGTCAGGCTGCCGGCCGTCAGGCCCAGGCGGTCGTCCTTGAATCGGCGCGCCAGCACGCGCAGCGTCTCCTGCCAGGGCCAGCGGCGGAGGGTGTCGGGCAACTCCAGCGCAAGGTCGGCGGCCGTGGCCGCCACGCTGCCGCTGGGGCTCGGGGGGTTTGCCGGCGGGGGCATGGGCATGCTGACTATGATGCCGCATGACCCGTGCGCACCCCTCCGAAGACGCCGCCGACGGCAGCAGCACCGCGGCGCCGATGCCACCCGACCCGGCCGTCCGGCGGGCGCGCGACATCGCGCTGGCCTCCGTGCTGGGCCTGGTGGCCGTGGGCCTGGCCTGGGAGCTGTGGCTCGCGCCCACCGGCAGCGGCACCTGGGCCATCAAGGTGCTGCCACTCTTGTTCTGCCTGGGCGGGCTGCTGCGCCACCGGCTCTATACCTTTCGCTGGCTCAGCCTGCTCGTCTGGCTCTACGCCTTGGAGGCGATCACCCGCGGCGTCACCGAGAGCGGTGTCTCGCAGGCCCTGGCGCTGGTGCAGCTGGCGCTGTCCCTGGTGCTGTTCACGGCCTGCGCCATGTACGTGCGCTGGCGGCTGCGCAAGGGTCGCCGCCTCGAGCCCACTGCGGCGCCGTGACCCCGGACTCGGCCGCCGACGCCCTGCTGCCGGCGCTGCGCGCCGCCGTCGGCGAGACACAGGTGCTGGCGGCCGGCGATGGCACCGACCTCACCGCCTGGGAGCAGGACTGGCGCCGCCGCTGGCGAGGCCGCGCGCGGGCCGTCGTGCGCCCGGGCAGCACGGCCGAGGTGGCGGCCGTCGTGCGCGCCTGCGCCGCCCACGGCGCGGCCCTCGTGCCGCAGGGCGGCAACACCGGGCTGGTAGGGGGCGGCGTGCCCGACACCAGCGGCACACAGGTGCTGCTCAGCCTGCAGCGCCTGAACCGCCTGCGGGCACTCGACGTGACCAACCTCACGCTCACGGCAGAGGCGGGCTGCGTCTTGCAGGTGCTGCAGCAGGCGGCAGAGGCGCGCGGCCTGCTGCTGCCGCTGAGCCTGGCGGCCGAAGGCAGCTGCACGCTCGGTGGCAACCTCGCCACCAACGCCGGCGGCACGCAGGTGCTGCGCTGGGGCAATGCGCGCGAGCTCTGCCTGGGGCTGGAGGTCGTCACCGCCCAGGGCGAGGTCTGGGACGGGCTGTCGGGGCTGCGCAAGGACAACACCGGCTACGACCTGCGCGACCTCTTCGTGGGCAGCGAAGGCACCTTGGGCGTGATCACCGCCGCCACGGTGAAGCTGGCACCGCAGCCCGCCGCCGTGACCACTGCCCTGGCCGCCTGCGCGACGCTGGACGACTGCGTGGCGCTGCTGAACCTGGCGCGTGCGCGCCTGGGCCCGGGCCTCACGGGCTTCGAGGTGATGAGCCGCTTCGCGCTCGATCTGGTGGCCCGGCACTTTCCGGCCCTGCCGCGCCCGCTGCCGGGCGCCCCGTGGACGGTGCTGCTGGAGCAGAGCGACGTCGAGGGCGAGGCCCCGGCACGGGCGCGCTTCGCGCGGCTGCTGGAGGCCGCACTCGAGGCCGGCGTGGTCTCCAATGCCGCGGTGGCCGAGAGCCTGGCGCAAAGCCGCGCGCTGTGGCATCTGCGCGAGTCGATCCCGCTGGCGCAGGCCGAAGAAGGCCTCAACATCAAGCACGACATCGCCCTGCCGGTGTCGGCCATTCCCCGCTTCTGCGCGCGCACCGACGCGCTCTTGCAAGAGCGCTGGCCGGGGGTGCAGCTGGTCAACTTCGGCCACCTGGGCGACGGCAACCTGCACTACAACGTGCAGGCGCCGTCTGGCGACGACGGCCGGCGCTTCCTCGCCGAACACGAGCACGCCGTCAACCAGGTGGTGTTCGACAGCGTGGCGCGGGAGGGGGGCTCGTTCTCGGCCGAGCACGGCATCGGCGCGCTCAAGCGCGACGAGCTCGCGGTGCGCAAGCACCCCGTGGCCTTGGGCCTGATGCGCGCCATCAAGCAGGCGCTCGACCCGCAGGGGCTGATGAACCCGGGGCGCGTGCTCTGACGCCGCCCCGGCGCTATTGCACCGGCCCCTTCATCGCCGCCGGCACCGGGATCGCGACGGTCTCGATGCCCTCGTCGCGCAAGGCCTCCCGCTCCTCGGGCGTGGCGCGGCCGCGGATGCCGCGCTGGGCTGCTTCGCCGTAGTGGATGCGGCGTGCCTCCTCGGCAAAACGCTCGCCGACGTCCTCGGTGCGGTCAACCAGCTCCCGCACGGCCTGCAACCAGGCGCCCTGCAGGTCGGCCGGGCGCGTGACGGTGGTCTCGGCACTGGCCGCAGCCGGCGCGGGCGGCGCCGTGGCGCCCGACAGGTTCAAGCGTGGCGCCGAAGGCCGCCGGGTGATGGTGGTGTCATCGCACACGGGGCAGGCCACCAGTCCGCGCGCCAGCTGGGTCTGGAATTCGTCGTCGGAGCCGAACCAGCCTTCAAACGCATGGTCGTGGCGGCAGCACAGATCGAGGACCTTCATCGTGCCGTCATGCTACGTCGCGCGCCTCGGCTTCGCTCGCCCAGGACCATGCTCGATGCCCGGTCAATGCCGCCTGCAGCCAATGCAGCCCGACCAGGGTCTTGACGTCGGTGAGTTCGCCTCGCGCATCGAGCGCGGCCAGCGCCGACAGGGGCATCGTCACCGTTTCGACGAATTCGCCGGCATCGGGCTGCGCCGGCCCGGGCACGAGACCGCGGGCAAACCACAGCGCGATGCCCTCGCTGCTGTAGGCGGCGGCATTGTGGATCCAGCCGGCCCAGGCCCACTCACGGGCCGTGAAGCCGGTCTCCTCGAGCAGTTCGCGGCGGGCGCAGGCGATGGTGGCTTCCCCGGCATCGCGTTTGCCTGCCGGCCATTCGAGCAAGACACGGTCTATGGGGTAGCGGTGCTGACGCACCAGCACGACGGCAGGATCGGCGCCGTCGTCCAGCAGGGGAATCACCGCCACGGCGCCCGGATGCCGGATGTACTCCCGCGTGGCGGTGGATCCATCGGGCAGGCGCACGGTGTCTCGGCAAACCCTGAGAAACCCCCCGGACAGCAGCGTTTCGCCCGCGAGCCTGGCTTCGCGCAGATGCGCGTCGGCGGGCGCTGCCATCGGCCGCTCAGGCGTCGGCTGCGGCGCCCCGGTGGCCACGGCGCAGGTAGCGCCAGACGAAGCCCGGCGACGCGAAGGTGAGGAACAGCGCACCCATGGTGACGTAGAACTGCCAGCCCTGAACATGGCGCCGCCCGATGCGGTCCTCGACCAGCCAGCCCAGGCCCAGGACGACGCCGTAGAGCAGGAGCAGTTCGAGCAGCCGCCAGCCCAGCACCTTGGGATTGCGGCGCGGGCCGACGATGAACAGGCGCTCGTTGACGAAGGGCAGGTTCGCCAGGACCAAGGCCCCGAGGACGACGGCCCAGACTTCGGCGGCGTGGTTCACGAGGGCGCGGTCAGCTCAGCGTACGCTGGATGGCGTCGCGGCACAGCGCCATCAGCCCACCCGAAAACAGGCCGAACACCAGCACCGCGGCCCCGTTGAGCGCCAGCAGCGCCGTCACGCCCTGGCCCTGCGGGGGCACGGCGCCCAGGTTGGGGGGGTCAAACCACATGACCTTGACGACGCGCAGGTAGTAGAAGGCGCCGATCAGCGAGAACAGCACCGCCACCACCGCCAGCACGATGTAGAGCATGACGTTGGTGGTGACCAGGGCCTGGATGACGCTGAGCTTGGCGAAGAACCCGATCATCGGCGGCACGCCCGCCAACGAGAACATGAACACCGTCATCACCCCAGCCATCCAGGGCGAGCGCCTGGCCAGACCGGAGAGGTCGGCCACCTGCTCGCTCTCGAAGCCCTGGCGCGACAGCAGCATGATCAGGCCGAAGGTCCCCAGCGTGGTGAGCACGTAGCTCACGAGGTAGAACATGGCCGAGCTGTACGCGTTGGCCGCCGACAGCGTGTTGCCGCTCACCACGCCGGCACTCAGGCCCAGCACGATGAAGCCCATCTGCGCAATCGTGCTGTAGGCCAGCATGCGCTTCAGGTTGCTCTGCGCGATGGCCGCGATGTTGCCCACCGCCAGGCTGGCCACCGCGAGCACGATGAACATCTGCTGCCAGTCCACCGCCAGGCCCAGCATGCCCTCGACGAGCAGCCGGATGGTGATGGCGAAGGCCGCGAACTTGGGCGCGCCGCCGATCAGCAGCGTGACCGCCGTCGGGGCGCCCTGGTAGACGTCGGGCACCCACATGTGGAAGGGCGCGGCGCCCAGCTTGAACGCCAGCCCTGCCACCACGAAGACGGTGCCGAACACCAGCACCTCCTTGTTGATGCCGCCGGCAGCGATGCGCTCGAACACCTTCGGGATCTCGAGCGTGCCGGTGGCACCGTACATCATGCTCAGACCGTAGAGGAGGAAGCCGCTCGCGAGCGCGCCCAGCACGAAGTACTTCATCGCCGCTTCGGTGCTGAGGGCATGGTCGCGCCGCAGCGCCACCAACGCATACAGACTCAGGCTCATCAGCTCCAGGCCCAGGTACACGACGAGGAAGTTGTTCGCCGAGCACATGACGGCAATGCCCAGCAGCGCGAACAGCGTGAGGGTGAAGAACTCGCCCTTGAGCATGTCTCGCGCAGCCAGCGTGGGGCGTGCGTAGGCCAGCGTGATCATCACCGCGATGGCCGCGAAGAAGGCCAGCAGGTGGCCCATGGGATCGACCACCACCATCTGGCCCATGCCGTACTCGGTGCGGCCATCCTGCAGCGCCTCGAGGTGCAGCAGTGCAAAAGCCGCGATCGAGGCCTGAGTCAGCCAGAAGGTGGTGCCGCGGGTGGGATGCCGGGAGAAGAGGTCGACCAGCAGCACAGCGCAGGCGGCCACCAGCAGCACGATCTCGGGCAGGACGACGGTCCAGTTCATCGCGTTCATGTTCTCGTCAGCCCGGGATCTTGGAAACCGCCACGTGGCGCAGCAGCTCGGTGACCGCGGGGTTCATCGCATCGGTCAGGGGCTTGGGGTACAGGCCCATCCACAGCACGGCGACGGCGAGGATGGCGAGCATCAGGAACTCGCGGCCGTTGATGTCCTTCAGCACCTTGACGTCGTCGTTGGCGACGTCGCCGAAGTACACGCGCTTGACCATCCACAGCGTGTAGGCAGCACCGAACACCAGCGTCGTGGCGGCAGCCAGGCCGATCCAGAAGTTGTACTGCACGGCGCCCAGGATCACCATCCACTCTCCGACGAAGCCGGCGGTGCCCGGCAGGCCGCAGTTGGCCATGGCGAACAGCACCGCGAAGGCCGTGAACACGGGCATGGTGTTGGCCACGCCGCCGTAGCTGGCGATCTCGCGGCTGTGCACGCGGTCGTAGAGCACGCCGATGCACAGGAACATGGCGCCCGAGACGAAGCCGTGGCTGATCATCTGCACGATGCCGCCGGCCACGCCGAGCTCGTTGAACATGAAGAAGCCCAGGGTGACGAAGCCCATGTGTGCGATGGAGCTGTAGGCCACGAGCTTCTTCATGTCCTGCTGCACCAGCGCGACCAGCCCGATGTAGAGCACGGCCACGAGGCTGAGCGTGATGATGAACCAGTCCCACTCGCGCGCGGCGTCGGGCGCGATCGGCAGGCTGAAGCGCAGGAAGCCATAGGCGCCAAGCTTGAGCATGATGGCCGCCAGCACCACCGAGCCGCCGGTGGGCGCCTCGACGTGGGCGTCGGGCAGCCAGGTGTGCACCGGCCACATCGGCACCTTCACCGCGAAGGCCGCGAAGAAGGCAAAGAACAGCAGCGTCTGCGCATCCAGCGGCAGCGGCAGCTTGTACCAGCCAAGGATGTCGAAGCTGCCGCCGCTCTTGAAGTAAAGGTACACCAGCGCGATGAGCATCAGCAACGAGCCGAGCAGCGTATACAGGAAGAACTTGAAGGCCGCGTAGACGCGGTTGGGCCCACCCCAGACGCCAATGATGATGTACATCGGGATCAGCGTGGCCTCGAAGAAGACGTAGAACAGAAGGCCGTCGAGCGCCGAGAACACGCCGATCATCAGGCCGCTGAGGATGAGGAAGGCGCCCATGTAGGAGGCCACCCGCTCCTGAATCACTTCCCAGCCAGCGATGATCACGATCACGGTGATGAAGGCCGTGAGCGGCACGAACCACAGGCTCAGGCCGTCGACGCCGAGGTGGTAGTGCGCGTTGAAGCGCTCGATCCAAGGCAGCTTCTCGACGAACTGCATGCCGGCGCCGGTGGTGTCGAAGCCGGCGATCAGCGGCAACGTCACCACGAACGAGGCCACCGCGCCCACCAGCGCGATCGCCCTCACCACCCCCGCGTTCTCGTCGCGGCCGACGGCCAGCAGCAGGGCACCGAAGGCCACCGGCAGCCAGATCGCGATACTCAGCAAACCCATCTCGACGTCCTGTGGTTCTTGTTGTGGCCTGGCGGCTCAGCGCAGGTAGCCGCTGAAGAACGGCCAGAGCTGCCAGGTGAGCAGCGCGAAGATGCCCAGCAGCATCACCAGCGCATAGGTGTACAGGCGCCCCGTCTGCGCCTGGCGCAGCACGCCGGCCAGACCACCGATGCCTCGCGCCGAGCCGTTGATGGCGCCGTCGATCACGGCCTGGTCGCCGCCCTTCCAGAGGCCCGTCCCCAGTGCCCGCGCACCGGCGGCCAGCACGTTCTCGTTGAACCAGTCCATGTAGTACTTGTTCTCGAGCACGGTGCGCACGGGCTTCAGCGCGCGGTCGATGGCGGCCGGGATATGCGGTGCCTTCAGGTAGAAGACCCAGGCCGTGACGACACCGGCCAGCGCCAGCCAGAACGGCACCGTCACCACGCCGTGCAACGCCATGGCCACGGGGCCGTGGAACATCTTGGCCAGCTCGGCGATGGCCGGGTGGGCCTGCGTGTTGACGGTGATCGCGTCCTTGAGGAACTCGCCGAACAGCAGCGGCTGGATCGTCATGTAGCCGATCACCACCGAGGGCACGGCCAGCAGGATCAGCGGTGCCGTCACCACCCAGGGCGACTCGTGCGGCGTGTGGTCTGCGTGGTCGTCGTCGTGGCCGTGGGCGTGGTCGCTGTCCTCGTGTGACGGCGGCGGGAAGGGCTTGTGGTGGAAGCGCTCCTCGCCGTGGAAGACGAGGAAGTACATCCGGAACGAGTAGAAGGCCGTGACGAACACGCCGATGTAGACGGCCCACATCGCGAAGGTGGCTCCTGGCAGCGTGCTGTGGTGCGACGCGATCAGGATGCTGTCCTTGCTGTAGAAGCCAGCGAACAGCGGCGTGCCGATCAGCGCCAGGCTGCCCAGCAGCGCGGTGATCCACGTGATGGGCATGTGCTTGCGCAGGCCGCCCATGTTGCGGATGTCCTGATCGTGGTGCATGCCGATGATCACGCTGCCGGCGGCCAGGAACAGCAGCGCCTTGAAGAAGGCGTGCGTCATCAGGTGGAACACGGCCACGCTGTAGGCACTCAGGCCCAGCGCCACCGTCATGTAGCCCAGCTGGCTGAGCGTGGAGTAGGCGACGACGCGCTTGATGTCGTTCTGGATGATGCCCAGGAAGCCCATGAACAGCGCCGTGATCGCGCCGATGACGAGCACGAGGTTGAGCGCCGTGTCGGACAGCTCGAACAGCGGACTCATGCGCGCGACCATGAAGATGCCGGCCGTCACCATGGTGGCGGCGTGGATCAGCGCCGAGATCGGGGTCGGGCCCTCCATCGAATCGGGCAACCACACGTGCAGCGGAAACTGCGCGCTCTTGCCCATGGCGCCCACGAACAGGCAGATGCAGGCCACGGTGAGCAGCTGCCAATCGGTGCCGGGGAACTGCAGCTTGCTCAGCTCGCCGGCCTTGGCAAAGGCCTCGCCGTAGTTCAGGGTGCCGGCGTAGGCGGCGATCAGGCCGATGCCCAGGATGAAGCCAAAGTCGCCCACGCGGTTGACGAGAAAAGCCTTCATGTTGGCAAAAACCGCCGTGGGCTTCTTGAACCAGAAGCCGATCAGCAGGTAGCTCACCAGGCCCACGGCCTCCCAGCCGAAGAACAGCTGCAGGAAGTTGTTGCTCATCACCAGCATCAACATGCTGAAGGTGAACAGGCTGATGTAGCTGAAGAAGCGCTGGTAGCCCGGGTCGCCGTCCATGTAGCCGATGGTGTAGACATGCACCATCAGGCTCACGAAGGTCACCACCACCATCATCATGGCCGTCAGGCCGTCGACCAGGAAGCCGACCTCCATGACCAGCTTGCCCAACACCATCCACTCATAGAGCGTGGCATTGAAACGCGCGCCGTTCGCCACCTGCGCGAGCACCACGCACGAGCAGACGAAGGCGACGAACACGCCCAGGATGGTGAAGAAGTGGGCGCCTCGGCGGCCCACCCACTTGCCGGCCAGGCCGGAAATGATGGCGCCGGCCAGTGGCGCCAGCGGCACGGTGAGCAGCAGCCCTTGCGAGAGTGTTGAAGCCATCGCGTCAACCCTTCAGTTCGTCGAGTTCCTCGACGTTGATTGACGCGCGGTTGCGGAACAGCACGACCAGGATCGCCAGTCCGATGGCCGACTCGGCTGCGGCCACCGTGAGGATGAAGAAGACCATCACCTGCCCGGCCATGCGGTCGGCCTCCAGGGGCAGGAAGTGCGAGAAGGCGATGAAATTCAGATTGACGGCCAGCAGCATCAGCTCAATGGCCATCAGCAGCACGATCAGGTTGCGGCGATTCAGGAATATGCCCGCCACCGACAGCGCGAACAGGATGCCGCCGAGGCTGAGGAAGTGGCCCAGCGTGAGGCCGCCCAGTGTGGCCGTCATGTCGCGCTTCCTTCCTGCCTGGGCGCAGCATCGGGTGCTGAAGGCTGCTCGACCGTCGGCGCGATCTTGACCAGGCGCACGCGGTCGGCCTTCTTGGCCTTGACTTGTTCGCCCGGGTTCATGTGCTTGCTGTCCTTGCGCTCGCGCAGCGTCAGGGCAATCGCGGCGATGATGGCCACCAGCAGCAGCACAGCGGCCAGCTGCAGCGGATACAGGTAATCGGTGTAGATCTCGATGCCCAGAAGCCGGGTGTTGCCGATCTCGATCTCGCGCGCCGTCGGCGCCGGTGCGCCCCCCTGGAAGCCGCGCATGAGCACCAGCGCCATCTGCAGCGCGATCAGCGCGCCCACAAAGCCGGCCACCGGCAGGTGCTTGTAGAAGCCGTCTCGAAAGGCGTCGGAATTGATGTCGAGCATCATCACCACGAACAGGAAAAGCACCATCACCGCGCCCACGTACACCAGCACCAGGGCGATGGCCAGGAACTCGGCGCGCAACAGCATCCACAGGCAACTCGCGCTGAAGAAGGCCAGCACCAGGTACAGGGCCGCGTGCACGGTGCTGCGCGCGGTGATGACCCGCAAGCCCGCGAACAGCAGGACCGCCGAAAAGACGTAGAAGAGGGCAGTGATGGAGTTCATCGAGTCAGACACCCGTTCGCCCTGAGCCTGTCGAAGGGCTGTGTTCGAAGCGGGGCTTCGACAGGCTCAGCCCGAATGGATTGTTTCTAGTCACCGATTGGGATGGAAATCAACGGAACTTCGCGTCGGCGGCACGGGCGGCAGCGATGTCCTTCTCGTAGCGGTCGCCCACCGCGAGCAGCATGTCCTTCGTGAAGTAAAGGTCGCCGCGCTTTTCGCCGTGGTACTCGAAGTGGTGTGTCTCGACGATGCTGTCGACCGGGCAGCTTTCCTCGCAGAAGCCGCAGAAGATGCACTTCGTGAGGTCGATGTCGTAGCGCTTGGTGCGGCGGGTGCCGTCGGCGCGGACCTCGCTCTCGATGGTGATGGCCATCGCCGGGCACACGGCCTCGCAGAGCTTGCAGGCGATGCAGCGCTCCTCGCCGTTCTCGTAGCGGCGCAGCGCATGCAGGCCGCGGAAGCGCGGGCTTTGAGGCGTCTTTTCTTCGGGAAACTGCACGGTGATCGTCGGCGACAGGAAATGCTTGCCGGTGATCCTGAGGCCCTTGAACAGTTCGACCAGCATGAGGCTGGACAGCACATCCTTGACCGCGGTTAGGGTGCTCATCGCTGGGTCTCCATCAGAGGGGCTTGAACACGCTGAAAGGCGTCTGCATCCACAGGCCCACCACGACCAGCCAGATCAAGGTGATCGGAATGAAGACCTTCCAGCCCAGCCGCATGATCTGGTCGTAGCGGAAGCGCGGGAAGGTGGCGCGCACCCACAGGAACATGGTGACGACGACAAAGACCTTGGCCGCGAACCAGAACCAGCCCCAGGCTCCGGTATCCGGCAGAAAGCCCACCGGCGACGACCAGCCGCCCAGGAACAGCAGCACGGTCATCGTGCTGACGAGGATCATGTTCGCGTACTCGGCCAGGAAGAACATCGCGAAGCTCATGCCCGAGTACTCGATCATGTGGCCGGCGACGATCTCGCTTTCGCCCTCGACCACGTCGAAGGGGTGGCGGTTGGTCTCGGCCAGGCCGGCGATGAAGAAGATCACGAAGATCGGCAGCAGCGGCAGCCAGTTCCAGCTGAGAAAGGTGAGCCCCATGTCGGCAAAGTGGCCGCGCTGCTGCTGCGCCACGATGTCCGACAGGTTCATGCTCGCCGACACCATGAGCACGACGACGAGGCAAAAGCCCATGGCGATCTCGTAGCTCACCATCTGGGCCGACGCGCGCAGCGCGCCCAGGAAGGCGTACTTCGAGTTGCTGGCCCAGCCGGCAATGATGACGCCGTAGACCTCCAGGCTCGTGATGGCCATCAGAAACAGCAGGCCGGCGTTGATGTTGGCCAGCGCGAGATCAGGCCCGAACGGCACCACAGCCCACGCCGCCAGCGCGGGCATGATGGTCATGACGGGGCCGAGGAAGAACAGCGGCTTGTTGGCCGCCGTCGGGCGAACGATCTCCTTGAAGATCAGCTTCACGGCATCGGCGATGGGTGTGAGAAGGCCGTAGGGGCCCACGCGGTTGGGGCCCGGCCGGATCTGGCTCCAGCCGATGGCCTTGCGCTCCCACAGCGTGAGGTAGGCGACGCAGCCCATGAGCGGCAGCACGACGGCGACGATCTTGATGAGCGTCCAGATCACGAGCCACAGCGTGGGGCCCAGGGCCGCGTTGGCGGCGGCGTGCAGCGGCTCGAACATCAGGCCTTCTCCACGGTGAGGGTGCCGAACATGGCACCCAGGGCCGCCGTGACCGCGTGACCGGCAGCCACGCGCACGGCGGTGGCGGCAAGCGTGTCGTCGCAGCGTGCGGCGAGCACCGCCATGCCCTCACCTTGCGTGATGCGCACGCGGTCGCCCTCGACCAGGCCCAACCGGGCCCACAACGCAGGCGGGATGCCCGCCACCAGCTCGCGCGCGTCGGCCGTGAGCTGCAGCGAGCTCGCGCGGCGCACGATCATGTCCGTGGCGTAGATGGGAACGTCGGCGATGCGCTCCAGGCCTTCCGGGGCCGCACGCAGCGCAGCGGGCGAGGGCTCGACCACACTGCCGTTGTCCAGACGCCTGGCGAGCTCGGCCGTGTCGCCCAGCGCCTCGGCGCGCACCGCCTCGGAGCTTTCTTGCCCAAACCCCGACAGGCCCAGCAGGTTGCCCAGCACGCGCAGGATCTTCCACCCCGGGCGCGTTTCGCCCAGCGGCTTGATGACGCCGTGGAAGGCCTGCAGCCTGCCCTCGGCGTTGACGAAGCTGCCACCGGTCTCGGTGAACGGCGCCGTGGGCAGCAGCACGTCGGCTGCCTGGCCCAGGGCGCTTTCGGGTCCGTCGAAGAAGGGCGTCATCGCCACCACGAGGCCCGCCTGCGAGAGCGCGGCCTGCGTGGCGGTGGCGTCGGCGCCGTCGAGCAAGGGTTCGGTGTTCAGCAGCAGCAGCGCCTTCATGGGCTGCGTCAGCATCTGAGCGGCGTTCAGGCCCCCCGGGCCGGGCAGCGCGCCGACGAGTTGCGCGCCGACGGCGTTGGCGCCCTCGCCCAAGTAGCCCACGGTGGCCCCCGTCTGCGCGGCGATCCACTGCGCCACGGCCAGGATCTGCGCAGCCTGAGGGTGCTGCGCAGCGGCGTGGCCCAGGAGCAGCGCCTTGTGCGCGCCGCTGGCCAGCAGCTCGGCCACCGCTTGCGCATGGGGGCCGGGGGTGGCAGGCAGCGGCGCCGGCACGCCGGCCAGCCGCGCGACGGCCGCGGCCACGTCGGCCAACTGCTGCAGCCACTGCGACGGCGCGGCGGTGAGCGTGGCGGTCACCGGCAGCGCCCAGTCGTCATGCACCGCGTTCAGGCTGGCGATGCGCGCGCCGCGTTTCGCGGCCTGGCGCAGGCGTTGTGCGAACAGCGGGTGGTCCTTGCGCAGGAAGCTGCCGATGACGAAGGCACGGTCCAGCGTCGCCAGACTTGCTATCGAACGGCCCAGCCAGCGCGCCTTGCCCGGTGGCGCGGCGTTGCCGAAGTCAGCGTGGCGCAGGCGGTGGTCGATGTTTTCGCTGCCCAGGCTGCGCATCAGCTTGGCCAGCAGGTGCAGTTCTTCCACGGTGGCCATCGGGTGCGCCAGCGCGCCCATGTGCGCGCTGCCGAACTCGGACTTCACCCGCTTGAGGCCCTGGGCCACGTAGCGCAGCGCGGTGGTCCAGTCGACGGCCTGCCACTGCCCGCCCTGCTTGATCATCGGCTGCTGCAGCCGAGCGGGCCCGTTCAGCGCCTCGTAGCTGAAGCGATCGCGGTCGGCGATCCAGCACTCGTTGACGTCCTCGTTCTCCAGCGGCACCACGCGCATCACGGTGCCGGCCTTGACCTGCACAACGAGGTTGGCGCCGGTGCTGTCGTGCGGCGAGACCGACTTGCGACGGCTGAGCTCCCAGGTGCGCGCGCTGTAGCGGAAGGGCTTGCTCGTGAGGGCGCCGACCGGGCAGATGTCGATCATGTTGCCCGACAGCTCGCTGTCGACCGTGCGGTCTTCGACCGTGGTGATCTCGCTGTGCTCGCCGCGGTGGATCATGCCCAGCTCCATCACCCCGGCCACCTCCTGGCCGAAGCGCACGCAACGGGTGCAGTGGATGCAGCGGGACATCTCTTCCATGCTGATCAGCGGGCCGACGTCCTTGTGCTCGACGACGCGCTTTTCCTCGGCGTAGCGGCTGGCGCCGCCGCCGTAGCCCACCGCCAGATCCTGCAACTGGCACTCGCCGCCCTGGTCGCAGATGGGGCAGTCCAGGGGATGGTTGATGAGCAGGAACTCCATCACCGACTGCTGCGCCTTGACCGCCTTGTCGGACTTGGTGCGCACCACCATGCCGTTGGTGACCGGTGTGGCACAGGCCGGCATGGGCTTGGGCATCTTCTCGATGTCGACCAGGCACATGCGGCAATTGGCTGCGATGGACAGCTTCTTGTGGTAGCAGAAGTGCGGCACGTAGATGCCGGCGGCATCGGCCGCGTGCATGACCACGCTGCCGTCGGGAACCGTGACGGTCTTGCCGTCGATGTGGAGCTCGGCCATGGTGCTACGCGGTCTGCGGCACAGCGCAGGTCTTGTGCTCGATGTGGTGCGCGAACTCGTCGCGGAAATGCTTGAGCATGCCTTCAACCGGCATGGCGGCGGCGTCACCCAAGGCGCAGATCGTGCGACCCTTGATGTTGGCCGACACGCTGTCGAGCAGCGCCAGGTCGTCGGCCCGGCCCTGGCCGTGCTCGATGCGGTGGATCACCCGCCACAGCCAGCCCGTGCCCTCGCGGCAGGGCGTGCACTGGCCGCAGCTCTCGTGCTGGTAGAAGTACGACAGGCGCAGCAGGCTCTTCACCATGCAGCGGGTGTCGTTCATGACGATGACCGCGCCCGAGCCCAGCATGGAGCCTGCCTTGGCGATGGCGTCGTAGTCCATCGTCAGGTCCATCATGATGTTCGCGGGCAGCACCGGGGCCGACGAACCACCGGGGATCACGGCCTTGAGCGAGCCGCCCTTCACGCCGCCGGCCAGCTCCAGCAGCTTGGCAAACGGCGTGCCCAGCGGGATCTCGAAGTTGCCGGGCTTGTTGACGTCGCCCACCACGCTGAAGATCTTGGTGCCGCCGTTGTTGGGTTTGCCGCACTCGAGGTAGGCCTGGCCGCCGTGGTTGATGATCCACGGCACCGCGGCGAAGGTCTCGGTGTTGTTGATGGTGGTGGGCTTGCCGTAGAGGCCGAAGCTCGCCGGGAACGGCGGCTTGAAGCGCGGCTGGCCCTTCTTGCCCTCGAGGCTTTCGAGCAGCGCGGTCTCTTCGCCGCAGATGTAGGCGCCGAAGCCGTGGAAGGCGTGCAGCTGGAAGCAGAAGTCGCTGCCACCGATGCGGTCGCCCAGCATGCCGGCGGTGCGGGCCTCGTCCAGCGCCTGCTCAAAGCGCTCGTAGATCTCGAAGATCTCGCCGTGGATGTAGTTGTAGCCCGTCTTGATGCCCATCGCATAAGCGGCGATGGCCATGCCCTCGATGACGATGTGCGGGTTGTAGGCGAGGATGTCGCGGTCCTTGCAGGTGCCGGGCTCGCCCTCGTCGGAGTTGCACACCAGGTACTTCGCGCCCGGAAAGGCGCGCGGCATGAAGCTCCACTTCAGGCCCGTGGGGAAGCCTGCGCCCCCGCGGCCGCGCAGCGCGCTGGCCTTGACCTCGGCGATGACCTGATCCTGCGTCATCCCCGGGCCGCCGTCCAGGCCGAGGATCTTCTTCAGCGCCGAGTAGCCGCCACGCGCCACGTAATCGGCGTAGCGCCAGTTGCGACCATCCAGCCCCGCGTAGATCTGCGCGCCGATGTGGCGGTCGTGGAAGCAGCTCTCCGTGCCCTTGGCCTGGAACTTCGACAGGTCGAGCGTGGGGTTCATTGGGGCTGCGCCTTCAGGAAATCGAGCAGCTCGTCCAGGCGCTCGTTGGTCATGAAGCTGAGCATCTGGCGGTCGTTGACCAGCATCACCGGCGCGTCGGCGCAGGCGCCCAGGCACTCGCTGGGCTGCACGGTGAAGGTGCCGTCGGCCGTGGTGCCGTAGGGCTCGACGCCCAGCCGCTTGCACACGTGTTGCAGCGCCTGTTCGCCATCGCGCAGCGCGCACGGCAGGTTGGTGCAGACGTTGAGCTTGAAGCGCCCCACCGGCTGCTGGTTGTACATGTTGTAGAAGGTCGTCACCTCGTGCACCGCAATCGGTGGCATGCCCAGGTACGCGGCGATCGCGTCCTCGGCCTCGGTGCTGACCCAGCCCTGCTCCTGCTGCACGATGGCCAGACAGGCCATCACGGCCGAGACCTTTTGCTCGGGTGGGTACTTCGCCACCTCACGGTCGAACCGTGCTCTCGTGGCATCGCTCAAATGCATCATCGATCGATCTCGCCAAACACGACGTCCATCGTGCCAATGATTGCCACCGCGTCGGCGATCATGTGGCCGCGTGCCATCTCGTCGAGCGCGGCCAGGTGCACGAAGCCGGGCGGGCGGATCTTCAGCCGGTAGGGCTTGTTGGCCCCGTCGCTCACGATGTAGATGCCAAACTCACCCTTGGGGTGCTCCACCGCGGCGTAGGCTTCGCCCTCGGGCACGTGCATGCCCTCGGTGAACAGCTTGAAGTGGTGAATCAGCTCCTCCATGTTGGACTTCATGTCCACGCGCGAGGGCGGCGCCACCTTGTGGTTGTCGGTGATCACAGGGCCGGGGTTGGCGCGCAGCCAGTCCACGCACTGCCTGACGATGCGGTTGCTCTGCCGCATCTCCTCCACGCGCACGAGGTAGCGATCGTAGGTGTCGCCGTTCACGCCCACGGGCACATCGAAGTCCATGCGGTCGTAGACGTCGTAGGGCTGCTGCTTGCGGAGATCCCACGCAATGCCGCTGCCCCGCAGCATCGCGCCGGTGAAGCCGAGGTTCAGCGCGCGCTCCGGGCTCACGACGCCCACGCCCACCGTGCGCTGCTTCCAGATCCGGTTGTCGGTGAGCAGGGTCTCGTAGTCGTCGACGTTCTTCGGAAAGCGTTGGCAGAAATCGTCGATGAAGTCCAGCAGGCTGCCCTGGCGATTGGCGTTGAGCGCCTTGATGGCCTTCTCGTTCTTGATGCGGCTCACCTGGTACTGCGGCATGCGCTCGGGCAGGTCGCGGTAGACGCCGCCCGGGCGGAAGTAGGCCGCGTGCATGCGCGCGCCCGACACCGCCTCGTACATGTCGAAGATGTCCTCACGCTCGCGGAAGCAGTAGATGAGGATGTTCATGGCCCCGCAGTCGAGGCCATGGCAGCCCAGCCACAGCAGATGGTTGAGCAGCCTTGTCAGCTCGGCGTACATGACGCGGATGTACTGCGCGCGCTCGGGCACCTCGATGCCCAGCAGCTTTTCGATGGCCAGGCAGTAGGCGTGCTCGTTGGCCATCATCGACACGTAGTCGAGGCGGTCCATGTAGGGCAGGCTCTGGATGTAGGTCTTCTGCTCGGCCAGCTTCTCGGTGGCGCGGTGCAGCAGGCCGATGTGCGGGTCGGCGCGCTGGATGACCTCGCCGTCGAGCTCGAGCACCAAGCGCAGCACGCCGTGCGCGGCCGGGTGCTGGGGCCCGAAGTTCAGGGTGTAGTTCTTGATCTCAGCCATGGAAGCTCAGGCGCGGGTAGCGGCCATCAAGCAGAAGCCACGGATCCGGCTCTGCCGGGCCGTCGGCGAACGGCCCCCTCGGGGGGTAGCGAACGAAGTGAGCTTGGGGGCTCATGACAATCCGCCGTAGTTGTCTTCGCGCACCACGCGCGGCACGTTCTCGCGCGGCTCGATGGTCACGGGCTGGTAGATCACGCGCTTGGTCTCGGCGTCGTAGCGCATCTCGACGTGGCCGCTGACCGGGAAGTCCTTGCGCATCGGGTGGCCGATGAAGCCGTAGTCGGTGAGGATGCGGCGCAGGTCCTCGTGGCCCTCGAAGAGGATGCCGAAGAGATCGAAGGCCTCGCGCTCGAACCAGTTGGCGGCGTTCCAGACCTCGTTGATGGACGGCACGGCGGGCAGGTCGTCGTCGGGGCAGTGCACGTGCACGCGCAGGCGCCAGTTCAGGCTGACCGAGAGCAGGTGCGAGACCACGGAGTAGCGTGGGCCTTCGGTACCCTCGTTGCGGTACTCCGACCAGTCGACGCCGGCCAGGTCGATCAGCTGCTCGAAGCGAAGCTGCGGGTCATCGCGCAGCCTGCGCGCCACGTCGGGCCAGCGGGCCGCCGGCACGGTGATCGTGATCTCGCCGCGGTCGCGCTTCAGCGCAGTGACGGCATCGCCGAGCACGCTCGTGAGCGTCGCCTGCAGGGTGTCGAGCTTCAGGGTCATCGGGTACTTCCGGGCACCAGGGTCAGCGCGCGATGGTGTTCTCGCGGCGGATCTTGGCCTGCAGCTGCAGGATGCCATAGAGCAGCGCCTCGGCCGTGGGCGGGCAGCCGGGCACATAGACGTCCACCGGCACGATGCGGTCGCAGCCACGAACGACGCTGTAGCTGTAGTGGTAGTAGCCGCCGCCGTTGGCGCAGGAGCCCATGCTCAGCACCCAGCGCGGCTCGGCCATCTGGTCGTAGACCTTGCGCAGCGCCGGCGCCATCTTGTTGCACAGTGTGCCGGCGACGATCATCAGGTCGCTCTGGCGCGGGCTCGGGCGAAACAGCATGCCGAAGCGGTCGATGTCGTAACGCGCGGCACCGGCATGCATCATCTCCACGGCGCAGCACGCGAGGCCGAAGGTCATCGGCCACAGCGAACCCGTCTTGGACCAGTTGACGAGCTTGTCGACCGAGGTGGTGACGAAGCCTTCCTTCAGAACGCCTTCAATGCCCATGCTGCTGCTCCGACTGCTGACCGCCGACGTTCATTGCCCGTCACTCCCAATCGAGGGCACCCTTCTTCCACTCGTAGATGAAACCGACCACGAGGATGGCCAGGAAGATCATCATGGCCCAGAAGCCTGACGCCCCGATGTCGTGCAGCGACACCGCCCACGGGAAGAGGAAGGCGATCTCGAGATCGAACAGGATGAACAGGATGGCCACGAGGTAGTAGCGCACGTCGAACTTCATGCGCGCGTCTTCGAAGGCCTCGAAGCCGCACTCGTAGGGGCTGTTCTTGGCCGCGTCGGGCCGGTTGGGGCCGAAGATGAAGCCCAACACCTGCGGCGCCACGCCAACGCCGATGCCCACCAGGATGAACAGGATCACGGGCAGGTAGGCTTGGAGGTCCATCGCGGTGTCAATCCAACGTCAGCCAAAACACGGCCAAGAAAAAGCGCGCCTTCAGATTGACCTTGAAGGGCCCCCTTGAAGACTGCGAGAGGCTCAAGGCACTGGGCGCGCTGATGATGCGTAACCGGTGCTGCAACGGACCGTTCTGAGGACCTGGTGCCGACGGCGAGACTCGAACTCGCACAGCTTTCGCCACTACCCCCTCAAGATAGCGTGTCTACCAATTTCACCACGTCGGCACGGTGCCCTCGGGAGGGTCCGTCTAGCGTCTTTGCCGCCCGGTTTGCGTGAGGAACTGGCTCCCCGGACAGCCGCGCATTCTAGCCACAAACGAGGGGGTTTCCCCTCGTTCGCGACACCCCGTCACCGCGAGGCCGCGGGCGCGGCAGGCTGCGCCGGGACCGCCCCCGGTGCGGCCGGCGCGGCCGGGATCGCACCCGGGATGGCGCCCGGCACACTGGCTGCGGGCAGCGGCGCGTCGAGCACGCTGCCACCCGGTGTCGAGCGCGCGACCTTGCCGGTGGAGCTGAGGTAGGTGATGGCCAGCGTGCACACGAAGAACACGGTGGCGCAGGCGGCCGTCGAGCGCGACAGGAAGTTCGCGCTGCCGCTGGCGCCAAAGAGGCTGCCCGAAGCGCCGCTGCCGAACGAGGCGCCCATGTCGGCGCCCTTGCCGTGCTGCACCAGCACGAGGCCGATCATCACGATCGCCGTGATCACTTGCAGGGCCAGCAGGAGGGTCAACCAGATTTGCATGATGGATCGGAAGCGTTGGAACTCGAAGAAGGCAGCGGCGGCGTCAGCCGCCAGCGCGCACGATGGCGATGAAGTCGGCCGCCTTCAGCGAGGCACCGCCGATGAGGCCGCCATCGATGTCGGGCTGCGCGAAGAGCTCGGCCGCGTTGTCGGCCTTGACGCTGCCGCCGTAGAGGATGCGCATCGCGTCACCGCGGCCGGTGGCGGCCTGCAGCTGAGCGCGAAGCAGCGCGTGGACCTCCTGCGCCTGCGCTGGTGTGGCGGTGCGGCCGGTGCCGATGGCCCACACGGGCTCGTAGGCCACCACCATTTCGGCCGCGCAGTGCGCGAGCTGGTGGATGACGACGGAGAGCTGGCGCTTGACGACCTCGGCCGTGGCGCCCGCCTCGCGCTCGCCGAGTGTCTCGCCGACGCACACGATGGGCGTGACGCCGCGGCCCAGCGCGGCCTGGGCCTTGGCGGCCACCAGCGCGTCGCTCTCGGCGTGGTAGGCGCGGCGCTCGCTGTGGCCCACCAGCACGTAGCGGCAGCCCAGCTCCTGCAGCATCGCGGCCGACACCTCGCCGGTGTAGGCGCCCTGCGCGTGGGCCGACACATCCTGCGCGCCCCAGCGCAGGTCGCTCGCGGCCAGTGCGATGGCGGTGTCGGCCAGGTAGACGAAGGGCGTGCACACGGCCACGTCGCAGCCAAAGGGCCGGGCGGCCAGCACCTGCGCCAGCAGATCGGCATTGGTGGCGCGGCTGCCGTGCATCTTCCAGTTGCCGACGACGAGCTTGCGACGGAGGGGCATGGCGGCGGTTCCCGGGTTCGACACGGGGTCAGGCCCAGCTCAGCACGAGCTTGCCGATGTGCGTGCCGGACTCCATCAACGCGTGCGCGTCGGCCGCGGCGCCGGGCTCGGCGGCCTGGAACACACGATGGATCACGGGCCGCACGCGGCCGGCCTCGAGCCAGGGCCAGGCGTGCGTGCGCAGTTCGCGCGCGATGTGGGTCTTGTAGGCGATGCTGCGCGGGCGCAGCGTGGAACCGGTCACGGTGAGGCGCTTGCGCAGCACCAGGCCCGCGTCGAAGGCGCCGCCGTTGCCACCCTGCGTCGCGATGATGGCCAGCCGGCCGTCCTCGGCCAGGCACTTCAGCTCGCGCAGCACGTACTCGCCAGCCACCATGTCCAGCACCACGTCGGCGCCGCGGCCAGCGGTCACGCGCCGGGTTTCCTCGGCAAAGTCCTGGGTGCGGTAGTTGATGCCGTGGTCGGCGCCCAGCGCCACGCAGGCCGCCACCTTCTCGTCGCTGCCGGCGGTGACGATGACCCGTGCGCCCAGCGCCTTGGCCAGCTGGATGGCGGTGACGCCGATGCCACTGGAGCCGCCCTGCACCAGCAGCGTCTCGCCGGGCTGCAGGCGCGCGATCTGGAACACGTTCTGCCAGACGGTGAAGAAGGTCTCGGGCAGGCTCGCCGCCTCCACCATCGTCAGCCCCGTGGGCACCGGCAGGCACTGGCCCACCGGCGCGGTGCAGACCTCGGCGTAGCCACCGCCCGCCACCAGCGCGCAGACCGCATCGCCCACGGCCAGGCCGGCCGCGGCGAGCTCGGCCGCGTCACCGGCGATCACGGTGCCGGCCACTTCCAGGCCCGGCAGGTCGCTCACGCCGGGCGGCATGGGATACAGGCCCTTGCGCTGCAGAACATCAGGCCGGTTGATGCCGCTGGCCTGCACGGCGATCAGCAGCTCGCCGGCCTTCAGCTCGGGCCGCGGCCGCGTGCAGGCGCGCAGCACCTCCGGACCGCCCGGCTGGGCGATCTCGAAGGCGCGCATGCCGGCGCTGGCCGCTGCACCCATGAACCGTGTCACTCCGGCTGCTTCGGCGGCTCGGCAGCGGGCGCGGCGTCGGCGGCCGGGGCATCGCCCGGGCCACCTTGGCCGCCCTCGGCCGGCGCGGCATCGCGGCGCGGGCGATCGTCACGGTCGCTGCGCTCGCGGCGCGGGCGGTCCTCACGGTCCCGACGCGGCCGATCGTCGCGGTCGCGGCTGAAGCGCTCGCGCGGGGCCTCTTCCGGCATGCCCTCGGGCCGCTCGAGCAACGACTTCATGCTGAGCTTGATGCGGCCCTTCTCGTCGGTCTCGAGCACCTTGACCTGCACGACCTGGCCTTCCTTCAGGAAGTCCTCGACCTTTTCGACACGCTGGTGCGCGATCTGGCTGATGTGCAGCAGGCCGTCCTTGCCGGGGAGGATGTTCACGAGCGCGCCGAAGTCCAGGATCTTGGTGACCGGGCCTTCGTAGACCTTGCCGATCTCGGCCTCGGCCGTGATCTCGGCGATGCGCTTCTTGGCGTACTCGGCCTTCTCGGCCTCGGTGCTGGCGATGGTGATGGTGCCGTCCTCGCCGATGTCGATGGTGCAGCCCGTCTCCTCGGTCAGCGCGCGGATGGTGGCACCACCCTTGCCGATGACGTCGCGGATCTTCTCCGGGTTGATCTTCATCGTGTACAGGCGCGGGGCGAACTTGCTCACCTCTTCCTTGGCGCCGCCCACGGCCTCGACCATCTTGGAGAGGATGTGCAGGCGCGCTTCCTTGGCCTGCGCCAGCGCCACCTGCATGATCTCCTTGGTGATGCCCTGGATCTT